>NZ_CP130832.1:3668571-3974285 GCF_030549615.1 Stenotrophomonas sp. 610A2
CTGCTTGGAAACCTGCTCGGCGGTAGCGCCGGGCCACATGGTCTGCACCACCATCGCCTTGAAGGTGAACGGCGGATCTTCGGATTGGCCAAGGTGCTTGTACGACCAGGCACCGATGATCGCCATGGCGATCATCATGAACAACACCAGCGGGCGGTTACCGAGCGCCCATTCGGAGAGGTTGAAGCGTTTCACGCCTCACTCCCCTTTCTTTGCGGATGCAGCGGCAGGCGCAAGCACCGGCCGGTTGCTGCGATCCACGGCCGTCACCGGCTGGCCCTCGCGCAGTAGATGGCCGCCAGCGGCGACCACCCAGTCTTCAGCCTTCAAACCCGTCAGCACCGGCACGCTTTCCGCGCCGTAGGCACCCAGCGTCACCGCGCGCGCCTGCACCTTGCCATCGGCCGGGTTCACCACCCAGACGCTGGCCTGCTGCGGCTGCTTGCCAGCCTGCACCGCTGCCAGCGGCACGCTCATAACACCGTTCTTGCCGTGGGCGGCGAATACGCGCGCGCTCTGGCCCAGTTCAACGGCCTCCAGCGCATCGGCCGCCAGGCTAACCCGTGCAGCATAGGTACGCGCCTGCGGATCAGCAGCAGCAGCGATCTCGCGGATGCTGCCCGACAGCCGCTTGCCTTCCTGGTTCCACAGCTCGACCTCGACCGCCTGGCCAACGCTGAAATCACGGATGACGCTTTCCGGCAGTGCGATGGCAACTTCGCGCGCGCCATCAGCTGCCATCGTATAGATGGTCTGGCCGGCAGCGACCACCTGCCCGGCTTCGGCCTCGCGGGTAGCGATCATGCCGCCTTCCGGTGCATGCAGCTGGGCGTAGCCAGACTGGTTGCGGGCGACATCGAGATTGGCCCGCGCCGCATCGGCCTGGCCTTGGGCCGCTTTCAGCGCAGCGGTCTGCGCGTCCAGCGCCGACTGGCTGACCAACTGTTGGCTGGCCAGCGCCTGATAGCGCTTGTGCTCATCGCGGGCACGCACCAGGTCGGCTTCGGCGGCAGCAAACTGTGCCTGCGCCGCACGCGCCTGCAGGTTGTAGTCGGCTACATCGAGCTCGGCCAGCAACTGGCCCTTGTTCACCCGCTGGCCGGCATCGACCTCACGCCGCAGCAGCTTGCCGCCAACGCGGAACGACAGCGCGGTTTCCTCGCGGGCCCGTACTTCGCCGGGATAGGCACTGATTGCCATCCCGCCATTGCCGGAGGGGTGCTCCACCAGCACGGGCACGGCGGGTACAGCGGCGGTTTCGGGCTTGCCGCAGGCAACAAGCAAGGGCAAGAACAGGCAACAACCAATCCAGCGCAGGGTGTTCATAAGTAGGGTCGCGAACGCAAGGGGAGAGAGATGGCGGGGTTTCACCGCCATTACTAAACGCGTCGGTATAGTATAAATATCGAACCAGCTGGTCTAGTATTACCTGATGTCTCCGAAAAAACCCTCCCCAGCGTCGGCAGCAGCGGCGCCACGCAGCTCAGGTCCGGGTCGCCCCAAGGACCTTGGCAAGCGCGCGGCCATCCTGGACGCGGCCAAGGAGTTGTTCATCGAGCAGGGTTTCAACGGCGTCAGCATGGACGAAATCGCTGCCCGTGCCAGCGTCTCCAAGCTCACGGTCTACAGCCATTTCGGCGACAAGGACACCTTGTTCAGTGAGGCGATCCAGGCCAAGTGCGTGGAAATGATGCCCGACGAGCTGTTCATCACCGACAACGAGGCACCGCTGCACGGCCAGTTGCTCGGCATCGGCCATGCGTTTTTTGGCCTGATCAGCAGCGACGCGGCCATTGCCACCCAGCGCATGATGATGACCACGGATACCGACGACCATGTCCGCCAGATGTTCTGGCAGGCCGGCCCGGCGCGCACCGAAACCGCGCTGGCCGAGTTCCTCGGCGCCCGCGTCGTGCGTGGCCAGCTGGAAATCGATGACCTGGCCCTGGCCGCGCGTCAGTTCTTCTGCCTGATCAAGGGCGAGGTCCATACGCATATGATGTGTGGCCTGTGCGCTGCCCCGGATGAGCTCGATGCCGACGCCCATATCGCCGCCAGCGTTGATTTTTTCCTGCGGGCGTATGAACCGCGCCAGAAACCTGAATGAACCGGTGGTCCGAATGACTTCCGGCACTGCGTCGGGCGCCGCTGTCCCCGCAATGTTCAATCCGTACTTTGTGCCTGGTAACCGGTAAAATGGCCGGCCCACTGCGCTGGAATGATGAGCTTCCCATGACGATCGATTACTCCCACGTCCGCGAAATGATGGTTGAACAGCAGATCCGGCCCTGGGATGTGCTGGAGGTCCGCGTGCTGGACGTGCTGGCCCGCCTGCCGCGTGAAGCCTTCGTCGCCGAATCGCACCGCGCCCTGGCCTATGCCGACATCGAGCTGCCGCTGGGCCATGGCCAGAAGATGATGAAGCCGGTCATCGAAGGCCGTACCTTGCAGGCGCTGGATCTGCAGCCGACCGACGAAGTGCTGGAAATCGGCACCGGCAGCGGCTTCCTGAGCGCCTGCATGGGCGAACTGGCCCGCGAAGTGCTGAGCCTGGAAATCCAGCCGGAACTCGCCGAGCGTGCCCGCCAGAACCTGGACGCCGCCAAGCTGGGCAGCAATGTCCGCATTGAAGTGGCTGACGGCTTGAATTGGCAGAGCCAGCGTCAGTTCGACGCCATCTGCATCACCGGCGCGGTGGAAACCGTTCCGGCCGAACTGCTGAAGCTGCTGCGCACTGGCGGCCGCCTGTTTGCCATCCGCGGCGTCTCGCCGGTGATGGAAGCGGTGCTGGTCCAGGCCGACGGCACTGTCAATTCGCTGTTCGAAACCGATCTTGATTACCTGCAGGGCGCTGCGCCCGCACCGCAATTCCAACTCTGAAACCTTCCAAGGAAGCCGCAATGATCCGCCGATCCCTCACCCTTGCGCTGGCAGTCGCTCTCACTCCGCTGACTTCCCATGCCGCCGACCTGTTGCAGGTCTACGAAATGGCCCGCAACGGTGACACGCAGCTGGCTGCGGCCGAGTCCACCCGCCTGTTCGACAAGGAAGGCGCGGTACAGGCACGTGCCGCGTTGCTGCCGCAGATCGGCGGCGAGGCTTCCTTGAATCGCACCCGCACCAAGTACGACGACATCAGCGGCAGCTCCACCTCCAAGACCCGCAGCTACGGCATCAACGGCAGCCAGACCCTGTTCAACTGGAGCCAGTTCGCCAACCTGCGCGCGCAGCGCGACGTCAGCAAGGCCGCCGACTTCACCCTGGAATCGGCCAACGATGAGCTGGTCGTGCGCACCGCGACCACCTACTTCAACGTGCTGGTCGGCATTGAATCGCTGACCGCCGCCGAGACCAACGAAGCCGCTGCCAAGAAGCAGTTCGACTACGCCGACAAGCGTCTGGAAGTAGGTCTGGCGCCGATCACCGATATGCACGAAGCACGTGCCCAGTACGATCAGGCCCGCGCCGATACCATTCTTGCCCGCAATGCACTGGAAGACGCCTACCAGGCGTTGACCGAGCTGACCGGCCAGCCGGTACGCGATGTCCGCGGCCTGCCGGTCGACTTCCGTCCGGAACTGCCGGCCAACCGTGGCAACGTCGACCAGTTGGTCACCGATGCGGTCTCGCGCAACCCGGCGCTGAAGGCGCAGGAGCTGCAGGTCAGCGCCGCAGAGTCCAACGTCTCCTCCGCTCGTGGCGGCCACTACCCGACCCTGTCCCTGGGCGGCAGCTGGGGCAAGAGCGCCCGCTGGGGTGACAGCACCGGTAGCGGCACTGCTGTTCCGGATGCCACCACCAACTCGATCGGCCTGACCCTGAACGTGCCGATCTTCGCCGGTGGCGCCACCCAGTCCGGCGTACGCCAGGCGCTGGCCCGTCGTGACATCGCCCAGGACACCTTCGAACAGCAGAAGCGTGCCCTCGACCGCAATACCCGCAATGCCTACCAGGCACTGGTCGCCGGCATCAGCGAAGTGGAAGCACGTCGCCTGACCGTGGTCTCGGCACAGAGCGCCTACGACGCCTCGCAGGTCGGCCTGGAAGTCGGTACCCGCACCGTGCTGGACGTGGTGCAGAACCAGCGCACCTTGTTCCGTGCGCAGGTGGACTACGCGCAATCCCGTTACAACTTCCTGCTGGCCCGCCTGCAGTTGAGCCAGGCCATCGGCGATCTGGAAATCAACGAAGTCCAGGACATCAACCGCCTGCTGACGGTGGATGCCGCTGCCAAGCTGCAGCCGAGCAACGCACAGTAAACCTGCGCGGAAAGGTAATGCAGAAAGGCGGGCCTCGGCCCGCCTTTCTTGTTTCTGGAACATTGCCGGCGATCGCCTTCACCCGATCGGCATCGCTTCTCTTTCTTTTGTAGGAGCGGCGTAAGCCGCGAAGCACGCACAGCATCAGCCCGCATCAGCGCCAAGATCTCCAACACCGTCAGCTTCGCGGCTTACGCCGCTCCCACAGACAATCACTTCCATGGCTGCGGGTAAACCGCTACGACGCGGACGCACTCGGCGGCGGCAACTGCGGGGTGATCAATGCAACCGTGTGCTCAAGCGCGCCACGGCCATTGGCCACCAGTGCACGCCCCGCCTGCACCATGCGCTCGCGCTCGGTATCGTCCTGCAACAGGCGCGACACCGCTGCGCCAACCTCGGCCGCATCGGCGCAGATGCACAACGCACCGGCCTCATCCATACGCCTCGATATCTCGGCGAAGTTGTGCAGGTGCGGGCCGGTCACAGCTGCCGTACCCATCGCCGCTGGCTCCAGCAGATTGTGGCCACCGATGGCCTGCAGACTGCCGCCGACAAACGCGACCTGCGCGCAGGCATAGAACGCCATCAGCTCGCCAAGTGTGTCGATCACGAATACCTGTGCATCCGCGCCCGGCCATTGCTGCGCCTTGCGTGTCGCCACACGCCAGCCCGACTCTCGCGCCAACGCTTCCACTTTGGCGAAACGTTCGGGGTGACGCGGTGCCCACAGTAGCAAGGCATCCGGATGCTGCTTCAACAAGCGCGCATGGATCTCGATCACCGCCTGCTCTTCACCTTCGTGGGTACTGGCAGCGATCCATATTGGCCGCTTGGTCGCCACGTGCTGGTGGAATGCCTGCAGCAGCGCCGTCGGATCCGGCGGATGGATATCAAATTTCAGATTGCCCAAGGCCTGCACCTGTTCGGGCAATGCACCGAGCTCGATGAAACGTTCGGCGTCGGCCTGCGACTGTGCGGCGACGCAGGTGACCGTGCGCAGCGCACGCCCAACCAGCGCTTTCAGCACGCGATAGCCCTTCAAGGAACGCGCCGACAGGCGCGCGTTGAGGATATAGACCGGGATGTCACGGTCACGGCAACCAAACAACATGTTTGGCCACAGCTCGGTTTCCAGGATCAGCGCCAGGCTGGGCTGGAAGTGCTCGAGAAACCGGCTGACGCTGCCGGGCACGTCATACGGCAGATACACGTGATCCACCGCATCGCCCCACAGCGCGCGCACGCGCTGCGAACCGGTCGGGGTGATGGTGGTAATGATCCAGCGGATGTCCGGGCGCTGCGCGCGCAGTGCGTTGACCAGCGGCGCTGCCGCGTTGACCTCGCCCACCGACACCGCGTGCAACCACACCCGCGGCTGGCTGCCACTGTCCGGGTACGAGGCGTAACGCTCGTCCCAGCGCCGGAAATATTCGCGCACGCGAAACCCGCGCCACACCAGGTGATAGACGGTGATGGGCAGCAGCAGATAGAGCACGGCGGAATAAACGCCGCGCAGCAGTAGCTCGATCGGATCCTTACGCATCGCAGAAGGATACGGGAGAACGCCGGAATTGCGCGAGACGAAGACCCGCTTCGCCTCGTCCCCTCCCTTGCGCACAGCGCAGCGGAGGACCGAGGAGGGGTGCCGTTGCTTTTCGCCTTCGCCGACTCCGCACCGTCCCCACCTACTCCAGCAAACCCCATCCACGCCCGCCATCATCCCCGTGGCTTAGAATCAACACATGTCCGATTCACCCTCCACCGCCACCCGACCCTCGCTACTGCAGCCACGCCATTGGCCGACCTTTGCCTGGCTAGGCATTGCCTTCATCGCCGCGCGCCTGCCATGGACGCTGCAGCGTGCATTGGGGCGCGGCATCGGCTGGCTGGCCCTGCACCTGGCACGCAGCCGTCGTCGCGCCGCCGAGGTCAACCTCAAACTCTGCTTCCCGGAGCAGGACGAGGCCTGGCGGCAAAGCCTGCTGCGTGACAGCTTCGACGCGCTTGGCGTCGGTGTATTCGAATTCGCCCGCGCCTGGTGGGGCAGGATCGACGTGATCCGCCCGCAGGTGCAGTGGGAAGGCCTGGAACACCTCAAAGCGCTGCAGGCCGAGGGTCGCGGCGTGCTGTTGGTTTCCGGCCACTTCATGACCCTGGAAATGTGTGGCCGTCTGCTCTGCGATCACGTGCCGCTGGCCGGCATGTACCGCAAGTACCGCAACCCGGTGATGGAATGGGCGGTAAAGAGCGGCCGGCTCAACTATGCCAGCGCGATGTTCGCCAACGAGGACATCCGCGCCACCGTGCGCCATCTGAAGAAAGGCGGCTTCCTCTGGTACGCACCGGATCAGGACATGCGCGGCAAGGACTCGGTGTTCGTGCCCTTCTTTGGCATGCCCGCGTCCACCATCACCGCCACCCACCAGTTCGCACGGATGACAGGCTGTGCCGTGGTGCCCTACTTCCATCGCCGCGAAGGCAGCGGTTATGTGCTGAAGATCGCACCGCCCCTGCCCGACTTTCCCACCGATGATCCGGTTGCCGACACCGCCCAGGTCAACGCCGCCATCGAGCAGATGGTGCGCGAGGCACCGTCGCAGTACCTGTGGATCCATCGCCGCTTCAAGCGCCAGCCCGAAGGCCGCAGCCACTTCTACGACTGAGCCGGATCCCGGCTCAGCCGTCGCGCTGCGCTGGCTCGGCCAGCAAGGCACCGGCGTACAGCGCCGCCAGCAACACCGTCAGCCCGCCCCAGAAGGCGGAATAGAACGCCAGATGGGTATTGAGCGGGAACACCGTCACCGCCAGTGCCACCGCCGCCGGACGCGCCCGGGCACGCGCTTCCGGCCCGGCATAGATCCAGGCACGCAACGCCATCGCCGCGCCGGCAATCCACAGCAACAGGCCCAGTACGCCGGTTTCGGCAAGGATCTCCAGCACGATCTGGTGGGCATGCAAGGCCGGACCTTCGCCCCATACCGGCCCCTGCTGCGGGCTCTGGTTGCATGCCGGGTATGCATCGCGGAAACCGCGCGCACCTACCCCGTTGATTGGATGCTCGCGCACCATGCACAGCGCCGCCGACCAGATCTGGCTGCGCCCTGACAAGGCCTCATTGACCCCGTTTGCATCACCATTGAAGGCCATCGCAGTACGCGCAAAGCGCTCACGCACCTGCGCCGAGCCCACAACCAATGCGCCGATGCCGACAACGCCAGCCAACAGCACCAGCAGCAGCCACTTGGCGCCCAGTAAGCGCCGGCCGGAAATCAGCAGGACCAGCGCATAGGTGATCAGCGAGGCGCGCGAACCCGCAAGCACCAGCACCACCCCGACCGCGGCGGCGGCCAACAGCCACGCCCAGCGCCCCCAGCGGGCACCGACAGGGAACAGCAGGAATGGCGAGAGCGTGGCCAGCACCTGGCCGAATTTCAGATTGCATGGACCGAAGATGCCGGGCAGGCGATCAGCCGCGGCAACTTCCTCCAGCGAGCACAGGCCATGCCCGCTGCTCAACCATTTGAGCTGGTCCAAGCTCCAGAACAAGGGGCTGGTGCCGATCGCAGCCTGCAGCAGTGCATCCACTGTCCACAATCCGGTGATCACCGCCAAGCCGGTAAAGCTGGTGTGGCGGCGCTGCGGCGTAGCGACAGCTATCGCCACCAGCCACATGAAGGGCAGGTAGCGCAGTCCGCTGGCGACCTTGCCCCAGACCTTGCCCGGGTCGTCCGCACCCACTGCTGAGCCGAGCTGCGGCAGCCAGTACGCGCAGAACAGCACGCTGGTCAGTGCCAACGCGGGCACCCCCAACAGGCTCCGGATACCGCTGCCTTTCTTCAGCCGCAACAGCAGCAAACGCACGACGGTGAACAAGGCGCCCAGCACCAGCACCGACTCGGCGATACCGGGCAAGGGCAGGAACGCGACATAGGCGATCACCCAGATCGGCGCCCACCAGCCGGCCTGACGCGGCATCACTGCGTGGGAACGATCAGCCAGCGAGTTCTGCATAGACATCCAGGGTCGCACGTTGCATGGCCTGCAACGTATAGGGAATCCGTCGCGGAAGCGACGGCGGACTCTGCAACAAGTGCAGCACGCTGTGCGTCAGCTGCTGCATGTCACCACGCGCGACGGCGCCGGACGGCTGCAGCTGGCTGAGCAACTCGCCTACCCCGCCATGATTCCAGCCCACCACCGGTCGACCCACCGACAGCGCCTCCAGCACGGTGCGGCCAAACGCTTCCGGTTTATCCGACAGCTGCAGCACCAGATCGCTGGCTCCATAGGCCTCGGCGATGCCGGTGGTGGGTTCGCCCAGCACCACCTGATCGGCCACGCCCAGGGTCTGCGCCAACTGCTCCAGCTCGCGCACATAAGCCTCGCGGCCAGGTTCACGTACGCCCGGCATCCACAGCACGGCCGCTTGGCCTTGCCGATGCAGCCCGGCCAGCAGATGCAGCGCATGCGCATGGCCTTTGAGCCTGGTGCCGCGTCCGGGCAACAGCAGCAATGGCGCCGGCCCGGCGAGCGCTGGATGCAGCGCGGCCACCGCCAGACGCGGCCGACGGTCGCTGCGCTCCACGCGCGGGAACTGGGCGACATCCACGCCGCGCGGTATCACCCGCAGCGTGGCCGGGTCGGTCTCCCGGTAATGTTCAAGCAGGTAGTCACGCACGGTCTGCGATACGCAGATCACCCGCTCGCCACTGGCCATGATGCCGCTGTAGCGACCGGGCGAGTTCAGCCCGTGCATGGTGGTCATCCAGTGCGGACGCTGGCCCGCGGGCATGCCGCGCAAGGCATACCAGCCCAGCCAGGCCGGCAAGCGTGAACGTGCGTGCACGATGTCGGCGCCGGTTTCGCTGAACAAGCGTCGCAGCGATGCCACATGGCGCAGGGTCAGCAGCGATTTACGCCCGATGTCCAGGGTCAGATGCTCGGCACCGCTGTCCAGCAGTGGCTGTAGCAGGCGCCCGCCAGCGGACACGACAATAGCCCGATGGCCCGCGGACACCAGTGCAGCGGCAATTTCCAGGGTCGAACGCTCGACGCCGCCGGAATGCAGCGCCGGTAGCAACTGCACCACCGTCAAACGGCGCATCGGTCAGCGATCAGTCGGCCAGTACGAACACCGAACCGCAATACGGGCAGGCTGCCTCGCCATTGGGTTCGTTCTCGATCGGCAGGTAAACCCGCGGGTGCGAGTTCCACAGCGCCATTTCCGGCGTCGGGCAGCTCAGCGGCAGGTCAGCGCGATGCACGGTGTAACGCTTCTCGGCGTTGGCGGGCGCGGTGGCGGTATGGCTCATGGCGTCATTCAAGGAAAAAAACAGGTCGGGCCAATTCTAACAGCGCCGGGCGGGTGCGGCCGCCAGCAGGCAGTCCGGAGCGGCAAAAAGACCGCCCCGCCCCGCCTGAACTGGGCAGCTCGGTGTACGGGCCAAGCCCGGACCAAGCAGACAATCCCAACCGCCAGGGGCAACCCGGCGGCGCACAGGCATCCCCTGCCAACGTGCGGCAGCGGAAACGGGGCGGCACGCCGCCCCACCAGCGTCTTACTTGAAGTCGCCGGCAACAAACACGCTCAGCCGTTCCGGCTTGAGGTGCTTGCGGATGGCGGCATTGACCTGCTCCACCGTCAACGCCTGGTAGGCCGCATCGCGCTGCGCTTCAAACGCCATGTCGCGGCCGTAATACAGGTGATCGGTCAACAGACCAGCGATTGCACCGTCGACGGCGCGCGACTGCTCACGCGCCACCTTCTTCTCGGCCACCGCATCGCGCAGTTCCTGCGCGGTGATGCCATCGGCAACCAGGCGGGCCAGCTCCTCACGCAACGCCACTTCCAACTTGGCCATGTTCTCCGGCGCGGCGATGGCCTGGATGCTGATGCTGCCATTGTCATCGCGACCTTCGCGGCTCTCATCCGCGCTCAAACCGGCGCCCACGTTGTAACTCAGGCCGTCCTTCTGCCGGATACGATCGCCCAGCCGGGCCTTGAGCGGATCGCCGCCGAGGATGCCGATGGCGATGTTCAGTGCCGGGAAGTCCGTGTCGGTCAGGTTGATCGAGACGTTCTGCCGGGCCAGCAGCACAGCATTGGGCTTGTCCGGAGTAACGAAGCGCTCATGCATTGCCGCGACATCGCGGTAATGGGTGCTGATCGGCGCATAGGCGTGCGGCGCCTTCCAGTCGGCGAACAAACGCTGCAGCTCGGCCTTCATCGCCACCGGATCGAAATCACCGACCACCGCGATCTCGCCGACCGAACTGCCATAGAAGGCCTGGTGGAACGCACGGATGTCCTCAAGCTTGATCGCCTGCAGACGCGCCAAGGACTCGTCTATCGATTCCACGTGCAGCGGATGCCCCACCGGCCATGGATCGAAGTACTTGCTCAAGGCCATCGAGGCCAGGGTGCCAGGCTCCTTGCGCTGGAACTCCAGGCCGGTGATGGCCTGCAGACGGAGCTGTTCAAACTGCTCCGCGGGGAACGCCGGATGACGCAGCACATCGGCGGCCAACCGCAGCGCGTCGAGCAAGGTATCGCGCTTGCCGTTGAGCCTGATGCCCGCCCCCTGCACACCGCCGCTTACCTGCGCCTGGGTATTGAGCGCATCGAAGCGCGCGGCGATCTGCCCGCGGTCCATGCGCTGGCTGCCCATCATCAGCATCGGCCCTACCCAGCTGCCGGCATAACTACGCCCGGTGATGGACTGCTCATCCGCGAACCGGAAGCTGGCATCGAATGTCACGGTCTGCCCGCGATTGCGCTTTGGCAGCAGCGACACGCGTAGCCCGTCGCCAATGACGAAGCTCTCGGTACGCGCCGCGATGTTGTCCAGGCTGGGCTCGAAGGCCTCGCCTGCGGCAATCGCGGCGCGCCCTTTGTAACCATCCACCAGGCTTGCCACCGCTGGCGCGGCAGGAATCAGCGCCCGGTCCGGGGTAGCGGTCGGCACAAAGCGGCCGATGGTGCGGTTCTGCGGCTTCAGGTACGCCGCGGCCACGCGATTGACGTCGTTCGCAGTGACGCCGTCGATGGCATCACGCTGCACGAACAACAGGCGCCAGTCGCCTGCCGCCTGGTACTCGGACAAGGCCATCGCCATCGCGTTGACGTCGCTGGCGCGCTTTTCGATTGCATTGCCGATGCGCTGCTTGGCGGCATCGACTTCTGCGTCGGTGACCGGTGTCGCCGCGATGGCTTCAGCCTGCTTCAGCAGTTCGGCCTCGGCCTTGCCAGCGTCACCGCCCTTGGGCAAGGCCGAAACCAGGGTGAACAAGCCCGGATCACGCAAGGTCTCGCCACTGGCGCCGGCGAATGCCGCCAGCCTGGTTTCCTGCAACGCCTTGTACAGGCGCCCATTCGGGTTATCGCCAAGCACATTGCCCAATACCGTCAATGCCGCGCTGTCTGCCTGCGCAAGCGCGGGCACGTGATAACTGGCAGCAACCAGTGACAGCTCGCTGCTGCGACGCACGGTGACTTCACGCTCGCCATCCTGCACCGGCTCCACCGTATGGAACTTCGGCAAGGTGCGGGTCGGCTTTTTCAGCGGTGCGAAGTGGGTGGCGATGCGTGCCAGCACCTGCGCGCTGTCGATGCGACCGGCAACAATCAACAAGGCGTTGTCCGGCTGGTACCAGGTGCGATAGAAGGCCTGCAGGTTCTCGATCGGCACGTTCTCCACGTCCGAGCGCGCGCCAATCGGCATGTTGGCGTAGTTGTGCCAGTCAAACGCGACCGAGCGCATGCGCTTCATCAGGACGCCGACCGGATTGTTGTCGCCGGCTTCCATCTCGTTGCGGACAACCGTCATCTCGCTGTCCAGATCGGCCTTGGCCACCTTGGAATTGACCATGCGGTCGGCCTCCAGGCCCAACAACCAGTCCAGGGTGGCGTCATTGGCCGGGAACGAGGCGAAGTAGTTGGTGCGGTCCAGCGAAGTTGTCGCGTTCTTGTCGACCCCGCGCTGCTGCATTTCACCAGGGATATCGGGGTGCTTCGGCGTTCCCTTGAACATCAGGTGTTCAAGCAGGTGGGCCATGCCGGTTTCGCCATAGTTCTCATGCAGCGATCCCACACCGTAAACCAGATTGACGGTCACAGTCGGCTTGCTGGCGTCAGCGAACAGCAGTACCCGCAGGCCATTCTGCAAGCGGTACTCGCAGACACCCTCAACGCAGGGACCTGCCTGCACATTCGCCGGCAGCGCAGCGGCACTGGCCTGTTTTGCCTGTGCCGTCGGCGCCAGCGTCAGCGAAAGCGCTAGCGCTAGCGCCCAGGCGCAACACGAAAGCTTCATCATCGGAATCCAGTCCTCGCTAATTTGCGATCAGCCCATCAATCAGTGTCTGTGGCATTCCCCGGATCGCAACCGGTGAAGCACGGCAACAATGCCCATCATCGCAAAAGCTGAAGATGCCGTGGTGCCATAGCAGCGCACCAAGTGCGCGGACACATCCAATCGCCTGCATCCGCATCGCATGCGCGCGGCAGCACTCAGCGCCCTCCCAGCCAGCCACCGAAGGAATACATCGGTTGCAGCAGGCGATCGCTCAGCGGCTCGCGCTCGCCGCTGAGCTGCGCGTCCAGCAACATCCCGGGCTTGAGCGGCTCCAACCTGCCGTGCGCCACGATGGCCTGATTGGCCAGCTCCACGGTCACCCGATAGAAGGCTTCCTTCACCGCCGGCACTCCCGGCCCGAAGCTGGCCTCCTCACTGTCCACCGCGGTGCGGCTGATGCGCGCGATGGTGCCGCGTTGCATCCCGAACTTCTGATGCGGAAATGCCTGGTAACGCAGAACAACGCGATCACCGGGCGCCATCGCCCCGATCGCCCGCCCCGGCACCATCAACTCCGCCTGCAGCCTGCCATCGCCGGGCAGAACACTGAGCAACGGCTGACCCAGATGTACCGATTGCCCCGGCTTCACCATCTGCGCCACCACCACACCATCCACCGGCGCCTTCACCAGCAAGGCCGCGTTGGCTTCATTCTCGACCTGCTGCAAGCGCAGTTGCGCCAGATGCCCAGCATAGGTGGCATCGTTCGCCTTGCGCCGGCCCGGCAGCTCCAGCGCAGCCTGCTTGAGCTGCGCAATCAGGCGTTGCGTTGCAGCCTGCTGCCGACGCAACGATTGCAACTGCACGCTGTAGTCCAACAGCAAGGCTTCCTGCTGCTCGGCAGCCACCAGACCGGCAGTAGTTGCCGCGTCAGAGCTTCTACGACGCGCCAGCACATCGCCCGCCATCCGGATCTGCTCGCGCCGCGCAGCTATCTCCAGCTCAATGAGCCTGGCCTCGGCCCGTGCCGCATGCATCTGCTCGTTCAAACCGGCTGCCTGCACAGCCAGTTGTTCCTTGAAGGCATCACGGGCCAACTCGATGCTGTCTTCCTTCTGCCGCAGACCAAGCTCCAGGGCGAGACTGGCATCGCCCAGCTCGGGGAGCGTGCGTTGCACCGCCACCAAAGCCAACGCCTCCCCCGCCACGACACGTTTGCCATCATCTGCGTCCAGCCAACGCACCACGCCGGTGACCGGAGCCAATACGGTCGCCATCCCCTGCACCGGCACCAGACGGCCAGCAACAAAGGTAGCCTCGCTGTCGTTGCGGACCGCGAGAGCAATCAACGAAACCACTATCAACGAGAATGTACCCACGAAGTATGCATACAGTTTCGCAGGCCGCTTGTATTCCATCCACCACCAGCGACGAACGGCAACGCGCAGCTCTTCATTCGTTTCGGTTTGCGACACGCATGCACCATTGCTTCAACGCTTAAGAAAAAAACTCATCAATCAGTAAGTTTTCTACCGACAAATTTCCATCAAGATTCCTCCCAACGGGCGCAGCCTATCGGCATCAGCTGCGACAGCGCGCATATGCAAGTTACATTGGCAAAAGTCGTCAATATCGATGACGACTCTCGCCTCGATAATCCACGGGCGTAATGAACATTGACAATGAGTCTTTGCCGACTGCGCAAGCTCGCAATGGCTTAGGCTTTTAGTCGGCTCTCATGGTCAACGCTCGAGGAGAAAGTTTATGCACGACCATCTGGGAATCCGCATCCGTAAAGCACGGAGAAAGATGAAGATGACGCAGGCGGAGTTGGCCAGCCAACTGAAAGTAAGCCGCAGCGCAGTGGGAAACTGGGAAAGTCCAACCGGCATATCGCCCAGCACGATGCGGTTGATCACCATCGCGCTGGTTACCGATGTTTCGTTCGAATGGTTGGCGACAGGACGCGGGGAGCTTGATGCCGTTTCCGCGGCATTACCGGGCGAGAACGCGGAGGTCGTTGATGATCCATCGGAACGCAGGCTGTTGATCGCCTACCGCTGCTGCCGCGCCGCCACACGGAAGCTGGTATTGCAGATCGTGGAGGCACAGAAAGTCCCACACCTCTGATCAGAGGCGGCGACCGATAACCACATCGGCGCCGCCCGCGCATCGCCTTTTGTAGGAGCGGCGTGAGCCGCGAAGCTGGCACTGCTGAAATTCCAGCTGGACGTGCAATCTGATGATCCATCTGCTTCGCGGCTTACGCCGCTCCTACAAAGCCGGGCTGCAGCTTTCAATTGTGGGAGCGGCGTTAGCCGCGAGGCTGGCTATGCCGAAACTCTGGAAAACCGTGCCATCTGATGATCCACCTGTTTCGCGGCTGACGCCGCTCCCACAAGATTCCTGGCATCCGCGCAGGCGAAATACCGCCAAAACCACCAACTGACCCCACACAAAGCAAAGCCGGCACAAGGCCGGCTCTGCTTTGACACATGCGGACTGGCTATCAACCCGCGCGGTCGGCTTCCATCTGCTTGCGGATCTGCGCATCGACCGCGGCAATCGCGGTCATGTTCAGCACGCGACGCGAGCTGGCACTGCTGGTCAGGATATGCACCGGCTTGGTCATGCCCATCAGGATCGGACCAATCGCCACTCCGTTGGTGAATACACGCACCAGGTTGTAGGCGATGTTGGCCGCTTCCAGGTTGGGCAGCACGAACAGGTTGGCACGGCCCTTCAGCGTGCTGTTCGGCAGCAGCTTCTCGCGCAGCGCTTCGTCCCAGGCGGTATCGCCCTGCATTTCGCCGTCCACGTTCAAACGCGGGTTGCGCTTGAGCAGCGCCGCACGCACCTGGCGCATCTTCAACGCGTCCTTGGAATCGTGGCTGCCGAAGTTGGAATGCGACAGCAGCGCGATCTTCGGCTCGATGCCGAACAGCTTCATGCGATACGCGGCCTGCAAGGTCGATTCGACGATCTGCTCGACGGTCGGGTCTTCCTGCACGTGCGTGTCGACGAAGAAGAACACGCCCTGGTTGTTGATCACGCCAGTCATCGCCGAGGTCGAGCTGACCTTGGATTCCAGCGGAATCACACTGCGTACGTAGCCGAGCTTCTTGTGGAAGCGCCCGACCAGGCCCGACAGCATCGCATCGGCCTCACCACGGGCAACCATCACCGCCGCGATCAGGGTCGGGCGCGAACGCATCAGGTTCTTGGCAGCCGCCACGGTGACGCCCTTGCGGCCTGTCATCTCATGGTAGTACTGCCAGTAGTCGTTGAAGCGCGGGTCGTCGTTGATGTTGGTGATTTCGAAATCGACACCGGCGCGCATGCGCAGGCCCAGCCGCTCGATGCGGGCTTCGATCACGTCCGGGCGGCCGATCAGGATCGGGAAGGCCACGCCTTCGTCGATCACGTTCTGCACCGCCTGCAGTACCACTTCCTCTTCGCCCTCGGCGTAGACCACGCGCTGCTTGTCGGCACGGGCACGGTCGTAGACCGGCTTCATGAACAAGCTGGTGCGGTAGACGAACTGCGCCAGCTTGTCGCGGTAGGCAGCCATGTCGGCGATCGGGCGGGTAGCAACACCCGAATCCATCGCGGCCTGGGCCACGGCGGAGGACAGCTCCACCAGCAGGCGGCGGTCGAACGGACGCGGGATCACATAGTCGCGGCCGAAGCTGGGCACGTCACCGCCGTAGGCGGCGCCAAGGTCCGAGGCTTCCTTGCGGGCCAGCGCGGCAATCGCGCGCACGCAGGCGACCTTCATTTCTTCGTTGATGGTGGTCGCGCCCACGTCCAGCGCACCGCGGAACAGGTAGGGGAAGCACAGCGCGTTGTTGACCTGGTTCGGGTAATCCGAACGGCCGGTGCCCATGATCACGTCCGAACGCACCGAATTGGCGTCTTCCGGCAGAATTTCCGGGTAGGGGTTGGCCAGGGCGAAGATCACCGGGTCACGCGCCATGCTGGCGACCATGTCCTTGGTGAGGATGCCGCCGGCCGACAGGCCCAGGAAGATATCGGCGCCGTCGACGATCTCGGCCAGCGTGCGCTTGTCGGTGTCGCGGGCGTAGCGCGCCTTTTCCGGGTCCAGGTCGGTACGGCCGGTGTGGATCACGCCGTCGCGGTCATAGGCCAGGATGTTTTCCGGCTTCAAACCCAGCGAAACCAGCATGTTGACGCAGGAAATACCCGCCGCGCCCATGCCGGTGGTGGCCAGCTTGACCTCTTCGATCTTCTTGCCGGTGATGCACATGGCGTTGAGCACGGCCGCGCCGACGATGATCGCGGTGCCGTGCTGGTCGTCATGGAACACCGGGATGTTCATCCGCTCGCGCAGCTTGCGCTCGACGATGAAGCACTCCGGCGCCTTGATGTCTTCCAGGTTGATGCCGCCGAAGGTCGGCTCCAGCGAGGCAATGATCTCGACCAGCTTGTCCGGGTCGTTTTCATTGACTTCGATATCGAACACATCGATGCCGGCGAACTTCTGGAACAGCACGCCCTTGCCTTCCATCACCGGCTTGCCGGCGAGCGGGCCGATGTTGCCCAGGCCCAGCACCGCGGTGCCGTTGGTGATGACGCCGACCAGATTGCCGCGGGCGGTCATCTCGCTGGCCATGGCCGGGTCAGCCATGATCGCTTCGCAGGCATGCGCCACACCCGGCGAGTACGCCAGCGACAGATCACGCTGGGTCAACATGGGCTTGGTAGCCACCACCTTGATCTTGCCTGGCGGCGACATACGGTGATATTCGAGGGCTGCCTGCTTGAAATCTTCGTTGGACATCGAGTTGTGGGCGCTAATGGGCAAGAAGGACAGTGGATGATAACGCCGTTAAGGCGGCTGGACCTGTCGCTATGCTGTCGTATTCATGCTGCAACCGCACAATTCCGGGCATTCCACACCACTGCGTGCGCGCCAGTTTCAGCCCTGAGCATGACAAGCCCGGGACGGAAAAAAAGACGCGGGGCCGCCTGCTCGGTGGCCGGCCCCGCGCAAAAAACGCACACACAGGTAAACCTCAGGCCTCGACCGGCGGCGACGGTGGCAGTTCCGACGGCTCCGCGCCGTCCAGCACCAAGCTCAGCCGCTGCCGATCCAGCGCGCCCTCCCAGCGCGAAACCACCACCGTTGCCACGGCATTGCCGATGAAATTGGTCAACGAGCGGCATTCGCTCATGAAACGATCCACGCCAAGAATCAATGCCATGCCAGCCACTGGAACCTCCGGCACCACCGCCAGGGTGGCCGCCAGGGTGATGAAACCCGCGCCGGTGACCCCGGCCGCGCCCTTGGAGCTGAGCATGGCGACCAGCAGCAGGGCGATCTGGTGGCCCAGGCTCAGCTCGGTATTGGTCGCCTGGGCAATGAACAGCGCCGCCAGCGTCATATAGATGTTGGTGCCATCCAGGTTGAACGAATAGCCGGTTGGCACCACCAGGCCGACGACGGACTTGCTGCAGCCGGCCTTCTCCATCTTCTCCATCAGTGATGGCAGCGCCGACTCCGACGAGGACGTGCCCAGCACCAGCAGCAGCTCGGCCTTCAGGTAGCGGGCCAGTTTGAACACCGAAAACCCGCAAAGACGCGCCACCGCGCCCAGGATCACTACCACGAACAGCAGCGAGGTCAGGTAGAACGCGCCAACCAACCAGGCCAGATTGACCAGCGAGGCGATGCCGTACTTGCCGATGGTGAAGGCAATGGCGCCAAACGCGCCGATCGGCGCCGCTTTCATGAGCAGATGGACCAGCTTGAACACCGGCGTGGTCAGCGCATCCAACAGCGCCAGTACCGGGCGCCTTTTCTCGCCCACCGAAGCCAGCGCCATGCCGAACAGCACTGCGACGAACAGCACCTGCAGGATGTTGTCGCCGACGAAGGGGCTGACCAGGGTCTTGGGGATGATGTCCAGCGCAAAGCCGACCAGGCTCAGTTCGTGCGAGCGCTGCACGTAACCATTCACCGCGCTCTGGTCCAGATCGGCCGGATTGATGTTCATGCCTGCGCCGGGCTGCACCACGTGCGCCACCACCATGCCGACCACCAGCGCCAGGGTGGAGAAGAACATGAAATAGGCCATCGCCTTGGCGAACACACGACCGACGCTGCGCAGATGGGTCATGCCGGCAATGCCGGTGACGATGGTCAGGAAGATCACCGGCGCGATGATCATCTTCACCAATTTGATGAAGGCATCACCAAGGGGCTTCAGCTGCTCGGCGAACACTGGCTCGAAATGGCCCAGCAGCACGCCCAGCGCGATTGCGACCAGCACCTGCACGTAAAGCTGGCGGTACAGCGGCAGCCGGCGCACATGCGGGCTGGCAACAGTCACGGAAGGGGCATGCATGGCGGGGACACCTCGGAGATTCACTACGGGAGGTCTTTTACGCGCCAAAGCGCGCGCCGCCGATAACGCATTGGTGTTACTGCGAAGCACACAAACGGAACCGGATCAACGTTTTCGGACCAATCCCCCCAACAACCGGACAAGACCTATGGCCGCCCGCCGCAGGCCTGCCGGACCATCGCAGCCATGCCGTTCTTTCCCACCCATCGACGCCGCATGCGCTGGCTGTTGCCGCTCGCCGCCGCGCTTGCCGTCGCGGCGATCAGCCTGGTGGCGCTGCGCCATTTCGAGCGCAGCAGCATTGCCGGTGACGCTGCACGGGCGGCAACCCAACTGCATCTGCATGGCGAGGCCTTGCAGGCCCTGATCGAACGCCACCGGGTGCTGCCGGCGGTGCTGGCGTTGGACCCGGATGTACGCAGCGCGCTGGCACGGACGACAACCAGCCGTGCCGAGCTGGACCGCCTCAACCGCAAGCTCGAACGCGTCAATGGTGTAGCCGCCACCTCGACCCTGACCCTGCTCGACCGCAACGGGGTGGCCCTGGCCGCCAGCAACTGGCGCATGCCCCGCAGCAACAATGTCGGCAACGACTATCAGTTCCGGCCCTATTTCCGTCAGGCAATGCACGAAGGCAGCGGCACCTTCTATGCCGAGGGCATCACCACCGCCATGCCCGGCTATTTCCTGTCCGAAGCAGTCCGCGATGAGAGCGGCAATCCGGTCGGTGTGGTGGTGGTCAAGGTCATCCTGCGCCCGCTGGAACAGACCTGGGCGGATACCACCGACACGGTTTTCGTCAGTGACAGCAATGGCGTGATCTTCCTGTCCAGCCACCGTCCATGGCGCTATCTCACGCTGCAGGCACTGGATGCAGGTGTCCGCGAGGAGCTGCTGCGTACCCGCCAGTACACCCATCTGCCGCAACAGCTGCTGCTGCATTCGCCGGGCACACGACTGGGGCCGAACCAGCAGCAGGTGACGCTGGCCGGTGCCGGTGAGGTCATCTGGGTCACGCAGCCACTGCCACAACAGCGCTGGAGCCTGCACCTGCTGCGCAGCACTGCCAGCAGCAGCAACAGCGCGCGCACCTTCGCCGGCGCGGTGATGGCCAGCCTGATCGCGGTGCTGCTGCTGGGCTACGGGCTGTGGCAGCGGCAACGGCTGGCGCGCCTGCGCGAGCGCAGCCGGCGCGAGCTCGAACAATTGGTTGAGCTGCATGCACTGGAACTGCGCACCGCCCAGGACGGCATCGTGCATGCCGCGCACGCCGCCGATTACGGCGAGAGCGCCAGCCTGCAACATCTGCCGCAAGGTGTCTGCGTGGTCGATGCACAGCTCAACCTGGTGGCCTGGAACCGGCGCTACATCGAACTGTTCCGGTTCCCACCGGGGCTGATCCAGGTAGGCCGGCCGATCGCCGATGTCTTCCGTTACAACGCTAGGCGCGGCCTGCTCGGCCCTGGACCGATCGAGGAAGCCATCGAGCGTCGGCTCAACCACCTGCGGTCGGCCACCCCGCACATGCACGAACGTGAGAGCGGCGACGGCAATGTGATCGAGATCCGCGGCAACCCGCTGCCGGATGGCGGCTTTGTCACCAGCTATACCGATATCACCGCCTACCGGAATGCCGCCCGCGACCTGCGCTCACTGGCCGACACGCTCAGCCTGCGGGTCAGCGAGCGCACCCACGACCTGGCCGGCGCCAAACGCGATGCCGAGGAAGCCAACCAGGCCAAGACGCGTCTGGTCGCCGCCGCCGTGCATGATCTGTTGCAACCGTTGAATGCCGCACGCATGTTCCTGTCGGCGTTGCGCAGCCGCCTGCCCGATGCCGCCAGCCGCGACATCGCCGACAACGTCGACAATGCGCTGACCGCACAGGACGGCATCCTGACCAGCCTGCTCGACATTTCGCGATTGGAATCCGGCGCACTTGAGAAGCGGGTCCGCGACTTCGCACTGGAGCCGCTGCTGGAAGCGCTGAGCATCGAGTTCGGCATTCTCGCCAACGCGCGCGGCCTGCTGGTAACCCATATCGCCACCACCGCGGTGGTGCGCAGCGACGAGGCCTTGTTGCGGCGCATCCTGCAGAACCTGCTGTCCAATGCGGTGCGCTACACCCGCAGCGGCCGCATCGTGATCGGCTGCCGGCGCGAAGGCGCGCAGCTGCGCATTGAAGTGCACGACACCGGCACCGGCATTCCGCAATCCCGCCAGCAGGAAATCTTCGAAGAGTTCCGCCGCCTCGACAACGCCGGCAGCGAAGAGCCGGGCGCCGGCCTCGGCCTGGCCATCGTTGACCGCATTGCCCATCTGCTGGATCACCGCATCGGCCTGCGTTCCACGCCCGGGCGCGGCAGCGTGTTCTCGGTGACCCTCCCGCGCGGCGATGTCGGCTGCGGCACCTTGCCGGTCAGCCCGCCGGAGGAACCACAGATGGATTCCCTGCTGGCCGGATGCCGGGCCTGGTGCATCGACGACGATCCACGCATCAGCCTGGCTACCCGCCTGTTGCTGGAACGCTGGGGCTGCCAGGTGGAGTTCGCCGGCGGCGTGGAAGCGGCCCGGGCCGCGACGCGGCATGACAATGTGCCCGACCTGTTGCTACTGGATGTGCGCATGGGCGATATCAGCGGCCCAGTCCTGTTGCCGCAGCTGGTGGAGCGCTGGGGCAGCGAGCCCGGCGTGATCCTGTTCACTGCCGAACAGGACCCCGACCTGCGCGAACTCGCCCGCGACCGTCACTGGGGCTTTGTTTCCAAGCAGGCAAGGACCGCCGCGCTGCGCTCACTGATGACGCATCTGTACCAGCGCGGGAGCTGAAGTCGCACCTGTAGAGCCGAGCCATGCTCGGCTGAGGCATTACCGATAAACGGTCACCTGTAGTGCCGAGCCATGCTCGGCTGAGGCATTACCGATAAGGCCCCTGCCGAGCATGGCTCGGCACTACGTTGGGGTTGCTTGGAAAGCCCCTGCCGAGCATGGCTCGGCACTACGGTGCGGGTCCTGGCAACTCTGGCTCCCACTCCGCCTCCAGCGTCTTCAACAGCACCGCTGCCTGGGTGCGGCTATTGCATTCGAGCTTCTTCAGCACGGCGGTGACGTGCACCTTCACCGTGTTCTCGGCCAACCCCAGCACATGGGCGATCTGCTTGTTCAGCAGGCCATCGGCCATGCACAGCAGCACGCGTATCTGCTGCGGGGTAAGCCGCGCCAGCCGCGAGGCCAGCAAGGCATCGTGCTCGGAACGTACTGCGGCCAGTGGTGGAAAGCAGGTATCGCCGTCCATCACCGCAGCCACCGCCGCCCCTATCGACTCCACCGGCGCGGATTTTGGAATGAAGCCAACCGCACCGAATTGCTGGGCGCGGCGAATCACCCGTGGGTTGTCGTTGGAGGAAATGATGATCACCGGCAGTTCCGGCCGTTCGCCGCGCAGCCACACCAACGAGGAAAACCCATGCGCGCCGGGCATGGTCAGGTCGAGCAGGACCAGGTCCACATCGGCATGTTCGGCCACCGCCTGGGTCAGGGCCGAGACACTGGCCACTTCCAGCATCTCGCCCACGGCACCGCCGTCGCGCAGTGCATGCAGCACGGCGGCACGGAACAAGGGATGGTCGTCGGCAACAAGCACCTTGATCAGGCTCATGCCGCCAGTTTGGCACGGGGGACGCCTACCCGCCCTAGTCCTAAATCGCTATTGGTGGCCGAACTGGCCCTGTCTATCGTCCGCGCACTCCCCACTATGCCGAGGCAACGGATGGCCAGTTCTACCCTGCGCGCTTCAATCTCCGGCCTGCTGATGCTGGCCGCCACGCCCGCCGCGCTCGCCAACGACGACATCACCGCCACTGCCAGCGGCCGCCTGTATTACGAGTTCGCCCGTTTCGACAACGACAACCGCGGACCGGACGAGCGCCGCGGCGACGATCTGCGTGCGGCGTGGCTGGGAGTGGCAGGCAAGGTCCATGGCATTGGCTACAAGCTCGAGGCTGACTTCGCCGGCCATCGCCCCGTCGCGCGTGATGTCTATCTCACCCACAAGATCGGCAGCGCCCTGCTGACGGTTGGACAGTTCAAGCAGTTCTATACGCTGGACGACCGCAGCAGCTCCAACCACACGCCCACCATCGAGCGCAGCTACCTGGTTCAGTCACTGGGCACTGCCTACCGGCTGGGCATCGGCGCGCAAGGCAACCACGACGGCATTTTCTGGAGTGGCAGCGTCTTCAGCCTGGAAAGCATCGACGCGTGGCAGGCCAAGGGCCACGTCATCGGCGGTCGCATTGGCCATGCGCCATGGAGCCAGCCCGGCCGGGTACTGCATTTTGGTGTCTCCGGTGCCCGCGAGCATCACAGTCATCCCGGTGCCGACGACGCCCTGCCAACGCGCGCGCAGGTCCGCGCAACCGGCCATCTTGGCAGGCACGGACGCCTGCCCTTGGTGGACTTCCGCAATGGTCGGGCAGTTACGGTCAACCGCTACAGCTTCGAGACCGCTGGTGTCTCCGGGCCATGGTCGTGGCAGGCCGAGTACGGCGGTGCCCGCTACGACGACGGCGAGCAACGTGGCGAAGTGCAGGCCGCCTACCTGCAGGGCAGCTGGCTGCTTACGGGAGAAACCCGCCCCTACGACGCCAAGGGTGGCCGCTTTGTCCAGTTGGACCCCGAACGTGACTCCGGTGCCTGGGAACTGGTCGCGCGCTACGACCGCATCAATGGTCGCCAGTGGCCGGCGCAGCAGCGGGACGTCACCGCTGAAGCGTGGACCGTGGGAGTGAACTGGTACGCCTCAAGCAAGCTCCGGCTGATGCTGGACTGGACCGACAGCCGGCGTCGTGATGAACTGCGCGGGCTGGCGCTGGACCATACCGGGGTGCTCGCAGGTCGCGCCCAGCTTCACTTCTAGCCCCGCCCGTCCCTTCCGCGGCGGGATTGCCAAGCGCACACAAGAAAATAATTTTCACGTATCCTCCCCTTTAGCCCCAATAGCCACCCATAATCCCGGGTGACCACGGCAAGAGGCAGGATTCGTGCAGGAAAATTACTTTCATTCCGAAGCAGTTCTAGTCGGCAAGGGCCTCCCGAGTGGCGGCCCGTGGACGCCCGCGTCGATTGCGGCAGCCGCGCCGTCCATTCTCGAAGAGCAGCTGAGCCTGCCTGCTGCCGTGCTCAGCGCCCCGGCGCTGCAGCACAACCTGCAATGGATGCGGCAGTTCGCGCAGGCCTATGGCTGCCAGTTGGCGCCGCATGGCAAGACCACCATGAGCCCGGCACTGTTCCGCATGCAGCTCGATGCCGGTGCCTGGGGCATCACCCTGGCCACCGCGCCGCAAACCGTCGCTGCCCATGCCGAAGGCGTGCAGCGCGTGCTGCTTGCCAACCAGCTGGTCGGCAAGGGCAATTTCGAGCTGATCGCCTCCCTGCAGCAACGCGACCCGGGCTTCTGGTTCGCCTGCGTGGTGGATTCGGCCGCCAATGTGGCCGCACTGGGCAGCTATTTCAGCGCGCGCGGGCAACAGATAAAGGTATTGCTGGAGATTGGCCTGGCCGGCGGCCGTACCGGCGTGCGCGATGACGCGCAGGCGCAGGCCGTGTTGGACGAGATCGCACGGTGGCCGGATGCGGTCGCGCTGGTCGGCGTGGAAGTCTATGAAGGTGTCGCCAGCGATGAGGCCGGCGTGCGCGGCATGCTGCAACGCAGCCTTGCGCAGTGGCAGGCGATCCGTGCCAACGGCGGCTTCCGTCAGTTGCCGGCCATCCTCAGCGGCGCCGGCTCGGCCTGGTTCGATGTGGTCGCCGAAGAATTCTCCGTGCTTGCCAACGATGCCGATGCGCAGATCGTGCTGCGTCCGGGCTGCTATCTCAGCCACGACGTCGGCATCTACCGGCAAGCCGCCGAGCGCATCCATGCCAGCAATCCGATCGCCCGCGAGATGGGCAGCAGCCTGCAACCGGCGCTGCGGCTATGGGCTTACGTGCAATCACGGCCGGAACCGGGCAAGGCCATCATCGGCCTGGGCAAACGCGACGCCGCCTTCGATGCCGGCTTCCCCGTGCCTGCGCTGCACTATCGCCCAGGCGACGCCGCACCAAGCAACGCCGCCGCGCACTGGAAGGTCACCGCGATGATGGACCAGCACGCCTTCCTCGAATTGCAGGCCGACGATGACCTGCAGGTAGGCGACATGCTCTGCTTCGATATTTCCCATCCCTGCCTGACCTTCGACAAATGGCGCCACCTGCTGGTGGTCGATGACGCGCACCGCGTTGTCGGCGCTGTTTCCACGCAGTTCTAACCGCCTCCTTCGAGCCTGTACGCATGACCGACGGTAACCTGCTGTTGATCTACGCCGCATTGTCGATCCTTGCACTGATCGTGCTGATCGCCCGCTTCCGGCTCAACCCTTTCATCAGTGTCACCCTGGTGTCGGTGGGCCTGGCGCTGTTTGCCGGCATGCCGGCACCGGAGATCCTGCCTGCCTATGAGCAAGGCGTCGGCAAGACGCTGGGGCATATCGCGCTGATCGTCGCGCTGGGCACCATGCTCGGCAAGATGATGGCCGAGTCCGGCGGCGCCGAGCGCATCGCGCGCACCCTGATTGCGCGCTTCGGCACCAAGAACGTGCACTGGGCGATGATGCTGATCGCCTTCTGCGTGGGCTTGCCGATCTTCTTCGAAGTCGGCTTCGTGCTGCTGATCCCGATCGTGCTCAATGTCGCTCGTCGCACCGGCGTGCCACTGCTGCTGGTCGGCCTGCCGATGGTCGCGGGCCTGTCAGTGGTGCATGGCTTGGTACCACCCCATCCGGCGGCGATGCTGGCAGTGCATGCCTATGGCGCTGATGTCGGCCGCACCGTGTTCTATTCGCTGCTGATCGGCTTGCCGACCGCTGCCGTCGCCGGCCCGATTTTCGCCAAGTTCGTCGCGCCCCGGGTGCAATTGCCCGCACACAACCCGATGGAAGCAGCACTGCTGGACGAAGGCCATGGCCGCATTCCCGATGAGCACCTGCCCAGTTTCGGCATCACCCTGGCCACTTTGTTGCTGCCGGTAGTGCTGATGCTGCTCGGCGGCTGGGCTGACCAGATCGCAACACCCGGCTCGGCGCTCAACCACGGCCTGCGTTTCATCGGCCACTCGGTGGTGGCGTTGCTGCTGGCGACCCTGATGAGTTTCATCACTCTGGGCCTGCTGCGCGGCTTCAGCCGCGAGCAGATCCTCAAGTTCACCCAGGAATGCCTGGCACCCACCGCCGCCATCACCTTGCTGGTCGGTGCCGGTGGCGGCCTCAATGGCATCCTCGTGCATACCGGCGTGGCCGCGGAAATCATCGGCCTGTCGCAGCGTTTCGAGCTGTCGCCGCTGCTGATGGGCTGGACCATGGCCGCCTTGATGCGCATCGCCACCGGCTCGGCGACCGTGGCGATGACCACAGCCTCCGGCATCGTCGCGCCGATTGCCGCTGCCATGGGCTATGCCCATCCCGAATTGCTGGTGCTGGCCACCGGTGCCGGTTCGGTGGTGCTGTCACATGTCAACGACGGTGGCTTCTGGCTGGTGAAGGAATACTTCAACATGACTGTCGCCCAGACCTTCAAGACCTGGACGGTGCTCGAAACCCTTATTTCCGTCATCGCCCTTTCCCTGGTGATGGCCCTGTCCATGGTGCTTTGAACATGTCGCAGAATACGTTCGATATCGTCTATGAGCTGCGCCAGCGCCAGCACGAGTTCAGCCCGGTGGAAGCGCGCATCGCCGCGGCGATCCTTGCTGACGTGGATGCCGCCGCGCAGTACGGGGTCAGTGAGCTGGCCGAACGCGCCGAAGTAAGCGCCGCCGCCATCTCGCGTTTTGCCAAGGCACTGGGCTGCGAGCACGTGCGCGAACTGCGTGCACGGCTTGCCTCGGCCAGTGCGGTGGGCAAGCGCTTCCTCGAACAGCAGAACGCACCGCCGGTATCCGCGCTGTACGCGCAGATCTGCGATGACATCCAGGAAAGCCTGCGCCACAACATCGCCAACCTGAAAGAAGACGTGGTGCAGGAACTGGCCGAAGCGATCTGCCAGGCGCGGATGATCCACATCTTCGGCCTGGGCGGTTGCTCCACGGTGTTCGCGCAGGAACTGCAGAGTCGTTTCGTACGCTTCGGCCGCCCGGTATCGGCCTGCAGCGATGCCTTGATGATGAAGATCATCGGCGCCACGCTCGGCCCACAGGATCTGGTGCTGGTGCTTTCGGTCAGCGGCATCACCCCGGAAATCATCTCGGCGGTGGATATCGCGCGCACCTATGGTGCCCGCATCGGCGCAATCACCCAGGCCAACACAAGCTTGGCCGAACGCAGCGACTGGCTGCTGCCGATCCAGATCGAGGAGACCGACTTCGTGTTCAAGCCCTCGGCCTCGCGCTACGCGATGATGCTGGCAATCGACGTGCTCGCCACCACCACCGCGCTCAACGACGCCAACGCCAACCACGAGCATCTGCGCCGTATCAAGCTTGCCCTTGACCGCCATCGCGGCGGTGACTCGCGCCTGCCGCTGGGTGATTGATCCAATGCACGAGCTCTTGATACGCAATGCGCTGATCTTCGATGGCAGCGACCAAGCCGGCATGCATGGCGATGTCGCCATCGATGCCGGTCGCATCGTCGCGGTTGGCCAGCTGGGCGGCGCAGCGGCTTCAACCATAGTTGATGCGCAGGGGCTGGCACTGGCACCGGGTTTCATCGATGTGCACACCCATGATGACATCGAGGTGATCCGCAATCCGGACATGCTCAGCAAACTGTCGCAGGGCGTGACCACGGTTGTGGTCGGCAACTGCGGCATCAGCGCCAGCCCGGTACGGATACGCGGCCAGGTGCCGGACCCGATGAACCTGCTGGGCGATGTCGAGGACTTCCGCTATGCGGATTTCACCAGCTACCGCAAGGCAGTGGAGCTCGCCGGCCCTGCGGTGAATGTGGCCGCGCTGGTCGGCCACACTGCCCTGCGCCAGAACCACATGGACAGGCTGGACCGCGCTGCCAGCGCGGATGAAATCATCGCGATGCGCGCGCAGCTGCGCGACAGCCTCGCGCAAGGCGCATTGGGCTTGAGCAGCGGACTGGCCTACGCCTCGGCCTTCAGCGCCCCGTCCTCGGAAGTCGATGCGCTGGCAACCGAGTTGCCACGCGATGGGCTGTACACCACCCACCTGCGCGATGAGTTCGGCGGGATTCTTGAAGCGATGGAGGAAGCCTTCCACGCTGCACGTGCACCGCAGGCGGCCGTGCGCGTCTCGCACCTGAAGTGCGCCGGCATCGACAACTGGGGCCGCAGTGGCGAAGTGTTGGCCAGCCTGCAGGCCGCTTCGGCCACCCAGGACGTCGCCTGTGACTGCTATCCGTACGCCGCCAGCGCCTCCACCCTGGACCTGAAGCAGGTCACCGACGCCTTCGACATCCTGATCACCTGGTCCGAGCCAGAACCCGAGCAAGGCGGGCGCCTGCTGGCCGACATCGCCAACGATTGGGGCGTTTCGTTGATGGACGCTGCCATCCGCCTGCAACCGGCCGGTGCGGTCTACCACGGCATGGACGAGGCCGACGTACGCCAGATCCTGGCCCATCCGCTGACCATGATCGGCTCGGACGGTTTGCCGCGCGACCCTCGCCCACATCCGCGCCTGTGGGGCACCTTCCCGCGCGTGCTTGGCCACTACGCACGCGATGAGCAGTTGTTCCCCCTGCATACCGCCGTGCACAAGATGACCGGCCTGCCAGCGTCGCGTTTTGCAATGGGTGCACGCGGTTTCATACGCCCCGGCTGGTGTGCCGACCTGGTGCTGTTCGACCCGGAGCGGATACGCGACACCGCGGATTTCCACGACCCGATCCGCGCCGCCGAAGGCATCAGCGCGGTCTGGGTCAATGGCTGCCTGAGTTACGACGGCAAACAGGTCGTTGCCCGCGCCGGCCGTTTTGTCTGCCCCGAGGCTGCACCAGCAGCCTGAGTTGCAACCGCTGTACCCATATAAAGGAATACCGATGAGTGACATCAAACGCTATGGCGCCGAAGGTGGCGTTGGCCAGGGCAAGCAGCACATGCCGTTCTCGCGCGCAGTCGAAGCCGACGGCTGGCTGTTCGTGTCCGGGCAGGTACCGATGCGCGACGGCGAACTGGTCGCCGGCACCGTGACCGAACAATCACATGTGGTGATCGGCAACGTGCTGGCGATCCTGGCCGAGGCCGGCTACGGCCCCGAGCACGTCGTGCGCTGCGGCGTATGGCTGGATGACGCCCGCGATTTCTACGCCTTCAATGGTGTGTTCAAGCATTACTTTGGAGAAAACCCGCCGGCCCGCGCCTGTGTCGAAAGCCGCATGGTGGTGGACTGCAAGGTGGAAGTGGACTGCGTGGCCTACAAGCGCCCGAAGCGCGATTGATCCAACTGTAGTGCCGAGCCATGCTCGGCAGAAGCTGTCCCAGCAACGCTTCACCGTAGTGCCGAGCCATGCTCGGCAGAGGCTGTCCTGGTAACACTTCACTGTAGTGCCGAGCCATGCTCGGCAGAGGCTGTCCCGGCAATGCCTCTGCCGAGCATGGCTCGGCACTACATCTGGATTTTCTGGTAATGCCCCTGCCGAGCATGGCTCGGCACTACGTCTGGATTTTCTGGTAATGCCCCTGCCGAGCATGGCTCGGCACTACGTCTGGATTTTCTGGTAATGCCCCTGCCGAGCATGGCTCGGCACTACGTCTGGATTTCCTGGTAATGCCCCTGCCGAGCATGGCTCGGCACTACGGTGGATTTCTGGCCATGCATCTACCGGACATGGCCCTGCACCACGCGATTACCGCTACCAGAAAGCACCCAAAAACCGGTCCAGTGCCTTTAGGCCCGGTTGCTATTGTGCGTTGGGAACGACAAAGTTCGCCTTTCGCTGGTGCAAGGTCCCCGTTCCGATGATCCAACTTGACGCAGTACAGACAGTCGCCTTTGCCGGCTTGACCCTGTTCGCCGGCTACGCATTGTGCCGCGCCATTCCGTTTTTCCGCCGCTACAACCTGCCTGAACCGGTGGTTGGCGGCCTCCTGGTTGCCCTTGCAGTGTGGTGGGCACACAGCCAGCAAACCACCCTGTTCACCTTGGACACCACGCTCAAGACACCCTTGATGGTGGCTTTCTTCACCACGCTCGGCATCAACGCCAGCGTCCGGCTGCTGCGGGTCAGCGGCAAGCAGGTGATGTTGTTCCTGCTGATCGGCAGCATCTTCGCGGTGCTGCAGAACCTGATCGGCATCAGCGTGGCCAAGATGTTCGGCCTGAATCCGATGTTCGGTGTGCTGGCCGGTTCGGCCACCCTGACCGGCGGCCCGGCCACCGGTCTGGCCTTTGCCGGGCATTTCGAGCAGGCCGGCCTGGTCGGCGCGGAAAGCCTGGCAGTGACGGCGGCCATGGCCGGCATCATCTGCGGCGGTCTGGTCGGCGGCCCGGTGATCACCGTGTTGATGCAGCGCTTCAAGGTGAAGCATCCCAGCCAGAAGGCCACCGGCGCGCAACTCGGCGAAGACGAAGCAGTCACCGTGCGCTACCCCAGCGAGTCCGCGCGCGAGTTCGATGCCCTCAAGAGCATCGTCGTGCTGCTGATGGCGATGTGGCTGGGCGTGTGGGTAGGCAAGGGTTTCGAAGGTATCGGCCTGACCCTGCCGACCTATATCGGCGCGATGCTGGTTGGCGCCATCATCCGCAACATCGATGACTACACCGGCTGGATCAAGCTGTCGGTACCGACCACCGATCTGATCGGCAACATCTCGCTTGCCCTGTTCCTGGCCATCGCGCTGATGGACCTGAAGCTGTGGGAATTGGCTGGCATGGGCTTGCCGCTGTTGGTCAACCTGATCATCCAGGTCTCGGTCGTTGCATTGTTCGCGGTGCCGATCTACTGGCTGATGGGCCGTGACTACGACGCGGCGGTGATGGGCGGCGGCTTCATCGGCTTCATGCTCGGCACCACCGCCAACGCGATGGCGGTGATGCGTCGACTGGCGCAGCGCTACGGGCCGGCGCCACGCGCCTTCCTGGTGGCTCCGCTGGTCGGCGCCTTCTTCATCGACTTCATCAATGCGCTGATCATCACCGGCTTCCTGAACTTCTGGCCGCACTAAGCCGCCGGTTCCGTGCGCCATATCCGTGCCTTGCGCACGGGTTGGCGCGACAATTGCGCATCACCTGCCCCGTGCTGTTCCACTGATGACATCCAACGCCGCGCCCGATCTTTCCTCCCGCCATGACCTGGTCGTCATCGGCGCTGGCGTGGTGGGCCTGGCCACTGCGTATGCCGCCGCAAAGCGCGGCTGCTCGGTACTGCTGTTGGATCGCAATAGCGGGCCTGCGCTGGGCACTTCGTTCGCCAACGGCGCACAGCTCAGCTACGCCTACACCGACGCGATGGCTGGTCCGGCAACCTGGGCACAACTGCCGGAAATGGCGTTCGGCCGCAACGGGCCTTTCCGCACGCGCTGGTCGGCCGACCCGGATTTCCTGCGCTGGGGCCTGGCTTTCCTACGCCAAGCCAACGCAGCGGGACTGCAGCGCAACACCTTGGCCACGCTGGAACTGGCGCTGGAATCGCGTCAGGCCATGCAGGCCTTGCTGCAGCTGCACCCCATCGAGTTCAACCACGAGGTCTCCGGCAAGCTGCACCTGTATCCGTCCGCCGAGGGCGTGCAGGGAGCGGCTTCGATGATCGCGCTCAAGCGCGGTTACGGCGTGCAGCAACGGCTTGTCGATGCCGCCGAGGCCACCGCCATCGAGCCCGCACTCAGCGGCGCACCGTGGTTGGCTGGCGGGGTTTATTCGCCCGAGGAAGAAGCCGGCGATCCCTACCGCTTCAGCCAAGGCTTGCTGCAGGTTCTGCAGCAACACTACGGCGTGCAGGCGCTGTTCGGTTTCGATACGCAGTCACTGCGTCGCGCGGAAGGGCAGTGGCAACTGCAGGCCCGCGACGGCCGCAGGCTGCAGGCGGCGCGCGTACTGGTCTGCGCCGGCATCGACAGCCCCGCCCTGCTCAAGCCATTGCGCTTGCGCATGCCGGTGATGGCAATCAAGGGCTATTCCTTCACTGCACCATTGGGTGCCAACGCCCCCAAGGTCAGCATCACCGACACCAAACGCAAACTGGTGTTCTGCCGTCTTGGCGAGCGCATCCGTGTTGCCGGCCTGGCCGACCTCAACGACTGGAATCCGACGCCGGAACCCAAGCGGCTGGCCACACTTATCTACCAAGCACGTGCCTCACTGCCTGAAGCTGCCGACTACGATCACATCGAAAGCAGTTGGGCTGGCCTGCGTCCGGTCACGCCGTGGAGCTCACCCATCATCAGGAACCTCGGCGATGGTCTGGCCTGCAACATCGGCCACGGCATGCTCGGCTGGACGCTGGCGATGGGCAGTGCCGAGCGGGCCGTGCAGCAGTTGCTGGGCACCCCCTGAGCACACTCAGGTTTCGCTGATCTGGTCCATGCGGATGCGGTTGGCGAACAGCGAGAACGCCAACGCGCCGGCAAGGCCATTGGCGCGGTTGATCCACTGTGGCAGCCAACGTGGTGCTGCCAATACGCCGGCCTCGAACAGCGGCGTCAATGCCACCGCATCGCCCAGCGTCATCTTGCCGGCGAACAACCAGCGACAGGTCTGCAGCTTTTCATCGCGCAGCATCTGCCGGAAGAAGGTGTGCACCGAGACCAGCCCGCGCAGGTAGACCGTGTCCTTGGTGAAGGCCGTGCCGCCACTGGTCGGCACTCCGCGGAACACGCGTTGCGCGGAGGAAAAACTCTCCTCGGCAGTCTGCCCTGCAGCGCGGAAATACTTGAAGACTTCGATGAAGTCAGCACCGTCGCGTGCCATCGCAATCGCCTCGATGCGCAGGCTGATGCGTTTGAGCCGCTGGATGTCGATGCTGCCGGTGATCTGCTCGGCGAACGTCGCCAGGCCTTCCTGGGTCGCGGTGATACGCGGCGAGGACAGCGCCAGGCTGGGCAGCAGCACCTGCTCGCGACCGTTCAACGCGGTCAATGAATGCACCAGCGCCTCATGGTGGTAGAGCTGGGCGCGATCGTAGGCGCTGAAGCTGGCACTGGTACGCAAGCGGATGCGGGTTGCACCGGCCGCCGCCTTGGCGATCAATTCACGGTCCAGTTCGACGGTGATCAGGCGCTGGTCGAAGAAATCATCCAGGTCACTCTGCAGCATCAACTGCAGCGCCGTCGCCGATACCGGCACCTGTTCTTCCGGTGCCAGCAGTTCGCGATCGAGTTCTTCGGCAATCTGGATGAAGTGTCGCGCCGCATCACGGGTGGTCGGGCCATTGCCCGGCATCGGCTGCTCAGGCACACCGAACAGCTGCGCCGAGTACTCGCCTACCGCGCGCGTTCCCAGCGCTTCCAGCAGGCCCGCAGCCAGATCCCAGCTCTGCGCCGAGTCGTGCACGTACACGCCCAGCGGATGCGAGGTATCGGCAGCGGCCATGATCGCGGCCAGTTCGCGCCGCGTATCGCTGAAATCCTGCTTCGGGTAGTCGACCTGCGGCAGCACCGGCTTGCCGCGCGCCACGCTATCGAGGAAGGGCGCCTGGGTATTGGCTGGCCAACTGGTCAAACCGAGCAGGCGCACACCGCGCACCGCTGCCACCATGCGCGCATCAAGCGCGGCGTGATGGCTGATGGCTGGATCGTCGTGGGTATCAACCATGTCCATGCCTGCCTCGTTCAAATCAAGTGATTCCGCGGAGCGATCGCGCTATTTGTGGGAGCGGCGTAAGCCGCGAAGCCACAACCGCATCAATGCTGCGAAGAGCTTACCCCTCCCCAGCCCGCCCCTTTGCTACGCAAAAGGGAGGGAGCTGTAGGAGCGGCGTAAGCCGCGAAGCCACAACCGCATCAGTGCTGCGAAGAGCTTACCCCTCCCCAACCCTCCCCTTTGCTTCGCAAAAGGGAGGGAGCCGAAGCAGCGGCGCCGGCTTCAGCGGCGCTTGCCCTTGTTTATCGGCCGCCACTGCGCACCACGTCCACTGTGTTTGCGCTCGGTCGCCTGCTCGGCCTGTCGCTGTGCCAGCTTGGCCGCGGCCAGCGCCACTTCCTCGCGCAGCTTGAGATAGCTCTCCAATCGGGTCTCATCGATGTCACCGCGTTCGATGGCTTCCTGCACCGCACATCCCGGCTCGCTCTGGTGCGAGCAATTACGGAACTTGCACTGCGTGGTCAGCTCTTCGATATCGGCGAAGCCGCCTTCGGACAGGGTTTCCTCACCGGTCGGCTTGAGCTCACGCATGCCGGGCGTATCGATCAGGCAGGCACCGAACGGCAGCGGCATCAACGCGCGATGGGTGGTGGTATGACGACCGCGCGAATCATTGCTGCGCACTTCGTTGGTCTTCATCCGGTCCTCGCCCAACAGCGTGTTGGTCAAGGTGGATTTGCCGGCACCGGAAGACCCCACCAGCACCACGGTGTTGCCCGGACCCAGCCACGGCAGCAGGGCCGAGACGCTTTCCGGGTCCTTGCCGTTGATCGCCAGCAACGGAATCTGCTGCGCGGCCAGGTCTTCCAGCACCGCCAGCGCGTCTTCGCTGTACTCGGTCTGGTCGGCCTTGGTCAGCACCACCACCGGCGATGCGCCACCACCGCCAACCAGCAGCAGATAGCGCTCGATGCGACGCGGATTGAAGTCCGCGTCCAGGCCACAGACGATGAATACCGTATCGATGTTGGCCGCGATCACCTGCTGGTGGTAATGCTCACCGGCAGCGCCGCGCTTGATCGAGGTATGCCGTGGCAGCAGCGCGACGATGCGCTTGCCATCCAGCAGCACCCAGTCACCCACCGCTGCCCGCTCATGGCTGGGGAAACGCGGCCGCTGCCATTCCGGCGGCGACTCGGTCTTGAGGCTGTTGTCGGGCGCATCGGCGACCACGTAACCGGAGCGGTGCTGCTCGATCACCCGCCCCGGCCGCGCCTGCGGATGGGCGGCAAAAGCCTCCTGCCATTGCGGGTCCTCGGGAGCACCGGGCCAGGGCCAGCCGATATGGCGCAGCGAATCGAAGTCGATGGAATCAGTCATTGGGGGATTCTACCGGGGCGGGGCTTGCAGCCGGGAATGGCGGTTCAGTTGAGCTGGGGCTGGACAAGAGCTAAAGCCAAAGCACCCCTCCCCGGCCCTCCCCTTGCCTGCGGAAAAGGGAGGGAGCCAAGCCTTGCCCCCTCCCTTGCGCGCAGCGCAGGGGAGGGTTGGGGAGGGGTGCCTTTGCCCTTGCTTTGGCCGTTGTTTTTACCTGCAACCAATCCCTGTTGCCGATTCCCCTTTCCCGGCACGAAACCCCCGCCCCGCAGCGCAACAATTCGGCTACCATGCGATGTCCATGCCCTTGATGGCCCTGAGAAAATGTCAAGCCCTGTCAAACCGCTAGCTACCCGTGAACGCCTGTCCGAAGTCCGCTACGAAATCCGTGGTGAACTGGCCCGACGAGCGCGGGAGCTGGAGGCCCAGGGCCGCAAGCTGATCAAGCTCAACATCGGCAATCCCGGTGCATTCGGTTTCCGCGCGCCTGCACACCTGCAGCACGCCATCGCCGATGACATGGGCCGTACGGATCCCTACACCCATCAGCAGGGTCTTCCGGTCGCACGTGAAGCCATCGCCGCCGCCTACGCCCGCCGTGGCGCGCCCGATGCCGTGGCTGACCGCGTGTTCCTGGGCAATGGCGTGTCCGAGCTGATCGACCTGTCGCTGCGCGCCCTGCTCAACCCGGGCGACGAAGTGTTGGTGCCGTCGCCGGATTACCCGCTGTGGTCGGCTGCCACCATCCTCAACGATGGCCGCCCGGTGTATTACCGCTGCCGTCCGGAAAACGGCTTCCTGCCTGATCCGGTGGAGATGGAAGCGCTGGTGTCCTCGCGCACCCGCGCCATCGTGCTGATCAACCCGAACAACCCGGTCGGCGCCAGCTACCCGCGCGAGCTGCTGGAAAAAATCGTCGCCATCGCCCGCAAGCACAACCTGTTGCTGCTGGTGGACGAAATCTACGACCAGATCCTGTACGACGGCACCCAGTTCCAGCCGGTCGCACCGCTGGCCGGCGATCATCCCTGCCTGACCTTCAGCGGCCTCAGCAAGGTGCATCGCGCCTGCGGTTGGCGCGTGGGCTGGATGCTGCTGTCCGGTGCCGGCGAGCAGCTGGGTGAATTCCGCGCCGCGCTCGACCTGCTCAGCGCCCTGCGCCTGTGTGCCAACGTGCCGGGTCAGTACGCGATCGAAGCAGCGGTCAACGGCCCGGACACCATTTCCGAACTGTGCAGCCCCGGCGGCCGCCTGTACGAAACCCGCCGCGCGGTGATCGAGGCCTGTGAGGCCAGCGAGCACCTGTCGCTGGTGGCACCGTCCGGCGCGCTGTACGCATTCCCGGCAGTCGTTGGCCCCGCCGCGCAAGGCTTCGACGACCACGACTTCGCCCTCCAATTGATGGAAGAAGAAGGCGTGCTGGTGGTACCGGGTTCCAGCTTCAACGTGCCCTACCGCAACCACTTCCGGGTGACCCTGCTGCCCGAGGCCAGCGTGATGCGCGAGGTCTTCGGCCGCATCGACAAGCTGCTCAGCCGCCGTGCAGAAGCAGTCACCAAGGTCGTGCAGCTCAAACCGCGCAGTGCGGTCGGCTGATCGGCCTTGATGACCGAAACCACAGCCACTTCCACGCGCTACCTGGCGCTGGGCGACTCCTACACCATCGGTGAAGGCGTGCTGCAGGCCGGTACCTGGCCGTTCCAGCTCGCCGCCGCGCTACGTGCACAAGGCATTGAGCTGGACGACCCGCAGGTCATCGCCACCACCGGCTGGACCACCGACGAGCTGGCTGCCGCCATCGACGCCGAGGCCCCGCAAGGGCCGTACGCACTGGTGAGCCTGCTGATCGGGGTCAACAACCAGTACCGCGGACGGCCGCTGGCCGAGTACCGGCAGCAGTTCGAGCAACTGCTGCAGCGCGCGATCGCCCTGGCCGGCGAAGACCCGCGACGGGTGCTGGTGCTGTCCACGCCGGACTGGGGCTTTACCCCGTACGCGCAGCAGAACGGCCGCGATGCAGCCCAGGTCGCCCGCGAAATCGACGACTTCAACGCTGCCGCGCATGCCTGCTGCGGTGACTACGGCGTCGCCTTCGTCGACATCACCCCGACCAGCCGCGACGCTGGAGAAACGGCGGAAATGCTGGCCGATGATGGCCTGCATCCCTCGGCCGCGATGTACCAGCGCTGGATGCAGGCGGCCTTGCCGGTCGCTGCCGAACTCCTGCAGGCGCCGCCCTCGACGTGACGGGGCAGGCCGGCAATCACGCCTTCCCGGCCGATGCCGCCAAGGCCATTGCCGGCGCCTTTGCACCAACGCGTCCCTGGGGTAACCGCTGGGACTACTACTACACGCTGGGCAAACTGCGCAGCGATCCGCTTTATCCCGGTGTACTCCAGGCCCTGCGCGGCAGCACCGCGCCAGTGCTGGACATGGGTTGCGGGCTGGGCCTGCTTGCCCATGCATTGCGCCACGATGGCCAGCAGCTGCCATACCGGGGCGTCGACAACGACGCTGCCAAGATCCAGCGCGCGACCAAGGTTGCCGCGCGCACAGGCCTGGACGCCAGCACGTTCGAAGTCATGGACCTCGCTACCACCCTGCCCAGCCACCGCGGCAGCGTCGCCATTCTGGATGTCCTGCAATACCTGCCCGACGAGGCCCAACAGGCCCTGCTCCGCAGCGTGGCGGCCATGCTGGGGGACGACGGCCGACTGGTGATGCGCATGGCCTTGGCCGATCACACCCGCCGTGGCCGCATATCGCGCATCGGCGACCGCGCCGCCAACCTGATCGGCTGGATGCAATCCAGGCCCCGCCACTACCCGGATGCCGAATCTCTGCGCTGTTTGCTGCAACAATGCGGCCTGACCGTCAGCCTCACCCCGCTGTACGGCAACACCCCATTCAACAACTGGCTGCTGGTCGCCGAACGCGGTTGAACCACGGTCCAGCCGTTTGCACCGATAATGGTGCCAGTCCCTGCCAACCCAACCGGGCTGGCGCAGCAACGAGATTCCCGTGAAGAAGACCTATAGCCTCGCCATCGAAGGCAAGCACCCCGACCGCCTGCTGGAAGCCAGCAAGCACGACATCCGCAAGTACACCAAGCGTGAGCGCGGCAAGGCACTGCCGGCCGGCGCCGATTCCTGGGGTTTCGACAGCAAGCTGGGCGTGGACGAAGCCTCGGCCAAGCCGGTGGGGTATGACGAACTGTTCCGCGCAATCGACGCGCTGGTGGCCGCTGGCAACACCCAGTTCTACGTCGAAGTCGTGAGCAAGCCGGCCAAGCGCAGCCCGCGCCCGGTGGCTGAAGCCGCTCCGGCAGCAGAGACCGACTTCGAAGATTGATCGCCCAAGCCCCTCGCCGCCGGCAGAGGGGCCATCGGTAGTGCCGAGCCATGCTCGGCAAGGGACTTTCCCAGCAACGCCAATGTAGTGCCGAGCCATGCTCGGCAAGGGGCTTTACCAGCAATCCACATGTAGTGCCGAGCCATGCTCGGCAAGGGGCTTTACCGGTAAGGCCTCTGCCGAGCATGGCTCGGCACTACACCGGTAACGCGCTACCGAGCATGGCTTGGCTCTACTGTGGTGCCCTCAGGGCTCGGCCTTTCCCGCCGCTGCCGCCCGCAGGCGATCCTTCTTGCTCGGCCTGCGGCCCTTGATGCCGCCGTTGTCGTCGGCGACCACGCTGGCCACCGGTGCTGCCTGCGTAGGCTCAAAGCCCTCGATCACCTCGGCCGCGTTCGGCAGCCCATGGCGTTTGCAGATCAGGCGCCAATGCGCCATCGCAGCCGAATCGACGAAACTCAGCGCCAATCCCTTCTCCCCTGCCCGGCCGGTACGGCCGATGCGGTGCAGGTAGTCGGCCGGCGCACGCGGCAGGTCGTAATTCACCACCACCGGCAAACGGGTGATATCGATGCCGCGGGCAGCCAGGTCGGTCGCGACCAGCACCCGCGTTTGACCATCCTTGAAATCCTGCAACATGCGGAAGCGTCGCCCCTGCGACAGTTCGCCGTGCAGTGCCTGCGCATTGATATCGGCTTTGCGCAGCTGTGACGCCAAGCGGTCACCGTCACGGATGCTGCCGACAAACACCAACACCTGCTGCCACTGCGGGTCTTCCAGCAAGGACAGCAGCAACTCGGCGCGCCGGGTACTATCGACATGGATGGTCCGCTGCTCGATATCCGGCGCCGACTGCTCGCCGATTTCCAAGCGCTGCGGTTCATGCAGGCCAGCCGCTGCCAAGGCTTGGATATCCGCAGCAAAGGTTGCCGAGAACAAGGCGGTCTGCCGCTTTACCGGCAACTCGGCCAGGATCTGCCGCAGCTCATCGCCAAAGCCCAGCTCCAGCAGACGGTCGGCTTCATCCAGCACCAGCAGCTGCACTTGCTTCAATGACAACGCGTTATGCGCCAGCAGGTCCAACAAGCGTCCCGGGGTCGCCACGACGATGTCGGCACCACCACGCAGCGACATCATCTGCGGATTGATCGACACACCGCCGACCGCACAGACCAGATGCGGCCGACGCGGCAGCTCGCGGCCCAAGGTGGTGAACACATCGCTGACCTGCAGGGCCAGCTCACGGGTCGGCACCAGGATCAGCTCGGCCAGCACGCGCGGCTTGCGTGGCGTGGCCATGAAGAAGCGCTGCAATGCCGGCAGCACGTAGGCAGCGGTCTTGCCGGAACCGGTGGGTGCAAGCGCCACCACATCGCGTCCCTTCAGCAGCAAGGGCACGGCCTGCTGCTGGATCGGCGTTGGCGCCAGATAGCCGGCCTGCTGCAAGGCCTGCTGCAGCGCTGGCAGCACGTAGGGAGACAGGCCAAGTTGGGAGAAAGGCATGGTGTGGGTCCGGGTCCAGAGCGCCGCGCAATGGCGGGGGAGCGAGTCTACGCTGTTGCCTGCGGCAGGCGGGCACGCAGGCCACGCACCTGCAGCTGCTGCAGCACTGCCGCAACGATGGCCAGGTTGTGGCCGTGGGCGGCACCTTCATGCAACAGGACGATGGCGCCGGGTGCCAGATCAGGCGCAATCCGCGAAACCACACCTTCCGGCGTGCAGTTCACGCCATCGTAGCCGCGGGCGCTCCAGCCAATCCGCACCAGGCCGTGGCGCTTGAGTGCAGCCGCCACGAACGGGTTGGTCATGCCGACTACCGAGCGGTACCAGCGCGGCGGCGCTCCGGCGATGGCGGTCAGCGCCTGCTGGCATTGGCCAATCTCACGCGCCATCTGTACCGGGCCCAGCGCCCAGAAGCGCGCCTGCGGGTGTGAATGGCTGTGATTGCCCAGATCATGCCCGCGCCGCAGCACCTCATGGACCAGCTCCGGACGCGCCTGCGCGCGCTCGCCGACCATGAAGAAGGTGGCCTTGGCATCGTGCCGGTCGAGCAGATCCAGCACCGCCAGGGTCTGCTCGGATGGGCCATCGTCGATGGTCAGCCACACGTCCTGGCCGGGCGCACGGCTGACGACCGGCGCATAGAAACGGCTGTTGGGCAGGAATATCGGCACGATGAACAACGCGTGGCTGAGCAGCAGCAGGGGCAGGCCCCAGATCCAGCCCAACTGCCACCACAGCAGCACAACCAGCGCTTGCGAGAGAACCAGCCAAGGCAACCAGCGCCAAGGGTGTACGGGAATGCGATGCAGGGTTTCCGGGGCAGTCATTCCCCATGATGCCATGCAGCGTAGAATCAGCTGGTCTACGACCACCTATACGAGTTCACGATGTCCCTGGACCCCGCCCTGCGTTCGCGCATTGAATCCATCCTCGGCGCCGACCGCGTCGTCCTGTTCATGAAGGGCCAGCCGACCATGCCGCAGTGCGGCTTCTCGGCCAAGGCTGTTGGCGCGCTGCAGGACCTGGGCGTGCAGTTCGGCCACGTCAACGTGCTGGCCGACCAGGAAATCCGTGAAGGCATCAAGGCCTACGGCGACTGGCCGACCATCCCGCAGCTGTACGTGGACGGCGAGCTGATCGGCGGCAGCGACATCATCCTGCAGATGGCCAGCAGCGGCGAATTGAGCAGCCTGCTTGGCCTGGCCGCGCCGGACCGCACCCCGCCGTCGATCACCGTCACCCCGGCCGCAGTTGAAATGCTCAAGGGCGCACTGGCCGACGCCCCGGGCGCGGCACTGCAGCTGAGCATCGATGCCAGCTTCCAGCCGAACTTCCAGCTGGCCCCGTTCGACGCCAATGCCATTGCAGCCGAGTCCAACGGCCTGCGCGTGCAGTTCGATTCCTCCAGCGCGCGTCGTGCCAACGGCATCACCATCGACTGGGTCGACGACATCCGCGGCCAGGGCCTGGCGATCAACAACCCGAACGCACCCAAGCCGGTGCAGGACCTGGACGTGCGCAGCGCCGACGACCAGCTGCGTGCCGGTGCCATCACCGTGGTGGACGTGCGCCCGGCCGACGAGCGTGCCATCGCCGCGATCAATGGCAGCTTCGAAACCTTCGACGGTGACAACCGCGCCAAGCTTGAAGCCCTGCCCAAGGACACCGCACTGGCATTCCTGTGCCACCGCGGCGGCCGCAGCGCCCAGGCTGCATCGCAGTTCCTGGCACTGGGCTTCACCAATGTGTTCAACATCACCGGCGGCATCGATGCCTGGTCGGAGAACGTGGACAACAGCGTTCCGAAGTACTGATCGGACCGCGCTGCAGCAATACGAAAAACGCCGGCATAGCCGGCGTTTTTTCTGCGCTGAACAAGCGCGGGAACGGCAGCCTGATTGCCTGCTTTTTGTAGGAGCGGCGTCAGCCGCGAAGCTGATAGAACGTCCGATCGCAAAGGTAGCGAGCGCTGCAGCAATGTCGGCTTCGCGGCTAACGCCGTCAGCAACTCCAGCCCCTGCCGGGCGCTCAACCAGCAAAGCCACCTTCGGCAAGAAAATGCAGTTCCTCGGCGGTCGGGATGCGGCCCAGCACCGCGTTGCGGTGCGGGAAGCGGCCGAAGCGCCGGATGATGTCGCGGTGCAGCTCGGCGTATTTCAGGTACTCCAGGTCGCCCAGCACCTCGAACATCGCCACCGCGCGCTCCTGGTCCTGCGGATCCTCGGAGTGTTCGAACGGCAGGTAGATGAAGGCCCGCAGCTTGAGCGGCAGCTCGCGGTCCCAACCTTCCTCGATGGTACGCATGGCGTAGTGCCGGGCCAGGCCGTCGGTAGCGTAAGAGTGCGCGGTGCCGCGGAAACAATTGCGCGGGAACTGGTCCAGCAGGATCTGCAAGGCCAGCGCGCCATCGGCGTTCTCCAGCCAATCCTCACAGCCGCGCCGGGCAGCCTGGTAGTGCAGGTCCAGGAAACGCTCCCGGAACTCCGCATCAAATGCCTCATTACGCTCAAACCAGCGCTGCGGACCTGCCGCGCGCCAGAACTCAACCACTGAACCTGCCGTTTCCATCACTGATCCCTGGCTCATCACCTACCGTCAGGCGGTGACACTCCCCACCCATGCCGTCGCAACCCGGGAGCTGACCGAGCTTGCTGGGCGTTAGCTTAATGGCCAGCCCCGCAGGAGGAAATGAGGGAACGGTGAAAAAAGATGACTTTTATTGCGAAGATGAGCGAAGAAACCGCCTCTAACCGCCCAAAATTGCGATAGGGTTCCAATCTTTCGAGACTGTTACCAACCCGGGGGGGGAAACGACAGTATGCGCATAGGAATCGTGGTCGACTCAGCCTGCGACCTGCCTGCAGGTTACTTGCAGGGCAACAACATCGTGCTGCTCCCGATCAGCGTGCGGATCGGCGACACCCTGCTCCCGGACCACCGGGACCAGGAATCAACCCTGGCCTTCCTGCACGGCCCGCTCAGCGAGCGCAGCGCCGAGGCGGAGACCATCCCCTACAGCGCCGAACAGATCCGCGAGCTGTTCCTCAACCGTCTGGTCACCGATTTCGACCAGGTGTTCTGCATGACCATCACCCGCACCCGCAGCCCCCTGCACGACAACGCGGTGCAGGCCAGCTACAGCATCCTCAACGAATACAAGCCGATCCGCCAGGCGGCCGGCTACAACTCGCCGTTCAGCCTGCGCGTCATCGACACCCAGAACCTGTTCGCCGCCCAGGCGGTGAGCGCGGTCGAAGCCGTGCGCCTGCGCGACAGCGGCGCCACCGTGCCGCAGATGCGCGAACGCCTGGAACACGTGGCCAGCAACGTGCACGGCTACATGGTCACCCGCGACCTGTACTACCTGCGTGCCCGCGCCCGCCACAAGGGCGACCGCAGCGTCGGCCTGCTCAGCGTTGCGCTTGGCAGCGCCCTGGACATCAAACCGGTGCTGCACGGCTACCGCGGCAATACCGAGCCAGTGGCCAAGATCAAGGGCTTCGACCCTGCCGTGCAGGCTTTGTTCGATTTCGTTGGCAGGCGCGTTGTGCGCGGCCTGATCACCCCGACGGTATGCGTCAGCTACGGCGGCCCGCTGGACGAGCTGAGCGCCCTGCCCGGCTACCAGCAGCTGCGCGACACCTGCGACCAGCACGGCGTCGCCTTGCTGGAAGCGGTGATGAGCCTGACCGGCATGGTCAATGTCGGCAAGGGCGCGGTGACGATTGGCTTTGCCGATGAACCGCATACCTTCGGCAGCTGACCTGGAGCACAGGCCAGGCCATGCGTTCTGGACAATATCTCTACAGCCGACGCGCTAGTCTGCTGTTCCAACAAGGAGGCCCCCAATGACCGTGCACTACTCCATCTCGCTCCCTGATCCCGCCAAGGCCCGCGGCAGCGATCCGCGCCTGTCATTCACCGCCAGTGGCGCTGACGCCTTCGCCGAGCAGCTGCAGGCGGCCCTGCGCACACCGGAGTTGTTCGAGCGCTGGAAGGCCACCCAGGACGAACCCGAAGACGTCGATCCGGGCCTGGGCGCAACCGATCCAGCAGCCACGGTCACCGGCAAGCAGTCCGATCTGCGCATCGACCTGGTCGCCAGCACCAGCCTGCCCGGCGACCTGTTCAAGCAGCGCCTGCGCATGCTGGCCGGCAATCATTGGGAACTGCGTGATGTGCGCTGAGTCTTGAGCACGGCGGTTCTCCTGTCCTGGAGCGGCGGCAAGGACGCCGCCTGGGCACTGCATGAACTCCAGCAACGCGATGACATCAAAGTCGTCGCCTTGCTGAGCACCCTTACCGAAGGCTATGAACGCTCCTCGATGCAGGGTGTACGCCACACGGTATTGCAGGCGCAGGCGGCCGCCGCCGGCCTGCCCTTGCTGCAAGCATGGATACCGCAGGCCTGCGACAACGCGGTTTACCTGCAGCGCATGACAACCGCCCTGGCCGAGGCGCAGCAGCGCTGGCCTGGCCTGCACACCATCGCCTTCGGTGACCTGCTGCTGCAGGACATCCGCGCATGGCGCGAGCAGCAGTACGCGGCGCAAGGCTGGAATACCTTGTTTCCGCTGTTTGGCCGCGACACAACTGCGCTGGCGGCTGAGATGATCAGCAGCGGGCTCAAAGCACACTTGTGCTGCGTGGACACCCATCACCTGGATGCCGATCTTGCCGGCAGCGCATTCGACCATGCACTGCTTGCCGAACTCCCCGACGGCATCGACGCCTGCGGCGAGAATGGCGAATTCCATACCTGCGTAAGCGCTGGCCCAATGTTCGGCACCTCACTGGCACTGCAACGCGGCGACACGCTGCTGCGCGAATCGCGCTACGCCTACACCGACTTCAATCTGCAGCTGTAGGAGCGGCGCCGCGTGGCCTAGGGCCATAAGCCGCGAAGCCACTGCTCCGAACAACATCGATAGTTCCCGCAATCACCGGTTCCTGACCGCTGTTGCCGCGCTGGCTTCGCGGCTCACACCGCTCCCACAGCTCCCACAGCTCCTGCAGCCAGCCATCACCACAAGCGGCAGTCAGACACCCAACACCACCTCATTGCGCACCGACACCCGGTTCCTGCCTGCATGCTTGGCCGCATACAGGGCAGCATCGGCATCCACCAACAACTGCATCGCGCGCGCCATTGCCGATGGCTGCAGGAAGGCCACGCCGACACTGATGCTGACCTTTCCTTCCGGCAACGCCAGCGCCTGCACCGCCAGCCGCAGGTTCTCGGCAACCGCGACCGCATCCTCCCGCTCGCAATCGGGCACGATCACCGCGAACTCCTCGCCGCCATAGCGCGCCAGGCAGTCAGTGGCACGCCGAAGATGGGCCTGCAGCTGCGCCGCCACCGCCTGCAGGCAACGATCACCGGCCGGATGGCCATGGGCGTCGTTGAACGCCTTGAAGTGATCGATATCGACCAGCAACAGACCCAGCCCGTTGCCATTGCGCCGGGCACGGTTCCATTCCGCCTGCAGCACCGCATCGAACTGGCGGCGGTTGGCCACGCCGGTCAACCCATCCTGGCGCGCCAGTTGATCCAGCGACGCCTGCCGCACCAGCAGATCCATCTGCAGCAAGGTGCTGCGCACACCGAAACCCAAGGTGGCAACGACAAAGCCGGTGATGGCCAGTGGTCGCGCGTGGTCGACCACCAAAGTCCCGACCACCAGCAGCAGCAAGGGCAGGATCATCGGGCCACCGGCCTGCACCAACCGCGACAACCACGGGCTGGGCACGAAGCGCGGCACTGGCACATCCCGCAGCGCCAGCATCGCCAGCAACAGGAACGGCAGGTCGATCAGCACATCGTTGTAGGCGCCGAAGGAATCCTCCGAGGCGAAGTGATTGATGTACCCGGCCACCAGCAGATACGCCAGCGCATACAGCGCCAGCGCCCGGAAGAAGGCGCGGTGTTCGGGCACATCATCGGCCAGCCAGCGCACCACCGCGAAACCGGCGATGCACAGGTTCTGGATATCGAACATGTAACGCACATTCGCCATCGCCCGGTCGTCGACGTCGATGCGGTCGGCAAAGAACCCGGTGTGCACGAAGAACAGGACGCCGAGCAATCCCGCCATGGCGGCATCGATCAGGCTGATGCGGACCCGTTCACGCCGGGCGCGGGCCAGGATGAAGATCAGCGGCACGCCATACACCACATACAGCAGCAGGCTCGCACGCGGGGTGATGTCGGCTCGGCCGGCCCCCAAGGCGTCGATCATGTTGAGGGCCATGGCCCCGGCCCAGAGCAGCATCGCCAGCGCGATCGCATACCAGCCAAGTGCCAGACCATCGTGCCGGGCACGCCACAGGCAAGCACCACCCGCTAGCAACGGCGCTGCCACCAGGAAGACGAACGAGCCCGCATTGGCCCCGCCCTCCCCAAGCGCCAGCACCAGGCCATGACCGGCCGCAAACAGCAGGGCAAGCAACAGCGGCATGCATACTCCATTAAACAGGCCGTGGACCTGCACGATAACGCGACCGCCATGGACACACTGTGATGCAGACCCGGTACCTGTAGAGCCGAGCCATGCTCGGCAGAGGTTTCACAGCTGTAGTGCCGAGCCATGCTCGGCAGGAACCTTACCGGTAACGCCCCAGCCGAGCATGGCTCGGCTCTACAGAAAAGCGGAGAGCGCAAAGCGCTCAGCGCATCGCCTTGGCGTGGCGGGCGATGTGCTCGCCGATGAAGCTGCTGATGAAGTAATAGCTGTGGTCGTAACCCGGCTGCATGCGCAGCTCCAGCGGGTGCCCAGCCGCCTCGCACGCCGCCTGCAACAACTGCGGGCGCAACTGGTTCTCAAGGAACTCATCAGCGCCACCTTGATCGATCAACAGCGGCAGCCTCTCCTGCGCATGCGCAACCAGTTCGGTCGCGTCATATGCGTTCCATACCTCGCGATCCTCGCCCAGATAGGCAGCAAACGCCTTCTGCCCCCATGGCACCTGCGACGGCGCCACGATCGGTGAGAACGCAGACACGCTGCGGTAACGCCCTGGGTTCCTGAGCGCGATGGTCAGCGCACCATGACCACCCATCGAATGCCCGCTGATCGCACGCACATCGCTGGCCGCCGGATCGGCTTCCACCCATGCCGGCAGCTCATCGACGATGTAGTCGTACATGCGGTAATGGCGTGCCCACGGCTCGCGGGTCGCGTTGACATAGAAGCCAGCGCCCTTGCCCAGGTCATAACCTTCCGCATCAGCAACTGCCTCACCACGCGGACTGGTGTCCGGCGACACCAGGATGATGCCGTGCTCCGCTGCATAGCGCTGTGCGCCGGACTTGGTGATGAAGTTCTGCTCGGTGCAGGTCAAGCCACTCAGCCAGTACAGCACCGGGCACGGGCCATGCTCGGCCTGCGGCGGCAGGTAGACACCCACCGTCATCTCGCAACCCAACACCTTGGATTCGTGCCGGTAAACGTCCTGCCAGCCGCCGAAGCAGGCGCGGTGTTCGAGTCGTTGCATGGTTTTTGAATCCTTGGGTGTTGGTGATTGGATCTGTTGCGACTGACGGAGTACTAGCTTCGCGGCTTACGCCGCTCCCACAACATGGGCTGTGATCAGTAATGGATGACCGAGCGGATCGACTTGCCTTCGTGCATCAGGTCGAAGGCTTCGTTGATCTTGTCCAGCTCCATCGTGTGGGTCACGAACGGGGCCAGCTCGATATCGCCCTTCATCGCGTCCTCGACCATACCCGGCAGCTGGCTGCGACCCTTCACGCCACCGAATGCGGTACCCAACCACTTGCGGCCGGTAACCAGCTGGAACGGACGGGTGGAGATTTCCTGGCCTGCACCGGCCACGCCGATGATCACGCTCTGGCCCCAACCACGGTGGGCGCATTCCAGCGCAGCACGCATCACGTTGGTGTTGCCGATGCACTCGAAGCTGTGGTCCACGCCCCAGCCGGTCATTTCGACGATGACCTGCTGGATCGGCTTGTCGTGATCCTTCGGGTTGACGCAGTCGGTGGCGCCGAACTGCTTGGCCAGCTCGAACTTGGACGGGTTGGTGTCGATGGCGATGATGCGACCAGCCTTGGCCTGGCGCGCGCCCTGGATGACAGCAAGACCAATGCCGCCCAGGCCGAACACCGCGACGCTGTCGCCTTCGGCGACCTTGGCGGTGTTGTGCACGGCACCGATGCCGGTGGTGACGCCACAGCCCAACAGGCAGACGTGTTCCGGGTTCGCTTCAGGGTTGACCTTGGCCAGCGACACTTCGGCGACCACGGTGTACTCGGAGAAGGTCGAGCAGCCCATGTAGTGGTAGATCGGCTCGCCGTTGTAGGAGAAGCGGCTGGTGCCATCCGGCATCACACCCTTGCCCTGGGTGGCGCGTACGGCGGTACACAGATTGGTCTTGCCACTCTTGCAGAACAGGCACTCGCCGCACTCAGCGGTGTACAGCGGAATAACGTGGTCACCGGCCTTCACCGAGGTGACACCTTCGCCCACTTCAACCACGATGCCGGCGCCTTCATGGCCGAGCACGCACGGGAACAGACCTTCCGGATCATCACCGGACAGGGTGAAGGCATCGGTGTGGCAGACACCTGTATGGGTGATCTTGACCAGCACCTCGCCCGCCTTCGGCGGTGCAACATCGATCTCGACGATCTGCAAAGGCTGGCCCGGACCAAAGGCAACGGCGGCACGTGATTTCATGGATTTTCTCCTGCGGGAATGACGAAGGACGGCGCAGGGCGCCGCCGGACTATTTGAGATAGGAACGGATCAGGCTGGACATCTCGGCGACACGCGCTGCGCGCTGCGCATCAGAGCGCGCCGGTTGGCCGAACTCCTCGCGCAGGTGCGCCTCCATCACCTCGGACATCAGCCCGTTGACCGCCCCACGGATGGCCGCGATCTGCTGCAGCACCGGATTGCAGTCTGCCCCGGCCTCCAAGGCACGCTCCAGCGCATCGCACTGGCCACGGATGCGTTTGACCCGGGCCAGGACCTTCTTTTTCTCTTCGGGGGAATGCGGCATGACGACGCCAATATCCTGTACTGGGGGATAGTATATTTTGGCATTCCTGGAAAAGCCAATCGGGCTGCCTGCAACCCGGATGGTGCGGCCATGGCCCTTGCGCGCTCCCAGTTCATGACCGGGGTTTCTGCACGTTATTGGCTGCCTTGATCCACCGGTGCAGGCCCGCAGAGTAAGCCCATGCGAACCCGCCTTCCCGACGTGCGTTCAGCTGAAGCACGTCACCAACCGCTGCGCCAGCCACGACCCCAGCCTTACCGCAAAAAACTGGATGCGTCCCCGGCAACTCAAGTAGTCTTGGCCCGACAATCGAGACCTCACCCACTTGAGCTGCCAAGCCGACAAAAGCCCCGACCTTCCCTTGAAGGTGGCCATCACCGAAGACGATGCGATGCTGCTTGAACGCGTCCTGCTTCCTGGCCTGCGTGACTATGGCTTCAAGGTGGACGGCTTCAATGACGCCGCCGACCTCTACCGCGGCCTGCTGACCGAGAAGTTCGACGTTGTGATCCTGGACATCGCCCTGCCGGGCGAGGATGGCCTGAGCATTGCGGCACACCTGCGCCGGATCCAGCCCGGGCTTGGCCTGATCATGCTGACAGGCACCGAAAGCAGGGACAACCACCTTCAGGCGATGCTCCGCGGTGCTGATGCCTACCTTTCCAAACCGGTCGACATCGACATAATCGCAGCCACCTTGCATAGCCTGTCCCGCCGCCTTGACCGCGCCCGGCAAGGCGCGACCGGTAGCAACACCGAGAGCGGTGGTGAGCGCTGGACCTTGGTATCTGACGACTGGTGTCTCGTGCCTCCGTCCGGCCGAATCATCGCGCTGACCACCCCGGAGCGATCACTCCTGGGCCTGCTGAATGCCAACCGCGGGCAGACCGTCGAAAAGGAACGCTTGATCGAGGCATTGACAGACAACGCCTCCGACTTCGATCCACACCGCCTGGAAGCCCTGGTACACCGGATCCGCCGGAAAGCCACCAGCGCGGCTCCCGAGTCGCCACCATTGCCGCTGCTATCCGTCCGTGGACAGGGTTACCTGCTCGCCAACTGAGTCCAGGGTAGCTCCCGGCAGGTCTGCCAACGGAAGGAATATCTTCACCACGCTTCCCTGCGGTTGTCGCGCAGCAAGCTCAACCCTCCCGCCAGCTTCAAGAACCATGTCCAGCACCACCGACAATCCCAGTCCCGTCCCCATGCCGATAGGCTTGGTGGTGAAGAAAGGATCGAATGCTCGTGCCCGCACGGCATCCGTCATGCCGTAACCGTCATCCGCCAAGGCAAGTGAGACCCACGCTCCGTCTTCCCGCGCGGCCTTGATCTGGAACGTACCCGCACCGGGGATCGCGTCCCTCGCATTGGCTGCAATATTGAGGACGACCAAACCAAAGCGGTCTGCATCCATGCGAACTGGCAGGGCCTCGTCACTGCAGTCGAGCTGCAGTTGCACGCGCCCACCAAAAAGCTGCTTCAGCATTGGCGAGAGTTCCTGCAGCGAAGCACGCGCATCGAAGACCTGCGGACGTGCCACATCCTGCCTGCTGAAATTCAACAGCTTCCTGCTGATCACCAGCCCTCGCTTGGCAGCGAGCTCAACGTCCTCCAACGCACCATAAAGCGCTGTGGCCCCCTTGTCTGCAAGCCGCTCACGCTGCGCGGCCTGCCCCAGAACGATGCCCAGCACGTTGTTGAAATCATGTGCCACGCCACTGGCGAGCCTACCCACGGCCTCCATCTTCTGGGCATGCACGAGTTGCTCGCGAGTACGCTCCCGTTCCGCCACTTCCTCCTGCAGACGGGTGTATGCCAGTTCGAGTTCCTGACCACGGGCATTCGATTCGTCCAGGCTGATGCGCAATGCAGCCACGGTGCGATCCAGCGCGATCGCGATGATCAACCAGATCCCGGCCAACGATATCGCCTTGCCGAAACCTGCGACCGAGGCCACTCCGCCGCCCAGCGTCGCCCGCAGATAGTCCGCGATCAAGGTCGCAGCCAGAATGGCAACACACGTTGCCAAGGTGATCCACAACGTCCGCCGCCCCAGCACCAGACCGGAAAGCGCCAGCAGGATCATCGGCATCGGATCAAACCGCAGGCCGAGCATTCCCGTTGTGGTGTAGATGACAGCCATGGACAACAGCACCGCGCCAAGGAACAGATGCATGCCGCGCCGGAACCGCCCCGTTCGAATCAGCCAGACAGCGGCCCACACTGCCGATGTCATCAACACATCGGTCGCCAGATCGGCAAGCATGGCACTACGCGCGGGCAGATCAGCCGACCAGCGATCACTCAGCACTGCATAGAGATAAAGCGACTTGTTGAGCGGAATGAATATCCCAAGGAAGATCAGCAGTATCTGCAGGAACGGCGCGTTACGCCGGTCAACCGGGTCCTGCAGCGGAATATTGGAAAGCCAACGCTGTACCGGCCTGAGAAGAAATACCTGTTTGATAACGAATCTCCCGGCACCTGGTTCACGCACGGACCAGCACCCGCTGGCTTCCGCACCCTGTTGGCATTCCTCATCGTTTCTCACCCGTGCTGGTGACAATCGATGCGTGTATTCCACGACCTGCTTTTGTAGCTTAGGTCCAAGACCTCCGTCCCGTCGCGATGGAGCAGCCCACACGAGGAACAAGGCTTACCACGGAGAACGATGCCTCCATAGCTTGGACGCCGCAGCTGAATACTGCCTCATGCAATGTACGCAAACCAGCGCCTGCCAAGGACGCCGGCAACCTTCTCCAGGAACTCAAGGTCTGTCGCGCCCGAGATGTCCAGACGCTGCCTGATCAACGCAGGAGGCACACCCAGCGCAAGTGCCAGGGAATGATAGGAAGCAGCCTTTCCTATCATCTCGTTCAGAAGAATCACCTTCAGGGATTCACCAAATGACAAGCGAGCAGCAATCTCGCCGCGCGGCTTGGCACGCGGCAACGGAACAGGGCGGGACGCGGCCGTGCGCTCGCGCACAGCCAGCCTCAAGGCAGCGTTGATTTTCTCCTCCGGGCCGGAAGAACCCGTTATGCATACCTCCGGCCAGTCCGCGAGCTGGAGCTGGAAGCTGACGGGAGTTCCAACCGTCCTTACTGGGTAGATAAGCATATGCCTCGCCACATTCATGGATACAGGTTTTCTGCTCTGAATCGACAATACCGCTGGAACCAAGGCGCCCCGACACTGACTTTCCAACCGCAATAGCACACCCACACTCTGGACAAACGCGGGAAACCCGACCGGATGACGCACCCAAGCATCGATCAACTGAAAGCCCTGAGTGACTCTTTGAACGATGTTTCGCTGGACGCAAATGCTCGAATTCAAGTCCTTCAGAAGATCAGGCAATTAGCCGCCAACCTGTACATCAACGGCTTGCAGGACCCCAGCGGCTGCAGCGACCAGATCGATCTGATGGTGCTTGAAGCAATTGAAGCTGCACTACTTCCGTTTGAACACGAGTGCCCAGCTCATTCCAAAAACAATGCGTTCCCCGCTACGGAATATAGCCAGCCTTAACACCGGGATCACGCATGCTTTCTCATGAAACCGGTGATAAATGGTGAGCATCCAAACGCAACCACGCAGTATCAAAAGCCAAGCGAACCGCGTCACCTGCAACAGGAAATCGCAGCTCGAAAGCGGTGAAGGAACAGAAGCCCCCCTTGCCTAAAATGACCGAACTTTCATCCAGCCATGCCGAAAAAGTCCCGTCTAGCCAACGACACGCACCTGCTCATTGACAGGATCAAACAACGACTTCCGGAAGTTCAGCAGGCAGATGCAATCACCTCGGCACTGCTTGCAGATGTTGTTGCGCACCTGCATAGCGCTCTTGTTGCAGGCCATGCCGGGCAATCGATTGCGCCTTTGCGCGTGAGAACCCTGCACGAGCTGCAGCCTGTGCTGAAGGCGCTTAGAGAGCGCTGCATCCAGGAAGCTGCCAAAGCCACCCTGGGCGCTTCCGCAGGCCGGTGGTTGAGCGACCCGGATGCCGCAACAGGCACCAGCCGGCTGGAGGTTTCCAAGCAAAGTCGCGCGCAGCTTTTACGACTGCGCGCGGTATTGAGCAGCACCAGAGCCAGTCTCCACCGCAGTTGAAGCAGCAGGCGAAGCCAAGCGTTCCATCTATTGCAGCGCCGCCAGGAATCGTGGGCCACCACGAATCCATACCCGAGCCGAAGCACGTCTCCAGATCAAAGGACCATCACCATGACTGACCATTCCCTGAAAAACAAAGTCGCGGTCATCGCCGGCGGCGGCAAGAACCTGGGCGCCTTGGTGGCCCATCAGTTTGTAGATGCGGGAGCGCGCGGAATTGCCATTCACTACAACAGCGACTCATCGAAGAAGGAAGCGGAGAAAACCGCCGCCGAGCTGATCGCCAAGGGCGCCGACGCCATCCTGTTCCAAGGCAACCTGGCCGTGGTGGCCAACAACGTGAAACTGTTCGAACAAGCCAGATCGCATTTCGGACAGGTCGACATTGCCATCAACACCGCCGGTGTCGTGATCAAGAAGCCAATCGCGGAAATCACCGAGGCAGACTACGACAAGAGCTTTGACGCCAATGCCAAGGCCGCGTTCTTCTTCATCCAGCAGGCGGGCCGCGTGTTGGCTGACGGCGGGAACATCGTAACCATCGTCAGCTCGTTGCTGGCTGCATACACCCCCTTCTATGCAATCTATCCCGGCAGCAAGGCCGCGGTTGAGCATTACACACGTGCCGCTTCCAAGGAATTCGGCGAGCGGGGAATCTCGGTCAATGCGATTGGGCCGGGACCGATGGATACCCCCTTCTTCTATGGCCAGGAGCAGCCTGACGCAGTGGCCTACCACAAGTCCGCGGCCGCGCTGAGCAAATTCAGCAAGACCGGGCTTACCGATATCGAAGACATCTCCCCCATCGTCAAATTCCTGGTAACCGACGGCTGGTGGATCACCGGCCAGACGATCTTCGCCAACGGCGGCTACACAACGCGGTAAGTCCTTCGCCGGTGGTAGCCATGGGCAGGGCGCGATTCGCTTTCGGCGTAGCGTCCTGCCCCGCCACCGATGTTGCGACATAGGTGGATCCAGGACCCGTAACGATCTCCAGTGACACTCCCATGGCCAACAGATTCCAATCCATCCTGGATGCCCAACAGCTGCATTTCCTGAGCGACGCGACCAAGTCGCGCGCCTGGCGCATTGATCAGCTTGATCGTATGGAGCGCATGCTGTGCGAACATCAGGACGCCTTCTGCGCTGCACTCCATCAGGACTTCCGCAAACCATCGTTCGAGCAACTGTTCGAGATCACCGTGCCGCTCGGCAACATCAGCTACTACCGGGAGAACCTCACCGAGTTGATGAAGCCACGCAAGGTCGAGATTCCCTCGGGATTGCAAGCCACCGGGAACAGCGGCCTGATCCTGAAGGAGCCCTATGGCCCAACGCTGGTGATAGGTCCATTCAACGCCCCCATCCTGCTGCTGCTCGACCCGGCCATCGCAGCATTGGCGGCGGGAAACCCGGTGGTGCTGAAGCCGGCCAACGCCACGCCGGCCACGGCCGCCCTGTTCCAGCGACTGATACCGGAATACTTCGAATCCGAGAACGTCGCCATTGTCAGCGGCGGGCGCGAGGAGATCACGGCCTTGCTGGAACTGCCGTTCGATTTCATCTTCTTCACCGGTAGCTCCGCCGTCGGCAAAGTGGTCATGCGGGCGGCCGCCGAGAACCTTACCCCGGTGATCCTGGAACTGGGCGGACAGAATCCGACCATTGTCGACGAGACCGCCAATCTCGACATCGCCGCAGACCGGATCGCCTGGGGACACAACGCGATATCAGGCCAGTGGTGCATCGCGCCTGGATACGTCTACGTGCACGAGAGCGTGGCCGACGCATTCATCGGCAAGCTCAAGGCTTCCATCGTCAAGATGTACGGCATCGATCCGCAGCAAAGCCCGGACTTTGCCCGCATGATCAGCGAACACGAAACGCAGCGGGTGGCGTCCTACATCCTGCCCGACAAGGTGGTGCATGGCGGGCGCTCCGACATCCCGGGACGCTATCTGGAGCCGACCGTCCTCTACCCGTCGAGCTGGGACGATCCAGCGCTGCAGCAGGAGGTCTTCGGTCCGGTCCTGCCGATCCTGCCCTATACCGAGCTGGCAGAGATCGTTGGCATCATTAAGCGCAGACCCAAGCCGCTGGCCGCTTACATCTTCAGCAAGCGCCAGGCCCATATCGACTACGTACTGGGCAGCCTCTCCTTCGGCGGCGGCTGCGTGAACCAGACCAACCTGCACTGCTGGATCGACAGCCTGCCTTTTGGCGGTGTTGGCTACAGCGGCATGGGCAAGTACTACGGCAGGGCTGGGTTCGATGCCCTGAGCAACACCAAGGCCATGCTGATCGGCAATCCCGACCTTGAGCTCGATGTGTTTCCACCGTATGGCGGCAAGGATGTCGCCGGAAATCTGAGCGTATTCTCCTCATCAGGCACGCGCAGCCAAACCGTGCCAAGCCTGGCCACGCCTGAACTCAATTCCCGGGAGAGATGAGCATGCACGTCGTTCTGGTAATCATTGGTGGACTGGTTCTCCTCGGCCTGTTTGTTCTGTTCGGCTGGCTGTGGGCAGCCACCACGGCCGGCATGGCAGTGGCAGCCAAGCTCTTCATCCCGGTCTGGCTGGTAATTGCAGGCATCAATATGTGGGTTGGTATTACCCATGCCGGGTACAGCTTCCGTGAGGAGTTGCCGATCCTTGTACTTGTCTTCGCCGTACCGGCAATTGCCGCCTGCGTTGTTGCCTGGCGGTTGTCGCTGTCATGAAGCCTTCGACTGGCGACATGGCTGGCGCCCAGTTCCCCGGCCATCCCCTGTTGCGCCGCCGCGACGGCCACCATGCGCGGGTGACCTATGAAGAACTGTTCTTCGACCTGGTCTACGTATTCGCGGTGACACAACTCAGCCATGAGCTGCTGCACAACCTCAGCGCTGCCGGCTTGGTTGAAACGCTGATCCTGTGGTTCGCGGTGTGGCTGGGCTGGCAGTACACCTGCTGGGTCACCAACTGGTTCGACCCGGAGACGCCGCGCATACGCGCCCTGATGTTCGTGACCATGCTGCTCGGGCTGGTGATGGCCGCCAGCATCCCCATGGCATTCGCCGATCGGGGACTGGTGTTCGCGGGCGCCTATGTGGGGATGCAGGTAGGACGAACCGCCTTCATCGCCTTGCAACTGCCCGCAAGCCATCCGCTGGCGCCCAATTACCGGCGCATGCTTGGCTGGCTGCTGATCTCGGCGGTGTTCTGGCTCTCCGGGGCGATGGTCCAGCACGAGGCCCGCGCATTGCTATGGGTGGTCGCGATTCTTTGCGAATACGTATCGCCGATGTTCGGTTTCGCACTGCCCGGAATGGGCCGCTCACGCACACGGGAATGGACCATCGAGGGTGGTCATCTCGCCGAGCGCTGCCAGTTGTTCGTGATTGTGGCGCTGGGCGAAACCCTGCTGGCCAGCGGCGCGACACTGGCCAATGCGGCCGAATGGGACGCGCCGGTGGTGCTCGCGTTGCTGGCCACTTTCGTGGGTACCTTGGCCATGTGGTGGCTGTACTTCGGCACATCAAGCAAGGATGCGACCAACGCGATCTTGCATTCGGACGACCCCGGCCGCATCGGCGCCTACTTCCACTACGTGCATGCAATTCTCATCGCAGGCGTGATCGCCTCGGCAGTGGGCAACGACCTGGTACTTGCACATCCGCATGCCCATCCGGCCGCCGCGCAGGTCGCGATCCTGTTGGCAGGACCCGCCATCTACCTACTGGGCAGCGCCGCTTACAAGCGAATTGTCTACGGGACGATGCCGGTGTCCCACCTGGTTGGCGTGCTGTTGCTGCTGGCGCTCGTGCCGGTAGGACTCCGCGCCGACATGTTGATCATGGGTTGGCTGACCACGGCGGTCGTGCTGATCGTGAGCTTCTGGGAAGCACGTCTGTTTCAGGAGCGGCGCGGCAACGTACAGCAGTGAAACAGCAGGAGCTCGTGCGCCGTACTTGTCCACGGCTGTCTTTTGCACAGGACACGCAGCCCCGCGCTCTGAATATGGAATCTCAGACGTTGCGCTGCTTCGCCGGCTGCGAGCAGCGAGCCCACGGATTTCCATCATCGCGAAGAGCGCGCGCCGCCACCGCCGCTGCCTTTTGCAGCTTCTCGACTCTGTGCGAACTCCGGAAAGGTATCTTCCAGAGAATCCTTGTCTGGCAGGATGTAGAAGATACCGCCACGCTCGAAGGTCGAACTGATGATCTGCTCGTAGAACCCGGGCGAGACGTTGATGCAGCCATGGGTGACGCGATTGTCATCCGGCGTAGGTGATGCAAGGCGCTCGACGCGACGCTCGGCTGGCACGCCGGTCGCGGTGGGATGGATGGAAACCGCGGACTCATAGTCCACCCACAACACACGGCCTGCATCGATGGACGGACCAAAGCCGCCTACGAAGCGACCTGCAGGCGTGGTGCGATCACGACCGGGAATCTCGCGCAGCGCGAGTCCGGCGACGCCGGGTGCGGTGTGATCACCGGTTGCCGACCCGAACAGACCGGGTGTAGCACCGCGCAGCTTGCCATCTCCGCCAAACACCAATATCTGTGCAGCGGCCTTGTCCATGATCGCAAACGGGTAGCCCTGGTTGTCCTTGCTCGCGACAACCCAACCGGCAAGTTCAATCACCGTGTCGGAGACCTCCTGGCCTGGCGGCAGCTCATCAACCGCGGCAGCCGGTTGCGCGACAGCATCCTCTGCGCTGGCCACGCCGATGCTCCCGAAAGCCAGCGCCATTACCAATGCGCCACAGGCGGCTCGGATTGCAGGGTTTGTATGCGTACGGATGGGACGGTTCCTTCAGAAGACGGTCTGACGTATGGAAACCAGTGGCCCACAAAGGCCACCGGGTTCCTTTTCAACTACTCGACTCAAGGAGTCGTTACGAAACGTGCTCGAGCGGACTAACCGCGCGGCGTGCGGCGGGGAGCCCTTTCGAGTTGCTGGACGCGACCTTCAATCTGGTCCAGCCGTTGGTTGGCTTGCTGTGCGGATTGATTGGCGGATTCGGCACTCTGGGCCGCGCCCTGAACGCGCGTGTCGAGCTGATCGAGACGTGAGTTGATCCCTGCGAATTCTTCTTTGTAGGTTGCGCAGGAAGACAGGCTTGCGGCAGCGACAATCGCAACACCGAGCGTACGAGCCATCACCATTGTTTGCTTGGTCACTAACATTCCAATCCCTCCTTCGTGTGGGGAATCAGGAATATAACTGCGTTTCCGGTGAGGTCGTCATCCGGTTTCATGAAGCGTTGGAACAGGTGCAAGGAGCGTGAAGAAACTGCCGCCATCGCAACCGCAGCTCGAGTCATTCGACCGGCAATGGAACCGGCTGTATAGCTGCGATTGCCTCGCCTTGCGCGCAGTCAGCTATCAAAACCGAAGTTGATTTTTTGATCTGGAATTAACGAGAGAATCTTCAGCGCTGGATGCAATGAGAGCTTCAAATTCCCAATTCATCTACAAGCCCAGCAATGCATCAGCGTGCGGATCTTCTTCGCCACAAAGCAGCCGCGCCCACCAGCAATGGCAGGATCGTCAGCAGGAAGAAGAAGAGGTCCCAGCTCCCTTCAACCACCAGCATGCCGATCAGGCCAAGCATGCTCAGGATCGCCAGCAGCGTGATCGCGACAATGGTGTGCTTGCCGGTCATGGCGCCAGCTCCCTGGTCTTGCTGCGCACGGTCACCTTGCGCTTGCGCCGTCGGTCCCACCACAGCCATGCACCATTGAGGGTGATGAACAAGGTCAACCAGGTGCAGGCGGTCCACAATATCTTCAGCGGCATGCCACCGTAGTCACCGAAGTGCAGCGGCTCGGACAGCGTGATCGCCTTCAGGTACCACGGCAGTTCGGCAGTCCCCGCCACCTCGCCATTGGCGGCATCCACCAGCACCACCCGCACCAGACGCTCGTCGAGCCCGCTGCCGCCGATCAGAACGGTGTAATGGCGGGGCGTGGAAAAGTCTGTGCCCGGCCATAGTATCGAGCTGACCTGCCAACCTGTTGGTGCGGCAGTCAACGCCGATGCAAGCGCGTGGTCGGCATCGATGGGCGGATGACGCGGATCGACGGGCGCACCCGTATGCATGCTCTGCACGCGTGCAAGCTGCTGCTGCGACCACAAGCCGGTTGCCAGCGTGCCGAAGCCGAGCAGGAAGCCGGTAAGGCTGACGGCGAATGCCCAGCCCAGCACGATCGCGCCGATGGTGTTGTGCAGGTCCAGTTGCCGCAGCCGCGGCCCCTTGCCCCGCCGCAACAGGCCGAATGCCACCTTCTTGGCATGCGGCCAATACACCACCAGCCCGGACAGCAACGACACCAGCACCAGCAACGCGAAGAAGGCGCCAAGCAGCTCACCGAACGGCCCTAGGAACCACTGCGCATGCAGCTCCAGCAGGAAGCCGGTCAAGGTGGTTCCATCGCCTGCACTGGCATCGATGCGTTCGGCGGTAGCCAGGTCGGTGAACTGCAGCTTCGCCCGCTCGAAACCGCTGTCACCGTGCGGCACTGTGTTGAGGAGCAGCAAGCCCGGGTGGTGATCGGCATCAAGGCCGAGGTAGATGATTTTCTCATCCGGGCTGGCCGCCAGCACCGCATCCACCGACTCGGCCAAGGGCCGCTGCGAGGCTGACAGGCCCGGCGCGGCCGGCATCACGCCCATCGCTGCATCGATCTCTTCGTGGAAGATCAGTACCGTGCCGGTCAGGCACAGCACGAGGAATGGCAGCGTTGCCAACAGGCTGCACCAACGGTGCAACCACAGGTTCAGACGATAGGTGCGGGAAGTGCCTGTCACGTAGGTAGGGCTCGTTGCTGCGGGAGATCACGATGCATGCCGCCATCCGGCACCTCTGCCGGATGGCGGTGCGCAGTCAGAACGTATAGCGGACGTTGACGGTGGCGTTGCGCGGCGCCTGCCAGAACAACTGCATGCCGTCATCGGTCGGCGCGAAGTAGGCCTTGTTCAACGCATTGCCGATGTTGAGCTGCGCCGACCATTGCGGGCTGAACTGATAACGCGCCATCAGGTCGACGACGGCGTAGGACGGCTGTTCCAATGCCGGAATGCCCAGCGCCTGGGCCGCCGGCTGCCAGGCAAAGGTGCTGCTCTGCCAACGCACGCCGCCGCCCACGGTCAGCCCCTGCAATGCGCCCTGCAGCTGGTAGCTGGTGAACAGGTTGAACTGCTTGCGCGGGATCACTGTGTTCACATCGCTGCCATTGGCCTGCTCAGCCTTGAAGCGGCTGTAGCCGGCGCTGAGCTGCCAGCCTTCGAGGATCTCGCCGACCACTTCGGCTTCAAAGCCCTTGCTGACCGTGCCGTCGATACCGACATAGCTCGAGCGCATCGGGCCGCTTGGGTTGGACGGATCTTCCGGCACCTGCCCGGCGTACTTGGCGACGTTCTCCTGCTGCATGCGATACAGCGCCAGCGTGGCGCTGAGGCGGCCATCCAGGAAGGCGCTCTTCAAGCCGACTTCGTAGGTATTGCCTTCGATCGGCGACAGCAGGCGGTTGCCTGCATCGCGGTAGTTCTGCGGTTGGAACACGCTGGTGTAGCTGGCATAAGCGGAGAGCTGGCGATTGATGTCGTAGACCAACCCTGCATAGGGCACGACTTCGTTGTCCAGCGAATAGCTGTTGGCCGGCGTCTTCAGGTCGACTACCTTGTAATCGATCATGCGCGCGCCGAGGATCAGCTTGAGCGGATCGGCCAGCGAGAAGCGACCCACCGCGTACACCGCGTTCTGCGTGACCTCGCGCTTGTTGTAGTTCTGGCGGGCGATGAAGCTCGGCAACGGTGCGCTGCCGTTGTAGTCGTAGACGTTCGGCGTGGTGGCGATGGTGACACTGCCCGGCGCACCGTCGGCCACTACCCGCTCCTTCCAATGGTCGTAGCCGACCAGTACTTCGTGGTGACGACCGAACAGGTCGAAGCCGCCATCGACGCGTGCACTGGCGGCATCCTTGTCGCTATCCACCCAATAGACACCCGCATAGCCAGGTACCGGGAACTTGTAGACGAAGCCCGGCATCAGCTCCATCGCCATCACCGATTTGCCGTTGCTCGGGTCGATCGGGTACGGATAGAACAGCGCCAGCCTGGATTCGGATTCACGCTGGCCACGACTGACGCGCACGCTGGCCTTCCAGTCGGCGTTGAAACTGTGCTCGGCATCGATGAACCAGTTGCGGTAGCTGCTGTCCCAGTACGACCAGTCCGGCGAAGTGTTGAGGCCGCGATGCAAGCCACTGATGCGCTCGACCTTGTCATCGGCGCCCAGCGCCCAGGCAGGCGCACCGCCCCAGCTCGGGCTGTCGGTATGGTTGTCCTGCTGGCTGATGCCGGCCGCGATCAGCGTGTTGTCGCCGATGTCCTGTTCTAGCGTGGCGTACACCACATGGCTGCGGTTGCGCAGGCGGTCGATGTGGCTGTCGCCCTCGTCGTAGTCGGCAGCCACGCGCATGCGGGTAGAGCCACTGGGCGACAGCGGCCCGCCAAGGTCGACGGTCACGCCGCGCTTGTCCCAGCGGGCGTACTCGACGGCGGCATTGCCGGTGAACTCACGGCTGTCGGCCTTCTTGCGGATCAGGTTGATCACCGCCGATGGGCTGCCGGTGCCGACCATCAGGCCGTCAGAGCCGCGCAGCACCTCGGCGCGATCGTAGATGGCGGTATTGCTGAGGATCTCGCCGGCGCTCCACTGCTCGTCGATGGTGGTGGGCACGCCGTCGATCAGGTAGCTCTCGATCTTGGAGCCGCGCGAGAACATGCTGCCGCGGTTGCTTTCGTAGCGGCTGATCGACAGGCCGGTGGTGTGCTCGACGATGTCGGCCAGGTTCTCGATCCTGCGGTCTTCCATCATCGCCGAGGTGATCACGCTGACCGACTGCGGGGTTTCGCGCAGGTCCAGGTTCAAGCCGGTGGCGGTGCTGTTGCGGGCCAGGTAGGTGCCGTTGACCTGCAGCGCTGCCAGCGTCGAGGTCTGCGGCGAAGCGGTGGCTGCCGGTGCGGCGGTGCTGCCAGCAGGCGCGGCTGCACGCCGCTGCAGAGTGACGCGGTCACCTTCGATACGCCAGTCCAGTTCGCTGCCTTCCAGCAGCGCATCCAACGCTTGCGGCACGCTGTAGCTGCCGTTCAACCCCGGACTGCGCTTGCCAGCGGTCAGTTCGCCGGCGGCAGACAGGAAGATGCCCGCCTCGCCCGCGAAGCGGTTCAGCGTGCTGGTCAGCGGCCCGGCCGGGATCGCGTACGACCTGGCCTGCTGCAGGCTGGTCGAGGCCTGCTGCGCGCTTGCCTGCTGCGGGGCGAGGGTGGCGACGGCAAGGCCAAGGCAGACCGCCAGTGTCAGCTGTCGGCGGATCGGCGCCAGGGAGTGATGGAGGCGATGCATGGATTTTTCTCGAACGTGGGGACAGGAAATGGAGTGCTTTCCCTGTTGATCGGACGAGGGCGGAAAAAGGGGAACCACTTTCTGAAAAAAAATCGTCCCCGGCTCGCCCCGGCATCAGCACGCCGCCGCAGCCGGTATCAGTGCCGCGGTTGCAGCGTCGTCCACCACGGCAAGCTGCGGCTTACGCGCACCGGCAGGCTGCGTTCGAGCATGGCCAGGGCAGCATCCGGGTCATGCAGCGGGAACACGCCTGCTACTGGCAAGCCGGCGATCTCCGGCGCAACGCCCAGATGGCCGGGCCGGTAACGCGACAGCTCGGCAACCAGTTCGGCAAGCGGCATCTGGTCGGCCATCAGGATGCCGCGAGTCCATGCATCGATGCCCGGGTCGGCGAATTGCGTCGGGCCGATGCCGGCAGCATCGACGCGCAGCCGTTGCCCGGCCTCGACCACGCTGACCAGACCCGCCGCGCTTACCTTCACCGCGCCTTCAAGCACGGCCAAGTGCAGCGCCTGCGCCTGCAGACGCACGTTGAAGCGCGTGCCCAGCGCACGCAGCCGGGCCACGGCGGTTTCGACCACGAAGCCGCGCCGCGCGTCGGCTGCGGTCTGCACAAGGATCTCGCCTTCATGCAGCTGCAAGCGACGCAGCTCGGGGCTGTAGTCCACGTCCAGCGCACTGCCAGGGGCAAGCCAGACACGGCTGCCGTCGGCGAGGCCGGTGTCGCGGATCTCGCCGGTAGCGGTGCGGTAGTCCGCGGTGCGCGCCGACCATTCGTGGCGGATGCGCGGGTATTGCCAACCGATGACGCCAAGCGTGGCCAACGATGCCAGCCCCGACAAAACGCGACGACGGCTGCTGCTCACCCGACGCGCCGCCTTCAGACCCGCATCGGCTGCCCCGCGCTGATGCTCGCCGCGCAGGGGCGCGAACTGGCGGCTGACCGCTTCCACCTGCGCCCAGGCGCGGGCATGGCTGGGTTCCTGCAGCCATTGCCGCCAGCGTGCCTGCTGCTCGGCATCGTCCTCGGCATCAAGCAGGGTGGCGTACCACCAGGCAGCCTGCTCCAGCGCGGCGTGATCGGCAGCGGCGGAAGGCGATGGCATGCCTCAGCAACCGTTGCCGGCTTCGAGCAGCACACAATGCAACATTGCCCGCGCCATGTATTTCTTCACCATGCGCTCGGACACCTGCAGGCGCTCGGCGATCTCGCGATAGCGCAGGCCATGCAGCTGCGACAGCACAAAGGCAGAGGCAACCTTTTCCGGCAAGCGCTCCAACATCGCACTGACCCTGCACAGGGTTTCGATGACGATGGCGCGGTCCTCGGCGGACGGCTCCACTGCTTCTGGATGCGCGGCCAGGGCGTCCAGCCACGCCTCCTCCACCTCGCGCCGCCGCCACAGGTCGATGCACATGCCGTTGGCCATCGTTCGCAGGTACTGGCGCGCCTGTGGCGCGCTGGCCAGCGGCACCGGCCGCGTCAGCAGGCGTACGAAGGCGTCCTGGGCGAGATCGGCAGCATCGGCGGCATTGCCCAGCCGACGCCGAAGCCAACTGCTCAGCCAGCCATGATGGTCGGCATACAGGCTTTCAATCTGTCGATGTGCGGTGAACTCGATTGCAGCCACGGACCCCTGCCCGGCACACGGAATTCCTCTGTGACGAGGCCGTTCCGTTAATGAGAATGGTTCGCATTATGGACAAGCCAAGGACTTGGCGCAAATCGCCGCTGCTGACCAGCAGACGTTCTTCGGGGCGTAGATCCGGCCTCAATCATTGCCGCATCGGAGTGCCGCGAGGACAGCTGGCCTGAGCCACTTCTGCTTGCCAGCGCCCGCACAGCCGAACGCAACCCTCTATCGCTGGGTCAACCCGCGCAGCATCAGCTCCAATGCGCCCGTGCATTTGCGCAGCCGCACGTCGCCGTCCGTACCTTCGGCGATCCAGAACGCCGCCTCGGCAAGGCTGCCGTAGATCAGCGATGCCAGGGCCTGCGCATCCACCTCGTCGATTACGCCCTGGCGAACGAGGTCTTCGATCAGTCGCTGCATCGAATCCACGCAATGCCGCTGCGAATCCAGCGTCGCTCCGCCCAGCACCGCACGCGCGTCACGCAGGACGATGCGCTGGATTTCCGGCTCCAGCACCATGTCCAGGTAGGCGCGGCAGCGCTGCTGGAAGCCCAGCCAGGGATCGGTGGCGGCGTTGCTGATGGCCTGCAGCCGGGCATCCGTCTCTGCATCGATCTGCTCGACCACGGCTGCCAGCAAGCCTTTCTTGTCGCCGAAATGGTGATACAGCGCGCCACGGGTCAGGCCGGCCTGGGCGGTGAGATCGTCCATCGATGTATCCGCATAGCCGCGTTCGGCGAACACTCGACGGGCTGTGGCCAGCAATGAGGCGCGGGTGGCCTCCATTTCAACGCGGGTACGACGGACCAAAGCGGACTCCTTTCATACGAATCGTACGTTTATTTACATTCACTGCGTATGTATGTAGGCTTTTTACATACACCTCGTATGTATTGTTGCGGCCTGCCTCTGCCTTGGCAAGCCGCAGCCTTTTGGAGACCCCCAATGGCCAGCGCCTACCGCACGCTCTTTTCTGCACCCGGCTCCGCCGCCTTCACCCTCGCCGGGCTGCTGGCTCGCCTGCCACTGCCGATGACCGGTATCGGCATCATCACCTTGTTGGCACAGCTGCGCGGCAGCTATGCCTTGGCCGGCGCGGTGTCGGCGACCTTCGTCCTGAGCTATGCGCTGGCATCGCCGCGCGTCTCGCGCTGGGTCGATCGCCATGGCCAGGCAAAGGTCTTGCCGCTGGCATCGGCGGCAAGTGCTGTGGGCATGCTGCTGATCGTCCTCGCCAGCCATTGGCAGGCACCGGATTGGTTGCTGTTCGCCGGGGCTGTGCTGGCCGGATGCATGCCGAGTATGTCGGCGATGATCAGGGCCCGTTGGACCGCCCTTTACCGTGGGCAAGCGCAGTTGCAGACGGCGTACTCGCTGGAAACGGTACTTGATGAGGTGAGTTTCATCGCAGGGCCGCCTTTGGCTATTGGCTTGTGCGTTGCCTTGTGCCCGCAGGCCGGCGTGCTGTGTGCCGCGGTGCTGCTGGCGATTGGCACAGCAATGCTTGCCTTGCAGCGGACAACCCAGCCGCAGCCCGATGCGCTTCCTGCAAACAGCGTTTCCCAATCGGTGATCGCAATCACCGAGGTGCGACTGCTTGCACTGCTGATGGTGGCAATGGGCGTGATCGTTGGCACCATAGACATCACCAGCGTGGCCTTCGCCGAACAGCACGGTCAACCCTTTGCCGCCAGTCTCGTACTGTCTGCCTACGCAGTAGGTTCCTGTGCGGCTGGGCTGGCGTTCGGCGCGCTGAAACTGAAAGCGCCCCTGCATCAACTGCTGCTTCTGGGGGGCGCGGCGACAGCACTTACCACCCTGCCCTTGCTGTTGGTAACGAGCCTGTCCACGCTCGCAACAAGCGTGTTGCTGGCTGGCGTGTTCTTTGCGCCCACGATGATCGTGGTGATGTCGCTGGTCGAGCGCAGCGTGCCGCCGCAGCAGCTCACCGAAGGCATGACCTGGCTGCTGGCCGGACTGAATGTTGGCGTTGCGCTCGGCGCCGCAGCAACCGGGCAACGCGTGGACGCTGCAGGTGCCGAGGCGGGCTTCGCCGTGAGCGCAGTCGCTGGTGCAGCGGTGCTGCTGTTGTCGATCTGCGCTGCCCGACGCCTGCATCCCTGCCTGCAGCAATCCACCAACGCCTGCTGACGGCAGACCGACCTTTTCAATCTGGAACTCATCATGCAAACCCACTCTTCCACGGCAACGGCCGTGGCCCATCCGTGGCTGGCAGTTGTAGCTGTCGCGCTTGCGACCTTCTCGGTTGTGACCACGGAAATGTTGCCGGTCGGCCTGCTCACTCCAATTGCCCAGGATCTTGCTATCAGCGCCGGCAATGCAGGCCTGCTGATCTCCGCGCCAGCGTTGCTGGCGGCACTGTTCGCACCGATGGTGGTGATCGCCGCCGGCGGTATCAACCGACGCAGGATCCTGTGCGGTTTGCTGATGCTGCTGGTAGTGGCCAATGCCGCATCCGCACTGGCGCCGAACATGGCGTGGATGCTTGCAGCCAGGTTGCTGGTTGGCGTGTGCATGGGCGGGATCTGGGCGATTGCAGGCGGTTTGGCGATACGACTGGTCGTCGCGCAACGCGTGGGATTGGCCACCGCCATCATTTTTGGTGGCGTTGCAGCAGCCTCGGTGCTGGGCGTGCCGCTGGGCGCGTGGATCGGTGAATTGTTTGGATGGCGTCAGGCATTCGCCGGCATGGCATTGCTGAGCACGCTGGTGTTGCTGCTGCATGTTGCGGTGATTCCTTCGCTTCCCGTCATCGCATCGATACAGCTGCGTCATTTCGCGGGGCAACTGCGCAATCGCCAGGTGTTGCTCGGGCTGGGTTTGACGCTATTGCTGGTTACCGGTCACTTCGCGGCGTTCACTTACGTGCGACCGCTGCTGGAACTGGTCTCGGGAGTGGACACCGCCTGGATTGGCGGCCTGCTGCTGGCCTATGGCATCGCCGGCATCGTCGGCAACTTCCTGGTCGGTCTGATTGCCCCGCGCAATGTATCGGCAGCGGTGATCACCATTGCAGCAGGCCTGCTTGCCACCTCGATCCTGCTTCTCTCCGTCGGCGATGCGCCCCTGCACGGAGGCCTGCTGCTCCTGCTATGGGGCCTAGCCTACGGCGGTGTATCGGTTGGACTGATGACCTGGATGATGCAGGCAGCAGCAAAACCGGGGTCAGAGTCGGGTTTCGTTCCGAAACCCGACTCTGACCCCGGTTTAGCCATAGAAGTGAACAGCGCGCTGTACGTGGGCGCCTTCAATGTCGGCATAGCGCTGGGCGCATGGGCAGGAGGTCGTCTGCTCGACCAGGCTGGCCTGGGCGGGAATCTGTCGGCTACGGCAGTGCTTGCAGCGACCGCTCTGCTGTTGTGCATCGCTTCGATGGTTTGCGGTCGACGCTGTTGAGGCTAGCCGGGGAAACCGGGGTCAGAGTGGGGTTTCGTTCCGAAACCCCACTCTGACCCCGGTTTCCCACCCCGGTTTCCCCGGCTTCCCACATGACTTTCGACAGGGATGCATGGTGTTATACCTAACTATAGTATCAACACACCGAATGAAGGCGGCACTGCATCGACGAACGATCGGCGGCTCGTCCTTCCAGTATGACCAGCCAACCCAACACAGCTTGCAGGGGACAACGAATGCGCACAGGCAGATTGAAGGTGTGGGCTTTGGCGGCACTGATGATGACTGCCGCAACAGCCCAGGCAAGCGACGCAACGGTAAACCGCGGCAATTACCTGCTGAGTGCCGAGCAGTCCGGAACAGGGCCTGTCACCGTGGTGTTCGAGTCGGGCTTCGGCCAGGACAAGGACGTATGGAAAGAGGTGATCGCAGCGCTGGGCCCTGGCTATCGCAGCATCACCTACTCCCGTGCCGGGCTTGGCAAATCGAGCAGCGATGGCAAGACCAAGGATATTGATGCCCACCTCATCGACCTTGGCGGCGTTATCGATGATCTGGGCAAGGGACAGAAGATAGTGCTGGTTGGGCATTCGTACGGAGGGCTGCTTGCCACCGAGTTCGCTCGTCGCCATCCGCAGCAGTTGCGCGCGCTTGTCCTCGTCGATCCGGCGACGATCAACCAGCGACACGCGTTCAAACAGGCTGATGCAAGCCGCGTACTCGCCGACGACGCAACGCTGCTGGGCATGCTACCGCCGACGATGGCGGCCGACTATCGAACACTGATCTCCCAGCTCGATGCCGCCGACGTGCATACACCGCACACCATGCCGGATCTACCGGTTGCCTTGCTCACCGCCACCCAGATTGCCGATGAGCCGTTCGTCTTCGAGGAAACGGCTATGGGAAAGTCACTGTGGAAGGCGCAGCACGCTGCATTGTTCTCAGGCTTCTCCCGCGGCACCCATCGCTATTTCGCCACTGGCCACAACATCCATCGCGAGAATCCGGCTGCGGTAGCGGACGCGATCAAGGACATTGCTGACTGAAGCCAAACCGGAGCAAAACCGGGGTCAGAGTCGGGTTTCGAAACGAAACCCGACTCTGACCCCGGTTTTGCTCGCACCTTCCATGGATACCCGAAAAACGATGAAGAGACTGCTCACCATCCTGCTATGTATCCCCGTACTTGCGCTCTCACAAGGCGTTTCTTCTGCACCGGTGACATCGCAACCAATCCAGGCAAAACGCCTTGATACCTTCCTCGATCGTATCGAGAGCAACAACGGCGGCATCGGTAGCGTGTCCATTTTCAAGGGCGGTCGCGAGATCTATGCCAGGAGCTTCGGGCAGCAGAACCTCCCCGGTGTTACCCGTGATGCGGACAGCAAATACCAGATAGCGTCAGTGACCAAGATGGTCACCGCAATCCTCGCGTCCAAGCTGATCGAGGACGGGAGATTGAGCCTGGATGACAGCCTGTCCAGCTATTTCCCCGCTATGCCATCAGCGCAGAAAATAAGCATCGCCAACCTGCTGGGACATACAAGTGGTCTTGGGAACTTCGCGATCAGGAATGGTGAGGTCTGGGTAGTTGATCCGCAGACTCAGGATCAGATCCTGGAAGAGATAGCGACTCAAGGTATTGCATTCGAGCCGGGTCAGCGCGTTGCCTACTCCAACTCAGCCTACTTCCTGCTGCGCATGATCATCGAACAAGTCCATGGGCGTGCCTACCATGACATCGTCGCGCAGGAAATCGCAGCACCGCTCGGCCTGCGGAACTTCGCTTCCACGGGCTCCCATCCAGGCAACACCTTCAAGTCCTATGCCTTCTCCGGAGAATGGCGGGAGATCAAGGACATCGATTACTCCAACGTAATCGGTGTCGGTGATATCGCAGCCACCACACATGATCTGAATTTACTGATCTCCGGCCTGTTCGAATACAAGCTCGTGCACAAGGAGACGTTGCAACAGATGCAGCCAAAGTTTGGCGGCAGCGGCTGGGGACTAGGGCTGGCTGAGTTCACGTACGGAGATGACCACTTCCTCGGTCATGGTGGAGACGTCCTCGGCTCTCATTCGCGCGTCATCTACAACCCCGAGGATGATGTGGCGATTGCGTACTCCACCAATGGGGAACGCATTCCGACCAACGTATTTCTGGAAGCGATCGTTGATCTTGTCTACGGCCGTGAGGCGGTGTTTCCGGCTATCAAGTAGGCGAAAAGCTGGGTCAAAACCTGGGCAAAACCGGGGTCAGAGTGGGGTTTCGTTCCGAAACCCCACTCTGACCCCGGTTTTGCCCAGGTTTTGCCCGGCTTTCCCAGAACTCACCGCGTCGTACTGAACCTCACCTCCACCCGCCGATTGGGCAACAGGCACTCCCGCAGCTTCGCTCCGCTCATGCCGTCGCAGGCTTGCACCTGCTCGCTGTCACCGCGCCATTCGTAGTTGATCGAGTCCGCGGCAATCCCTCTGCTGATCAGAAGCTGACGCACGGTCTGTGCACGGCGTTCTGAAAGGCCTTGGTTGTATTGATCCGTCGGCCCCTTCAGACGATCGGCATGACCGACCAGCTGCACGCCAGTGATGGTCCGCTTCTCTTCGCCGACGCGGCGTAGAACATCATCCAACCCACGCAGCGACTCGGCACGGATGTTCCGTTGCCTGTCCTTGTCGAAATCAAACACCACGTTGGCGGTAAGCACTGCTTCCTGCGGCGGGACAACCGCCAGTTCAACGACGCACTGCCTGGCCAGCGCCTCGGCGTCGTTGGTCAGGTCTTCTGCAATCTGGATGTATGGCTTTGAGTGCCGCCATTGCTGCTGGTTGAACTCGTTGCCAGCATGCACCAGCTCCACTTCGCCACAAGCCACCGCCTGCTGCGCGCACTCAAACCCCGGGGTTCCAAGGATGACGCGCAGACGCTTCCACAGGTCCTCGCGCAAATAACGCGCATCGTTCACCAACGGGGTATCCGTTGGCAGCGGTGACACGCCCCGCTCCATGCCGTCGATCAGCTTGACCGACTCATCCAGCGCCAGTTGTGGAAAATCGCTGCGGTCATTACGGCTGTACTCGTGGAAGGACACGTCCAGCCAGCATTGCGCCTTGGACAGGTGGTAATCACGAACCGGGCGGCCGCCATCGTTGAGTGCCTGGATCCTGTCCTGCGTAGCCTGATAGCGGGAGTGATCCGCATACAGCGCCTCGTCGGTGATGCGCGCCTTCTGCGGCAACAATTCGGTCCGTTGACCGGCATCCTGCTGCTGTGCCGCCAACGGTGCCGTGCAGGCGATGCCCAGCAGTATTCCCATCATCAGTCGCGTGCGACGAAGTGTCATGTCAGGGTCCTCAATGCTGCGCCGGCTTGCGGTAGCGGTTGTCGTCGCGACGGAAAATATCTTCGTCGAATTTGAAACGCAGGCGGATGAAGGCACCTTCGTCGGTGTACTCGTAGCCGGCCAGATCCGGATCGGCTTCGAAACCCACGAAGTTATAGCCGGCCGACAGCCACAGGTTCTGCCGCAGCAGCCGCCCAATCTCCAGACCATAGGCGTATTGATTGCTGCCGTAGTCGCCGCGGAAGGTGGTGCCGAGCACGCCTACATCCCAGTTCTCGGTGATGTCGTAGACAATGCGTCCAGACAGCAGTACGCCGCGGAAGCTGTCATCCACCCGCGTCCCGTCGTTGTAGGCGAAGCGGTCCTTCTGCCACTTGGCGGCGATGCGGCCAGTGAGCCACCACGGCCGCGACGGATGCCAGTCGGCATGGGTGGAGACAATGTGCGCCGCAGTGCGGATGTCCTGCCCCATCTCCTGCAGCGAGGCACCATCAATACCCATGCCGCTCTTGTCCGACTCCAGCTTGTATTCGTAGCGGGCCAACGCGTTGATCCGGTTCCGGTCGGTATCGCGATAGGCAACACCGAGCTGGAAGCGGTCCTGCATCACATCACCGCGCGATTTGTAGTCGGTGGCAAGCAGGTAGTTGCGCGCAAGCAGCGTCCAGTCACGGTTGAGCTTGCGGGCCCACATCAGCTGGAACAGCGTGGTGTTGAACTCCTCGTTGGTGGCTGGCGTGCTGTCCACATCGCCGGAGATGCGGTACTCCAGCCGCATCGCACCACGCCACAGCGGGTTCGCGCTGTAGTCCAGCCCCAACGCCAATGCGGTGGAATCGCCGCTGTCGCCGTCGTAGATCTTGACGTGCTCGGCGGCAGTGCTAAGACGCAGGCCTTCGCGCACGCTCCAGTCGTTGCGGATACCCGATGCCATCTGCACATCTCGCCCGGCAATGGCATCACGCAGGCGGTACTCACTGAACACCTGGGTGTCCTTGAGGTAGGTGCTGTCGACACCAAACACCAGCGCATCACTTTCGCGGTCGGTGGTGGTGATGCCATAGGCGCTGGTCAGGCCGGTCTGCTTCTCGTAACGGCCATACAGGCGATTACGCTCGCGCAGTTGGTAGTCGGCGCCCACGGCGACGCGGTTGCGGTCTTCGCCATTGACGTCCTGTTCGTACTCGGCGCCCAGCACCAGCTTGTCGGTGACTTTGTAACCGGCACCAACATGCACGCTGTCCGACTCCAGCTTGGTGCCGACAGGCAGGCTGCTGGTAGGCACGGTGCCGCCGCTGCGGATGATCGGCAGGCCGGTCAAGGGATCCAGCGGCTGCTGGCCATAACCCAAGGCACCACCGGCTGCACCGGTGGCGAAGCCACCACTGAGACCACCAGTACTGCCGAACGGCGCCAGCGATGACCACGGCGAGTAGGCACCAATGGTCTCGCGGATGCTGCGTACCCCCAGATCCAGCGTCAGCCGCTTGGTTGCATCGATGCGTACACCTGCACCGGCTGCATCGCGGTCGCCGCCATCCGGGTTGCGGTCCTCGCTGCGCATTGCTTCCACATAGATCTGGAAGCGCTCGTTGACCGTCCAGTTCAACTCCAGGTCGTACTCACCGCGCCCGCCATACAGCGGCGAAGACGGGTTGTTGAACGCCGGATCACTGCGACCGGCAAACAAGCGTGCATCGAAGGTCTTGCCATCATGGGCGAACTCCAGCCGATACGCATTGCCAGCAATGTCGCCGCTGAGGTTCTGCAGCCCAGGCGTTGCGTACTGGTTGATGGAGTTGGTGTTGACCTCACTTTCGGTGCGCGCGGCTTCCAGCACCATCCAGGTGTTGGCACCGAAGCGGAAGCCCAGGTTGGCGCTGCCCATCTCGAACGCGGCGAAGGGATTCTCATCCTTTACATACGACGCGCCGGCTTCGACGTATTTGTTGACCCGGAACTGCGCATCCACGCCGTACACCCAGAACTTCTCCGTGCCCTGATCCAGCTCGTAGGTCACCCGCAGTGAAATCGGGTTCAACTCACTGTCGAACGCAGGCAGGAAGCTGTTCAGCAGGATGCGCCCGGAGAACGGCTCGAAGCTGTAGTCGATCAGCCGCCCCAAACCGCGCACATTGATGATGCGGCTTGGCTGGTTGCGGTCGCGGGTGATCACCTCCACCCGCTCGCTGCCTTCCAGCACGGCGCTGTTGCGCAGCGCATACGGGCCGCTGCCCTGGCTGGGGAACTCATCGATCACCTGCCGCAATGAATCTTCCATGGCGAACACATTGCCGCGCACGCGCTTGCCTTCGAAATGCCAGCCAAAGCCGGTCGCGGTGCGGTTATAGGTGCCGAGGCTGCGCATCACCGCCTTGCCGCTGGCGCTGATGCCCGTCTGCGTGGTCAGCGTGTCACCGGTCTGGAAGTCGCCATACATTATGTAGCTACGGTTCTTGTCGACGCGCACGTACAGCCGTTCGGCCGAGCGTGCATCGAAGCCACGCAGGGAGGAGTCGCCGTAGACCGGATAGAACTCTTCCGGCTGGATGTCACGCAGCAAGCGGCCACGCACTTCCTTGTCCGAGTCATAGGCGGCGGTGAGCAGGTACTCGCCCTTGATCTTGCCCTTGACGAAGAAGGCGGTGCGGGCGGCTGCGTTGGCCTTGCCGCTGTTGAAGTTGCGTTCCCAGCGACGAATGTCACGGTCAAAGCCATCATCACGGCGTGCCGTGTCCAGGGTCGCGCCGTTGCGGAAGTTGACGATGCCTTCGACCAGGCCGGTCGCCAGCAGCTCGCGCATTTCCGGCAGGAAGCTGATCGTGTTCTCGGCGGTGACGCCGCCCGAGGTGATGCGCACCAGCACGTCCTGCGGCACGTCAGGCGCCAGCAGATCGAACTCGGCGCTACCGTTTTCCACCGGCAGCTGGATACCCGGCGTGCCGCGATCGGCATCCAGACGTCCCGGCCCGAGCTCATCGGTACGGCCGCCGATCAAGCGCACCCGGCCACCGCTGTATTCGATGGTTGCGAAACGCTTGCCCGGCAACAGCTTGCCATCGGCGCCCAGCAGCTGCACACGCACATGTACCGGCGACTGTCCATCAGCGGGCACGCCATCGCGATCCACGTCCACCCGCAGCGTATCCACATCCGAATTGACGCTGTAATCGACGGCGCCAGATTGCAGGTTGATCGTCTGCGGTTGCCCATCGGTTGAACCCAGCGACTGCGGGTTGGCAACGGTGCTGGCGCTCAAGGCTCCGTCGAAGCGATGGCTGTCTGCCAACGTCGCAACCTCGCCGGCACTTGCGCCGACCTGCACACCGCCTGCGACCACAGCTGTCGGCGGACCGCCCTCGGCGGTGACTGCAGCCGCGTTGACGCCGCCCTGCACCACCGAGTTACCGGCTTCGCGTTGTGCAGGTGTCAGCCGCTCGGTACCGCGCGGGGCAACGATGCCCGGCATCTGGTTTGCCGAATCGGTTGCACCAATCGGTGCGCGCAGCGGCTGTGCCTGGAAGCTCAGCGGCAGACCCGGCAGCTCGGTTTCCGGCGCGCCAACCTCGCCCTGCGTACGCCGAGCCTTGACCTGCTCCAGCACTTCGTTGGAGCCGCTGCCTTCGATGAAGTCGGCACGGTGCAGCTCGCCGTTCTTCAAATCGATGAACAGGCTGTCGGCATCACCAAGGTTACGGTTGCTGCTGGTGATCAGGCGCGAGCCGCGCGGCAGCGTGCTGGCATCCACCTTCAGCGTATGGCTCTTCGGTGGCAAGCCGCAGTAGCTGTACTTGCCTTCCGAATCGGACACCATCCAGGTGCCGTCGTTGAAATACAGGCGCACGCCCGGGATTCCGATCTCCTCGCGGTCCTGCAGGTGGTTGTTGTTGCTGTCCACATAGATCTTGCCGAGCACGCACGCTTCGTCGGTGAACACGCCACCCGTCACCCGCACCCGGTACTGCGCCGGGTTGGAGGTCACTCCGCCCGGATACGGATACAAGGTGCCCGGATCAACGCAGCCACCTGCGGTGGAGCAGCCGTGCGCCTGCGCGCGATTGATGCCGTCACCCTGCATCGCACCCACGCCTATGCGTACGCGGTAGGTCAGCAGCTTCTGCTGGCCCAGGCTGATGCTGCCAACATTGAACACCAGCCGCGGGCCCGGCTTGCCGAACGGGTCGGCAATGCCGCCGCCGTCCACCCGCGCCGTGCCGTTGATATAGGTGAAGCCCGGCGGCAGGTTGTCGATGACGTTGACCGTCTGCAGCGGCTCACCGGCTGTCTGGCGGATGCTGATGGTGTACAGCATGGTGTCGCCGATCTCGACGACCTGCTTGTCACCGGTCTTGCTGATCACCAGGCCCGGCGCTACCGCTGGATCCAGCGGCAGGTGGTTGTGGATGATGCTGGCAGTGGCCGAACCGGCAAACAGGCCCAGGAAATACTGCGTGCCAGTGCCAACCGGTGCGGTCGGCGCGGTCGCCTGCGGCTGCACCTTGAAGGTGGTGCCCGATATGCCTGGGGGTGACAGACTGCTGGCTTCGGCCGGAATGATCGCCGAACGGAAGGTATAGCCAGCCGGTGGCGTCACCGTCAGCTGGAACTCGCAGCGGCTGGGCGCGGCCGGCCCCAGCAGGAACTGGTAGTAGCCATCGCTGCCGACCGTCATCGAGATCTGGTTGCCGCTGATGCTGTAGCCGCCCTGCCCGCCATTGAGCACGCCGGTGGCCGGGTCGTAACCCGTGCACATGCCGACCGGCGCCAGGGTCACGATCGCGCCCTGCACCGGGTTGCGGGTCACCGCGTCGTAGACCACGCCGCTCGGGTCCACCGGCAGGCTCTGCTGCGGCAGGTTCTCGCCTGCGCGCAACACCACTTCCAGCTGGGTAATGCCGTCGCCGTCAACCCGACAGGTGCTGCTGGTGCCGTTGTTGATCGCGTTGCCGGAGTTGCACGGTGCAGGAGGCCCGGCAGCGGTCTCGCCGGTTACCGGGAAGCCCCACAGCACACCGCTCTGTGGATGCCGGAAGCGTACTTCATAGCGCGTGCCCGGCAGCAGATCGTTGAAGCGGTAGCTGCCATCGGTACCGGTGCTGGCGGTACGGATGACCTGGTTGCTGGCCGGGTCATACAGCTCCACGGTCCAGTTCGGCAGGCGTACGTCGCCGGCATCGAGCAGCGCATCATCACTGCCGATGTCGAACCAGACCGTGCCCGACAACGACGCTGCATCCTGCACCTCGGTCATCAAGCGGCAGGCATTCTGAGTGATTGCCGGATCACAGAGCGGCAGCTGGGTGATGTCGCCATCAAAGGCCCCCTGCTCGGCGGGTGATGGTGCGTGGTCGGCGTCTTCACCACCACCGCGCACGATCACTGCGTTGTGGATCGGCGACGCCGCCGCGGCGGCAGCACTGACGGCCACACTCACGGTGATGGCGTCGGCTGAAGTCGCACCACTGGCCAGCACCGTACTGCTGGTGCAGCTGAAGCGGTCGGCGCCTGGCGCTCCTGTGCAGCTCCAGGCGTTGCCACTCGGGGTCGCGGCCAGCGTTACACCCGTGGGCAAGCGGTCATCCACCTGATAGCTGCCCACAGTCGGCTGCGGACCGATATTGCGCACACGCACGCTGTAAGTGGCTGCATTATTGACGGTGAAACGCGTCGGCTGCGCGCTCTTGCTGACCACAAGATCCGGTGTATCGGCTACCTCACCGAAGTTCTGTTCGATCGATATCTGACCCAAGGTCAGGGTGATCGCACTGATTGCCGACGGCACCGTGGATACCGGAGTGGCAAGCCCCATCGGCGTACCGTTGACGGTGCCAGGCGTGGTGATGCCGTTGGTGGTATCCGGTGGCTGGGTCGGCTCGGTCACCGTGTAGGTGCCCGGGCGCAGGTTGTCGAACAGATAGGCACCGTTGGCATCGGTGACCACGCTGATCGGCGCCACTGACGCTGCCTGGTCGTCGGTGCCCGTGAGTTGCAGGGTGACATTGGCAATGCCGGACTCGCCCGCGTCGATGGTGCCGTTCTTGTTGTTGTCGTAGTACACGCGGCCGGCAATCGACGAACTGGCGATCTCACCGAAATTGTTGTCGATGCTTGCCTCATCAAGATCCAGCACGATGGCACTGATCACCGACGGGGTGACGCTGACCGCTGTAGCGCTACCGCCGGTGCTGCCGGCAACCGTGATGCCGTTGCGGGTATTGGCGGGCTGGTCGGGCTCGGTGACGGTATAGGTGCCCGGCACCAGGCCGGCGAACAGATAGGCACCATTGGCGTCGGTCGATTGGCTCAGTGCCACCGTCCTGTTGTCGCGATCGGTGCCGCTGAGTTGGATGTCGACCCCGGCGATACCGGTTTCGCCGTTGTCGATGAGACCGTTGTTGTTGGCATCCAACCAGACCTTGCCGGCCAGCGAACTGCCAACCGGTTCCTCGCCGAAGTTGAAGTTCAAGCCTTCGCTGGCACCTATGCCGAGGCTGAGGTCGATCTGGCTGATGCGATCGGTGGTAGACGGATCGCCGGCCACAGCGGTGCCGGGCACGCAGCCACTCGGGCACGCCGCACCATTGATGGTGCCGGGATTCACCGCCGTTGCGCGATTGCGGTAGGCGCCCGCAGGCAACGGTTGGCGCAGCGTGTAGCTGCGGGCGGGGTCGAGATCGATGAACTGATAGGCGCCCGTCGCGTCGGTGGTGGTGGTCCGCTCCACGGCCGAGGTGACGGCATCGAGCAGCTCGACGGTTGCGCCGGCAATCGCCGGGTCGCTGCCGACGGTGCGCAGGTTGTTGAAGTCCGCATCCACGTACACGAAGCCCGCGAGCCGCGCGTTGTTGAACTCGGGGAAGTTGTAGCGCACGCCATTGCTGTTGACCGGCACCGGAATGGCGCTGTAACTGGAGTTCGGTGTGCCAGCCGCATAGGTGCCACCAAGCGACGGCGCCAAAGGTCCGCTGGTCGGCGGATCCACCGGGCCATTGGCAAAGCCCAGCGGCTGGGTCTGGACGATGTTGTAACCACTGGCATTCGACGGTGAAAGATCGCCGAAGCTGTAGTCGCCATTGGCATCGGTGGTGGTGTTCAGGCTGACCGCATTGCCATATTCGTCGGTGCCGGTCAGCGTCAGACTTACATTGGCGATACGCGGCTCCACTGCGGCAGCCTGCGGAACGCCGCCGTTGCCACCACTACGGTCACGATCCTGGAACACGGTACCGGCCAGCGTGGACGCGGTGACATTGATCGGCGCGGTGGCGGTGTTGTTGCCTGCATCGGTGTCGACCTGCTCGGTGCCTACGGACACCGTATTGATCGCATTGCCACCGGGGGGGAGCACATCCCAACGCACCGGGATGATCACCCGCACGCGCCCGTGATTGGAGCCCTCGGAAGTCACGTCGCCCACGTTGCAGATGACGTTCTGCCCGTTCTGGCTGCAACTGCCCGTGCCGTTGGGCTGGTCATCCGGCAAGCTGGCAATGTCCGGCCCGATCTTGCGCCAGCTGATCGGCGTGCCGGTAACCACCATGTTCGGGGGCAAGGTGTCGGTGATCACCGTACCGGTGCCATTGAGCGGGCTGGTGCCTGTGCGGTCGCGCGACAAGCTGTTGCCCGGGCCATTGTTCTGCACATCGAACACCCAGAAGAACGGCTCGCGTATCGATACCGTGCTCAAGATCGGTGGTAGCGCAACGCTGGGATCAGGATCCGGTGGCGTGAGCCTGGATACGGCGCGTTTGCTGATGAGGAGGTCGACCTTGCTGCGGATGGTGGTGGTCTCGCCCTCGGTGTTGTTTGCCGGGTTGCGCTCCGGTTCCGCGGAGCTCGCCACCGCTACATTGTTGATCACATCGCCGCCGGCACCGGGCTGCGACAGGTACTGATAGCGCAGGTACAGGACCGAGGTGGCACCGTTTGCGATCACCCCGTTGGCATCGCTACCCGGGAAGCCTGCACCTGGCACTTCACACGCTACCGTAATCGGGCTGCCGGTACTTGGATTGCTACCCGAGGTCATCGGGCATCTGAGCATCGAGAACGGCCCGGTCGGCGATGGCGATGAGCCCAGGAACTGCACCGTCTTGTTCGCTTCCGGGGTAATGGTGTCGGTGATGGTGACGCTGCTGGCAACCGACGGCCCCAGGTTCTGCACGCTTATCTGATAGGTAATGAAGTTGCCATTGGGATCGTTCGGGTCGTAGGGCAAGGGATCAACACCACCGGTGAATCCGGTGTCCTCCTTGTTCACCACCAGATCCACGTCACCGTCCGCCACGGTGAGGGTCGCCGTTTTCTCGTCGTCCGCCGGGGTAGCAATGGTGTTGTATTCGAAATCACCATTGGCATCGTTGCCACCGCTGGGATCCGGTGTGCCGTCCCCATCGCGATCAAAGAAGAAGTCGGCGGTATTGGTATACACGCGCAATGGACCACCGGCGATTGGATCGTCCAACGGCCGGATCTGGACGGTCATCGTGTGTTGCTGGCCACCCGGGATATCCAGCGGTGTGCAGGTCAGGACCAGCGTACCGGCCGCGGCACCATTCGAGGTGACATTGAGCAGGCCACCGGTACCCGGCGATACCGTGACGCCGCCAGTGACTGACGGGACACACACGGTGCTGCCACCACCGCTGCGGGTGTCGTTGACCAGGGTGAAGCCCGGGTCATCGGCGCGCAGGTTGATCACGTCACGGAACACCACGCCCGGGGCCAATGATGGTCCCTCGTTGAGGTACTCGATGCGGTAGATGCTGTCCACGCCAACACTGCCGGTGGTGCCGGTGGTGATGGTCTTGGCTTCGGTTTTCACATTGGACACGCGCGGCACCCGCACATAGTCCGAGCCGGTGTTGTTGCCCGGGTTCACCTCGCCCGCAGCACCTGGCACCGACGGATCAATGCCGGCGCCCGCGGTATTGCACCAGGAGCCTGCCGGTGCGGTGGTGGCACCGCAGGTTGCCGCAGGCCGCGAGGCGCTATCCGCCAAGGGACCAGTGAGGGTGACCACGATATCGGTCGGGGTATTGGCCGGCAGTGGCGTAGCCCCGGACTCGCAATGCAGGCCACCCGACGCACTGACCGAGCAGTTCCAGTTGGCCGGTGCCTGCACGGTGGCGGTGGTGCGCCCGGCCAGGAAGCCCGGCAGCGTGTCCTCAACCACCACACCGGTGGTGGCATCCGGGCCGGCGTTGCTCACGGTGATGGTGTAGCTCATGCCGGTGTAGCCGATCGGCAAGGTGTTGTCGGCCGTCCCAACGCCATTGGTACGCTTGACGATGCTCAGGTCGGCGCGCAATGGCGAGGGCATGATGCCGGCGCCGTTGCAATCGTTGCTGCTGTTCGGATCGCCAAGGCCGCTGCCGGTGCCCGGCTCGAGCGAGTTGCCGCTTCCTCCGGTGCAGGCGGTATTGGTCAGCGTGGAACCTTCGGCCTCGGGATGGGCAAAGCTCTGCAACCGCAGCGGCGCAGCACTTTGGCCCATCGCCAGCGGGTATTGGTCCGGGTTTAGGTCGCAGGTGACCACCTGCTGCGTGCCGGCAACGTAAGGCGTCGCCGTACAGGTCCAGGGTGTGGTGTTGGACGGGACGTACTCTTCGCCGATCGCCAGCGTATCAATCACCTGCACGTCGCTCAGCGCGGATGCCGGGCCCTGGTTGGTGACGTTGATCGTGGAGGTGATGATGTAGCCACTGCCGGCCGGAGGCTGGCCCGGACCAGGCCAGGTCGGCACCAACTGCGGCGCCTTGGTCTTGCCAAGGCTCAGGTCGGCACCGTTCGGCAGCACGGTGAAGTTCGCGGTGCTGTCGTTGTTGGCGGTGTTGGCGTCGGGCAGGCTGCCGCTGACGGTTGCGGTGTTGGCCACCGGCCCACTGCTGCCCGGACCCGTCAGCGGCACGCGGGCAACTATGGTGAACGTTGCACTGGCGCCTACTGCCAACGTAGCCGGTGCGGGCAAGGAGCAGTCATGCACCGTGTTCGCGCCATTACTTGCGCAACTCCAGCCAGGCGCACTGGTGCTGCTTTCGATCAGGAAGCCGGGCGGCATCGGATCGGTCCAGCTCACGTTTTCGGCTGGGCTCGGGCCGTTGTTGGTCACCGTCACCGTGAACGTGATCATTTCACCGGGCAGCGCAGGGATGGGTGCCGCGGTCTTGTCGATCGCGAGGTCGGCGCCCGCCGCAATGCTTACGGCGGCATCATCGGTGTTGTTGCCGTTGTTCGGGTCAGGCGTACCAACCGCGTTGACGGTGGCGGTATTGACCACGCTGCCACTGGCGACGTCGACCTTGCCCCTGAATGTATAGGTTGCAGTCTGGCCCACGCCGAGCGCGCCGGCATGGGTTCCGTTCTGGTTATTGAAAGTCCAACTGCCAGCAACGGCCTGCGCACTGCCCGGCACGAAACTGACACCGCTCGGCAAGGTGTCGGCGACGTTGAAATCGGTCGAGATGCTCGGGCCGTTATTGGTGACGCTGATGGTGTAAGTCACTTCACCGCCGGCGACAACAGGATCGGGCGTGGCACTCTTGGCCATGCTCAGATCGCCGGACTGGGTCAGGGTCGTGTTCTGTGTTGCGATGTTATCGCCGGCATTGGAATCACCGGCAAAGAACGGATCAGTTGCTTGCAGACTGGCAAGCGGCGTGCCCGCGGCTGGCGCAGGTTGCCGCCCCACCGCAGCGACGATATCAACGGTACCCGGCCCTAGCCCGGCGGTGCTCACTTGCAGGTCGATATCAAACGAATCGCCATTATCGAGCGTCTGCAGAATGGTGCAGACCACACGCGTGCTGACGACGGCATCGACGCTGCAGTACGGCGGCAGGTTTACCGCAGTGGTTCCCGCCGGAAGATCGAATGCAACAACTGCATCCGGCACTGCTTCAGGGCCGCCATTGGAGAAGGTCAACCTGTATTCGATGATGCCGCCTGCGGGCACCGGGTCGGCAACCTCGGAGAAAGTGTTGATCCCAAGATTCGCCGCCGCAGCCAGCGGCGCCCAAGCCAGCAGCAACAACAGGAGCATCGAACCAAGAAGATGTTTTCCCCAACGGCGCGCAGCACCATCAGGCCGTACCGGAGCAACCGCCACAAGCAACTGCGACATCGCACCTCTCCAGAACACCCAATACACGAAGGAAGGCGCTGCCCATCACTCCCATGCAACAGCGCAAAAAGTCAGCATTGATCTACAACGATCCACAGCGCGAAGCGATCATCGCGATGCGCGATGTCGCCTTCTCACAACTCCAAGCAACATGAATGCCCCTGCAACGAACGGTGCATGTGGATATGTGAAGCGAATGTCAAAATAAATGGCTTTTATTTTGCTGAATACACGCAGATTTGCCGTGCAATTTGGATAGGCGAGAAAAACGCGCGCGGGCAATCCCGACTCGCAGTTCTTTTCAGTTTCATTACTGAAACTTCGAATTGAAGAACCAACGCTCTCGCAGGAACTGGGGAACCCAACAACGCACTGGCACCATGGGTTGAGATGCAAATGCCTACAGCTATTTACTCAATGACACGCAGCATCGTCCTGCAAATCAACAAGCTGTTTGGATGGAGACAAACAAACCAGAGACCTCAACAAGCGACTCATAGCAATGCGACCAAGCATCGGCATCACAACCAGCCGTTCTCACCTGTGATACCGGCATTGTTTGAGCTGTTGCGGCTCGTCGCAGCTGACGCCTTCGACCAGATCTTTCCTTGGAAGCATTGCTGTCAGCACGCAACTCCCGGTTTCCGTCGCGGAGGCTTTCCTTTCTGCGCGGATCGTCGGGTGCAGCCATCGCATCGATCCTTCATTTGCGCGCGCCATGATTGCCCGGCGCCCCCGCAGGCAACCTCCCCTCCAGGGCGCATGCCAAGCTTCAATAGCTTGGAAGGACGGAGTGCACGCCCTCTCCCGCTCGGGTTTCGCCTGTTAATCTTGGCCACCATGGATGTCCCCAGCAGCCTCCGTCCCGCCGCGCCCACCGTCCTTGCACTGCCCATGGCAGCTGCAATACTGCGCGCTGGCGTGACCAACGCAGATGGCAGCGCACCGGAATGGCTGGCTTCCATCGCAAAGCCAATCCTCCCCGACTTTTTGCTGCCGCGTCAGCTGCCCCGCTCGAGACAATACAGTTCACATGTCTGACCCCCAGCCCGGTACGCCCCTGCACTACCGCCTCGATGACCTGCGTATCGACGTAGCGCGGCAACGCGTGGTGCGCGATGACGGTCAGGTATTGGATGTCACCGGGCTCAGCTTCCGGCTGCTGCATTACCTGCTTACCCAAGGTACCCGCGTAGTCGGCTTTGATGCCCTGATCGCCAACATCTGGGCACCGGCAATCGTCAACGAGGAAACGGTGACCCAACGCGTGCGCCTGCTGCGCCAGGCCTTGGGCGACGACGGCAGGCAGGCGCGCTACTTGCGCTCCGTGCGCGGCCAGGGCTACCAGCTGTGCAGCGAGCCGGTGATTGAGGATGCGCTGGCGGCATCCACGCAGCCAACCGCATCCGCTCCGACAGCTACAAGACAGCGTCGCATCGCGATCACTGCGGGCATTGCCCTGCTTGCAGCTGCTGCCGGTCTGGTCTGGTGGCGCTGGCCTGCCCCCGCCGCGCCAGCGACTTCACCACTGCTGCAGCGCGCCGACTATTACGCGGGCATCGGTCAGCGTGAAAACAACGAACGCGCCATGGCCTTGTACCGCCAACGCCTGCAGGAAGCGCCGGACGATGTGGCGGCAAAACTCGGGGTTGCCCGCGCCCTCGCCGCCCGCACCTGTCTGTACAACGGCAGCAGCGAAGATGCCGAGCAGGCCCAGGCTCTCGCCGAAGCCGTGATCGCCCGCCAACCGAGCTCGGCTGCCGCCTTTGCAGCGCTTGCCTACAGCCACGATTGCCGAGGCCAGATCCAGGCCGCGCTGGCTGGCTACGAGCGCGCCGTGCAGATCGATCCGAGTGCCGATTCCAGCCGTGCGTCGGCGGCCTACCTGTATGCACGTCAAGGACGTTTGAGCGACGCGCTCGCAGCCAACATGGCGGTGCGCCATCCCGAACGGGTGCGCTTCTGGGAGCTGCAGGTCGCCTCCAACCTCGACCTGCTCGGCTACACCGCGGCCGCGGAAGCCCGTTATAAACGCAGCTTCCAGTTGTACCCGGACAACGTCTTTTCCAACATCGCCTGGCCGGAGTTCCTCCACGATCACGGCCGCAGCGCTGAAGCACAGGCGGCAATGGACGAAGCAATCGCGCGCGGCACCGAACACGCCCAGCTGTATCTGCTCGCCGCCGAACTGGCACTGCAGCGCGGCGACCTCGACGCAGCGCGCAACGCGGCGCGGCAGGCACGCGCGCTCAAGCCACATGCCAGCCTGCCAATGACAATGGCATGGATCGTGGCGGCGGAAGCAAAGCCAACAGCGCCCGAGTTGCTGGCCCGCTCGCTTGAGCTGCGTTCGGGGCTCGGCAAGGGCAGCGATGCGCAGGATGGCATCGATGCCGCGATGCTGGCCGAGCTGGCCGGCGACGGCGATGCCGCGCTGGCGGCACTGCAGGCGGCGGTTGCGGCAGGCTATCGCAATGGCAGCTATCTGCGGGTCTCACCATTGCTGGCCGAGCTTCGCAGCGATCCAGGCTACGCACAGGTACTGCAGGCCATCGATACAGCGGTGGCCGCCGACCGGGCACGGCTCATCGCATCCGGTCAGCTGCCAGCCGATGCCCAGGCGGTTACGGCAACGCGTTTAGGATGTAGTCCTGCAGCAGCTTCTGGGTCTCCTGGTGCATCCCGCGCTGGTTGAAGCGGGTGCGCGTGACCACGACCACGAGTTGCTTCTCCGGCACCACGAACACCGCATTGCCACCATTGCCGGACATCGCCCAGGCATGCACGGGCTTGCCGCCTGCGGTGAATGGGAAACGCCAGATCTGATAGCCGTAGTCAGCATCGAATGGAGTCTGTGCCGCGACCTGGGTCATCGCCTGCGTCCACGCAGCGGGCAGTACCTGATGACCTTTCCAGCGGCCATTGTCTATCAGCAATTGCCCCAGCTTGGCCAGGTCGCGACTACGGTATTCGGTGCCACCACCGCCCATGCCAACGCCTTCGGACGAACGGTTCCAGACCGACGCTTCAATTCCAAGTGGATGCTCCAAGGCCTCGGCAGCGAAGCGCTGCAAGGGCATATGGCTGGCACGTTCGACAATCGCCCCGAGCAGGAAGGAGTTGGCGGTGCAGTAGGCGAAGGCACGCCCGTGCGGACTATCGGCCGGCCGCTTGGTCCATGGCGCATAGCCACGCTCGGGCAGGTCAAGGGTGAAGCCGGTCCAGTCGGCGCTGACATACATGCGCTCTTCGTGCCCGGCCGAGTACTCATTGTTGTCGTCGCATTCCCACTGCGCGCTCATCGTCAGCAGGTCTTCGAGCGTGATCGCGCTCTTGAACGCACCGGGGTGCGCGGGCGTCCGCTCCGGGAAGAAGCCCAGCACCGGCGCCTTCACCCCGCTGATCATGCCGCGGTCGATGGCAGCGCCCACCAGCATCGCGGTCACGCTCTTGGTCAGCGAACGGGTGTTGTGCAGGCTGCTGCGGTCAGCGCCATTGAAGTAGGCCTCGTGGACCAGCGCCCCGCGATGCACCACCAGCACGCTGGTGGTATCGGGTGCCTGCCCGCCCTTGATCGCGGCATCCAGGGCGCTGAGCTTGCCGGCGTCCAGTCCGTGGCTGGCCGGGTCGGCGATGGGCCAATCATCGCTGGCGGGCGGGGCTGAGGCGGCCGAGCCTGACGCAAGCAACAGGGCGGCGAACAAAGGAAGGCGGATCAACAGTGACATTGGGGTGCTCCATGTGTGGAGCGCACAGCCGAACATTCGCTTGGATGAAACGCCTGATGCCTGGATGAAGATTTATGAAGTTGTTTGTAATCAGTGACTTGGCGGAAAGGCAAAACCGGGGTCAGAGTGGGGTTTCGGAACGAAACCCCACTCTGACCCCGGTTTTGCTCTCGCTTACAGCTTGGTCCTGTCAGTAACAAACACCGGCAGCGGCACATCCAGCACTTCCTCGCTCAAGCCGCGCCCAGCCAGGAAGCCGGCAATATTGTTGGCGATGTCCGGGTTGCCCAGCCACATCTCGTTGTCGTGGCTTGCCCCACGCACCAGCAGCTCCTTGCCTTGGCTGAAACCCGGCAGCAGCGCCTGGGCATTGGCATGCGGGGTGCGCCCGTCCAGTGTGCCGCTGATGAACAGCACCGGCACATCGCTGTGCAGCGGAGCGCGGAACGATTCGCCCAGGTCCAGCATGCCCAGGCCGTCAGCCACCTCCGGGAACGGGAAGTTCAAGGCGTCGCCGAGCAGGCTCTGGCGTGCCTGGGCGGCAGCCAATGCGCGCCGTTGCGGACTCTGCCCGGAGGCCACGTCCATCGCCGTCGGCATGGCGCGCCAGCCGCCCAGGCCCTCACGTACCATCAGGGCGATGGCGCCGAGCAGGTCGTAGTTGCCAGCCTCGGCCTCACGCAGTGCCAGCGGCAGCATGCGCTGGGTGGAGCGGCGACCAAGTGCGATCGCTATCGCCATCTGTGCATCGAACTCGCCGATGGTCACCTTCCTGCCGTCATGCATGGGGCTGCTGCCCTGCCCCGGCTGCTGCCGCAGTTTGGCCAGCACACGCTGCGCCGATCCCTGCAGGTCTTCGAAACCGTCCTTCTTCGCGATGACAGCGAGATCCGCCAGCAAGGCATCCGCAGCCAGCGGCAGCTTGATCGTGTCATCCGGGCCTTCGCTGCCCATCAACACCACGCGCTCCAGGCTGTCGGGGTGGCGGCGCACGGTCGCCAGCGCCAGGTGCGTGCCGTAGCTCATGCCCCACAGGCTCAGCTTGGGCAGCGCCATCGCCTTGCGCAGGTACTCGATGTCGTCGGCACTCTCGGCGGTGGTATAGGCACCCAGATCAACTCCTGCGTCCTTCCAGAAGGCAAGGCAGCTGACCAGTGATGCCTTCACTGCAACCAGCGCCGCGTCGCGCTGCAGCGGCTGGGCGTCATCGAACTTGTGCTCGTGTGGGCACTCCGGGGGCATCTCGGAGAAATCGGTGCCACGCTGATCGAGCAGCAGCACGTCGGTCTCGCGCCGGACCCGATCGAACACCGGCCAGCGCGGGCCAAGTGCGGTGCCGAAACCAGAACCGCCCGGGCCACCGGCCAGATAGACCACCGGGGCAGCGCTGCCATTGCCCCCGGTCGCCGGCAGGCGCACAACACGCAGGCGGATGCGCGGCCCGTTCGGCTCACTGTGGCGGCGCGGTACCTCGAGAAACGCTTCCTCCGTGGCGATGGTGCCGTTGCCCTTGGTCTGCATTGCATAAGGTGCGAATTTCAACGGTGCAACCGCATCGCTCGCCAGTACCGGGGAGGTACAGGCCAGTGCCAGGCATAGCACCAGCAGGCGACCTGCTGCCGGAGCCACCCGCCGCAAGCCCCCGATGCCTGCCGCGACAGCAGGCGCACTGGAACGCGCCAATGATGACTTCAGGCAAGGACGACAAGCAGCGGAAGCGGAATGAGAGTTGCTGGACATGGCGGGCTCCAAACGGGAGGAAGGGTGGGTCTGCTCGTGGTCTTGGCAGCCCGGAAACATCCCGGGTGCTTCGCCACGGAGCCAGCATCCACGCCACCACGACACTTGGGTGGCACGCGTCCGCCCAACAGCTCCAACTGACCGCCCAGCGTCTCCGTCCAGCCGATACGATAGGCCCATGCCGATCCTACGAACCCTGGGTGTGCTGGCCGTACTGGTCCTCGCGGTCTCTGCGTGGCTGGCCGTGCTGATGCGTGACGTAAAGACATTCCACGTACTGAGCGGTGAGATGGCACCCGCCGCCATGTCTGCCACGTTGCCGACATCGCCACCCGGCAAGCTCGACTGGCAACCTATCAACCAGCGCAGTCTGGCCGACTGGCGCGGCCCTTACTGGCTGCGCTGGCAAGTACCCGCAAACACCACAGCCGAGCGCGACGGACAGACATTGCGCCTGTCATTGCGCGCCGCCAGCCAGGTCTATTGGAATGGCGAGCCACTCGTCAGCAACGGCAAACTCGGCTTGAACGCCGTACAGGAACGCCCAGGCCAGCTCGACATTACCCATGTGCTGCCGCGTCCCTCATCAACAGGCAACGACGAACTGCTGGTACTCGCATCCAGCCATCACCAGCAGTTCGGCCTGTACAGCGCGGATGCGCTGGCGGTGATCGCGCCAGCGGAGGTGCTGTACCAGCGCAGCATCCTGCCCTGGCTGATCGCCGCCCTCGCCACCGGCGCGCTTGCTGCAGCCTGCCTGTACTTCCTCGCGCTGCAACGCGGCCGGCCACAGATGGCCGGCGGTCGGCTGCTGCTTGCGCTGTGCATGGTCGGCATCGCGCTACCGCTGGTCGAAGGCTGGCGACCGCTGCTCGGCTACGCCTATCCGTGGCATGGTCCTCGCCTGTACGCGCTGCTGGCGTTGCATATGGCAGCGGCGATGCTGCTCCCTGCCTACCTTGCACAGCGCTTCGAAATCGCGGTGCCAAAGGCGCTGCGCTTAGGCTATGTGGCGGTATTGCTGGTGGTCGTAACACTGCTGCCCAGCTTCGATATCCGCTCCTCGGTGGTATTGCTGCTGAGCCTGCTCGCCTCGGCTGCGGTGTTGTTTCGCGCTGATGGTGAACGCGAAGAACGCTGGCCGATCCTGGGCCTCTTGGTTGCCGGTGTACTTGCACTGCTGTTCGCCCCGGGCGCGTTTCTTGATGGCCCCTACTTCCTGTTGCTCGCAGTGCTGGTGGGCTTCCTGCTGCTCTGCCACGCCGCGCAGGTTCGCAATCTGGATCTGCACAATGCACGCCTGCGCGAGGAGCGCGCAAACCTGTCGCTGCAGCTGCTGCAGCGGGGCATCCAGCCACATTGGCTGATGAATACCCTCACCTGCCTGCAGGAGTTGATCGAGCAGGCGCCGCCTCGCGCAAGCCGATTGGTCGAATCGCTGGCCGAACAATTCGACCGCCTGCGCGACAGCAGCAGCCGCCAGAGCGTGCCGCTGGTCGAAGAACTGGCACTTTGCCGTAACCATCTGGATATTGTCGGCCAGGCATTGGACCAGCCGATGATCCTGCAGGTCGATGCCAACGACATGCAGCTGTCGCTGCCGCCAGGCGTGCTGCATGCACAGGTTGAGAACGCGCTGACCCATGCCGGTGCCAGCGCCTGCGCGCAACGCCCGTTCCAGCTCCGTGTGCAGCGCGATGGCAATCATTGGGTACTGGAATTGCGTAGTGCACGCGGTAGCGCGCCGCACCGTGGCCAAGGCACCGGCACCCGCTACATCGAGGCCAGTCTTGCCGCCTCCCACCCCAACCGCTGGCACTACAGCCAAGGTGCCGATGGCGCCGACTGGTGCAGCCGGATCGAGCTTACATGCGCATCCTGATTGTTGAAGACGAACCGCTGGTACGCCAGCGTCTGCTGCGCCTGTGCGCGGAAATCGCCGGCAGCCGTGCGCGCTTCGATGCCGTCGCCGATCTGGACGCGGCGGGTGATCGCCTGGAACGCAGCGTCTACGACGGTCTGCTGCTCGACCTCAACCTCGGCGGCGAAGATGGCTTCGACCTGCTGCGGCGCGCCGTCGCCGGTCGCTATCACTGCGTGGTCGTATCCGCGCACCGCGAGCGTGCACTGCAGGCCTTCGAACATGGCGTGCTGGATTTCGTGCCCAAGCCATTCTCGCGCGAGCGCCTGGGCCAGGCATTGGAACGCCTGTTGGATGTAGGCCGCTACAGTGCTGGCCGCGCCCGCTACCTCGGCATCTGGCGTGCACAGGGCACCGCGCTGGTGGAACTGGCCGACGTGCAATGGATACGAGCCGATGGTGACTACAGCGAACTGCGCATGCGTGATGGCCGCAGCGAACTGCACGACAAATCGTTGGCCGGCCTCAGCGCGGTGCTGCCACCGGACTTCGTACGCTGCCACCGCTCCTATCTGGTCAACCTGCGCCATGTCAGCACCCTGCACGCAGGCACCGGCAGCCGTTACTGGTTGGTACTCAATGGCGGCGGGGAACTGCCGGTTGGCCGCGCCCATGTGGCTGGCCTGCGGCAGGCACTCGCGCTTGAATGAACCAACCGACGCATGGAATTGAGCAGGCTCTGTAGCCCGCCGGCCAAGCGCGGCGCACCCGGGAACTTGCGGAGCGTCATTAAACCACGTGCCCACGGAATCTCTGCAACAAGCACATCAGCGCCATAGCCGATTCATCCATTCCCCGGGTGCGCTGCGCTTACCCGGGCTACGGGGTTCCGCTGAAGAGCCGGGCCCGCTCGATCAAGGTGCCCGGCAATGTAATCCCCGCCGCCTGCTCAAGGGCTCTGGGGCGTTGAACGCGCCTTGCTCAAGGCATCCTCGAAACTCTCCTTGTGCTCGTCCACCAGCCGGGCGAGCAGGCCTGGGTCCACAAATGCATCTTCATCGCCATCGGCGCGTTGCGCCTGCCGCTCAAGGATGCCGGTGGTATCGGGATGGCCGCTCAGGACGATGTCGGCCTGCATCGCGCCAAGCTTTGCAAACGTCGCGCGGAAGTCTTCGGCGATAGTCGGGTAGCTGCGATTCCCAACCAGCGTATTGCCGGCGACGGTAATGCTGCACAGGAACAACAGCTCGCGCGGCGTGCCGCGATCGTTCACGGTCATGCTCCAGCTGGTGCATCCGGCGGTGTGCCCCGGCGTGAGGTGCGCCGTCAGCTCGACATCACCAAGCCGCAGCTTCTGCCCATCGCTGACGATCTCATCCAGCTTGATCGGATCGAAGGGCTGGATGCCGTAGTTGTTGTCGCCCTGGTTCCTGCCGTTCTCAAGCGCCCAACGGTCGCCAGCGCTGGCAGCATAACGTGCACCGGTGTCGCGTTTGAGTGCTGCCATCGCGCCGACATGATCAGCATGGGCATGGCTGCTGAGCAACAGCCGCACATCATGCAGCGGCACACCCAGGCTTTCGATGTTGCGCTCGATCTGATCCGCGTTGGCAGCAAGCGGAGCATCCAGCAGGATCGCACCCTGCTCCGACACGATCAGGTAGGCCGCCAGTCCCTCGCTGCCTACGTAATAGATGTTGTCGACGATGTGAAATGGTTTGATCGGTGTGGTCCAGTCCGCGGGCGGCCCAGCCCACGCTACCGACGACGCCGTTCCGGCAAGCACCATCGCCGCCACCTGCAAACTCCTGCGAATTCCCTGCTTCTGCATCATCTCCGCACCTTGTCCGATAAGTGCAGGAACTGTGCGCCGTAGAGGAGATTGCGACAAATGCGTAGAACTGGGCCGAGCCATGAGTTTTCCTTGGCCTTTGCCCATCTGCCGGCAGGCCGGCAGGACACGTGCCAGGCACCCCGCCATCCGGCAATAAACGGCCGGCGTTCGCCGCGCACCGTAATTGCGATTCTCCGGTCTGCAATTTTTACGGCGTTTTCATCGCTACGTATCACCACCAAGCCGAGCCCAGCAGTATCTTCGCGTCCATCCGCCCCGAGAAGCCACAATGATCCGTCGATCCTTGTCCCTGCTGCTTCCGTCCCTGTTTGCGGCTGCAGCGCTGTCGGGCTGCGACGCTCCCGACAACGCAACCGCCGTTGCCGACAAGGCCCCGGCATCAGACGCCAAAGAACTCCCGTTGTTCGACACCTTCGGCGACCTGCACCGCGACATCGGCAGCAAGGTGCCACTGGCACAGCGCTACTTCGACCAAGGCCTGCGTCTGGCCTATGGCTTCAACCATGAAGCTGCCGGACGTGCATTCGCCGAAGCCGCGCGCTTGGACCCGGCATGTGCAATGTGCATTTGGGGCCAGGCCTTGGTGCTTGGGCCAAACATCAACCTGCCGATGGATCCGGCGGCCGCCAAAGATGCCACGGCATTGGCGGCACGTGCTGCCTCCCTTGCCATCGGCGCGCGGCCTGTCGACCAAGCGCTGATCCAGGCACTGCAGAAACGCTACAGCGATTCCGCACCAGAAGACCGCAGGCAACTGGACCATGACTACGCCAACGCGATGGCAGCGGTAGTGGCGCAGTTTCCTGAAGACGATGACGCCGCCACGATGTACGCGGAGGCCTTGATGGATCTCTCGCCGTGGGCCTATTGGCAGGATGGCAAGCCCGCCGAGTTCACCCAGGCATTGGTCGGCGAGCTGGAGCGCGTGCTGGCGCGCAACCCGCGCCATATCGGCGCGATGCACTACTACATCCATGCCATGGAATCGTCTCCCGAGCCAAAGCGTGCCGAGCCCTACGCCGATGCTTTGGCTGCGCTGGCGCCGGGTTCCGGCCACCTGGTGCATATGCCCGCGCATATCTACATCCGCGTTGGCCGCTACCACGATGCAACCCTGACCAACCTGGCCGCAACCACCGCCGACAAGGATTTCCTCGCGGTCTGCCGTGGCAGCAATGGCGTCTATCCGCTGGGCTATGTGCCGCATAACTGGCACTTCGCCACGATGACCACGGGACTGACCGGCTCACGCACGCTGTCCATGCAGGCCGCCAAACAGACGGCCGATCGGGCGGACCGCGCGGCCATGGGCGAGGCGCCGATGCAGTTCATGCAGCAGTTCGTGGTGGCACCGCTGCTTACCCAGGTCCGTTTCGGTGATTGGGACGGCATCCTCGCCGACACCAGCACTGCAGCCGAACTTCCCTATCCTGCCGCGATCCGCCATTTCGCCCGCGGCATGGCACATGCCCGCAAAGGCGCACTGGCAGAAGCAATGCGCGACGCCGAAGCCCTGCATGCCATCACCGCCGATACGGCAATGGCGCAGGTCAGCTTCTTCGACATCAACCACGCCGACGGCGTGCTGCGTGTTGCCGATGCACTCCTGCGTGGCGAACTGCTACGCGCGCAGGGAAAGCACAGCGAAGCGATTACCGCCTTGCGAGAGGCTGCAGCCGCCGAAGATGCCCTGGCCTACAACGAACCCGCCGACTGGCCGCTACCGGTGCGCCCCTATCTGGGTGCCGCGCTGCTGGAGACAGGTGATGCGAGATCCGCAGCCGAAGCCTTCAATCAGGACCTGAAGACCTATCCGGCCAATGGCTGGTCGTTGTTCGGGCTGGCGCAGGCACAACAGGTGTTGGGCCAGGCCGATGCGGCAGCCGAAACCAAACGCCAGCACACAGCAGCCTGGCAATGGGCAGATGCGGCGTTGGCAGCTGCGCGCTACTGAACCAGCGCTGGCCGCGACCTGGCTGCATCCACATCCGGCAGCAGCTCGGCCATGGCTGCCAGCGCCGTCGCCTCTCGCTGCTGCCAATCGCCGCCCAACTGGCGGAAAGGAATCTGCCGGCTGCCAAGCTCACGCAGATACCAGGCATGCTGCCAGCGCCGGAACGCCTCGTCGCGGCGGGTGCCGTCCTGCACGAATGGAACATCAGGGTCACACAGCAACACCAGGTCATAGCGACGCTGCGACAATTCCAGCAAGCACGGATCGGCGCGACCAAACATCGCCTCGGCGTACAACAAGGTGGTCAACGGCGAGGTGTCGCAGACCAGCCAGCCGGTGGCGGCACCCAGCAGATCTTCCTCGCGCGCCACCTGGGTCTGGGCGATATGCAGCAGATCCGACTCCTGAAGCTGGCCATCCTGCGCCTCCCACAGCTCGCGACCATATTCGGCGGCGTAGACACTGTCGCAACGCGTGGCCAGTGTCCAGGCCAGCGTTGATTTCCCGGTGGATTCACCACCCAGCAACACCACCCGCCTGACGAAATCACGGTACACCTGCGGCGCCAGCTGCTGCCGTTGCGCATGCAGGTCCGCGCGCACTGCAGTGCCCGATACCGGTACGCTGCGCCGTGCCGGATCGACCTCAACGTGCGCCACCGCGCGGCCGCCATGCAGCTGCTGTTGCTGCGACAGCACTGCGGCGAAACCGGGGCCGTAGTCCTCGCTGGTGAATACCAGATCCACCTCGCTCTGGATCACCTCGCGCAGCAGCCAGGCCATGAACAGGCGATGTGCCTCGTCGCTGGCATCGTTACCCGGCAGGCATCGCTGCGGCAGCCCCAAGCGCTGGCAATGTTCGGCCAAGCGCGCGTCGTCGAGCACCCAGTGGTTGGCGTCTGGATACAGCGCACGCAGCCACGTCTCTCGCCGATGCGGCGCCATGCCGGGAAACTCGGGCTTGGTGTAACTGACCACGATCAGCCGCTCGCAGGCCGCCTGTGCATGATCCAGCAGCAACTGGTGACCGCGGTGCAGCGGGCAGAACTTGCCCACCACCAGGCCGACCCGTAGCGCGCTCACGCAGCCGCGCCCTGCTCGCGCCACAGCCGGCGCCAATGCCGCCATGCCAGCCAGGCGTTGATCCAATAGGCCGCATACAACACGGACGTCAGGGTGAGACCGCGCGAGGCGTACAGCGGCACCGCGATGGTATTGACCAGCACCCACACCGGCCAGGTCTCGATGCGCCTGCACATCAGCAGCAGCTGCGCCAGCACCGACAGGCACAGCACCGAGGAATCGGCGAACGGCGCGTAGGCGTCGGTGAAGCGATGCAGTACAAGCCCGTAAGCGCCGCCAGCCAGCAGCGCTCCGGCGCCCATCAGCAGGAAGCTGCGCAACGGCGTGCGTTTGATCGGCAACGCTTCATGGCTGGCGCTGGCGTGCCAGTTCCACCAGCCGAACATGCTGGCCACGACGAAGAACACCTGCAGCAGTACATCGGCGTACAGCTGGGTATGCCAGAACAGCAGGCCGAACAGCGAGCAGCCAATGATGCCGGTCCACCATGTGTGCACGCTATTGCGCGCCGCACACAGGATGGAGGCGGTGGCGAAGGCGTTGGCGGCGATTTCCAGTGCGGTCATGCGCCCAGGCCTTCGGTGAGATCGGTGGTGTATTGCAGCACTTTGTCCTCCGCGTGCATCAGCACGACCTGCACCGGCAGGTCGTCCAGGGTGTGTTGCAGGGCCGCTTGCGCCTGCTGTGCGTAACCGGCCTCGGCGGCTGGCAGATGCAGGTTGACGCTGCCGTCGGCATGCTGGTGCACACGAAAACGCGACAGCGGCAGCGCCGCCAAAGCGTGGGTCAGGTCGATGTTATTGATCCAGCGGCCACTGCGGGTGCGGTAGCGTACCGGTCGCCTGCCCTGCAGGTCGACAATCATCGGCACATCGCCGCACATCGCCAGCGCGCCACGGTCGCCGGTGCGGTAGCGCAGCAGCGGCAGGCAGAAGTTGAAACCACCGGTCAGGGTGATCTCACCGACCTGGCCGTCGGCAACGGCACGACCGGCATCGTCCAGCACTTCCACATACATGCCCGGCTGCAGCAGCACATGGCCACCTGCGGCGGCGTCATGCACCGCCAGCGGGCCGGCTTCGTTCATCGAATAGATGTCCAGTACCGGGCAATCGAATTGCTGTTGCAGCATCTGCCGCAAACCGGGCGACAAGGCCATCGAGACCGACAGCAGCGCGCGCGGCCGGTGGCTCAGTCCCAACTCCAACAAGGTGGCGAAGGAGATCGGATCACCAGCGATCACCTCCGGCTGCAGCGCATCGATATAGCGCGCGCGGTCATCGGGGTGGCGCCACTCGTCCGGATGCAGGTTGATCTTGGCCAGCCCGGACTCGTCCATGCTCGGCGTCACCGATACATAGGTGAAGCAGCGTTGCTGCATGCCCAGCAGCATCACGCCCATCTGCCCGCGACCGTTGCGCAGCTGTACGCCCGCGCGCGCCAGCGCACGCTTGTGGTAAGCCAGATAGCGACCGGCCACGACTGGATGCGATGGCAGCACCAGCGGGTGGCCGGTGGTACCGGTGGTGCGGAAGTTCATCATCCGCTGCAGCGGCACCGGATCCGGCACGAACTGGGCGATGTCGGCGGCCAGGTCACCGCGATGGGTGGTAGCGATGTCCTCGAAACATGCGGCACGACCGCGCGCGCGGAAGTACGGCACCTGCGCGATCACCTCATCGACAAGGCTCTGCAGCCACGGTGGTTGTGAGCCCGGCTGCCACTGGAAACCAGCGCCGAGGATGTCGCGTTCGTAGGCGCGCAGCTGCTGCACTTCGGCGGCGAGCAGCCGATTGCCGCTCTGGTTGCGGTAGCGCGGTGCCGCCGGATGCTCACGCATCCGCTGCAGCATCGCCCTGCCCGCTTCGCTCAGGGTGGGATAGCGCTCACCGTCGTGCGGGTCTTGATTCACTCGCGCGGTCACTCGCGCGTCCATTTGTCCGCCGATTCCTCGGCGGCCTTGCGTGCCAGCGCCTCGCGGATGGCACGCGCGCGCGCTTCGGCAGCGCGGCTGGCTTCCAGCAGACGACGGCGTTCGACGCTGCTGACGCTGGCCAGGCGATCGGCTGCCTGCGCCGCGGTTTCACCCGCTGGCAGCAAGCCAAGACGGGCGATGGCCGTACGCACCAGTTCCTCGCGTCGATCCGGGTCGTGCAGATAGCGGTTCACTGCGGCTTCTGCCGCCAACGCGGGCACAGCCTCGGCAAATACCGGCAGCAGCGCCTCGCGCGGGAAGCGCAGCGCGTGCCAGGCTTCATCGGCGAGCAGCCAGGCCATCACCGCGGACAGGCTCAGCTGGTTGGCGGTGACCGCTGCCAGGTTGCCGGACAGGCTGGCCTGCAACGCAGAAGGCAAGGCGACGCCGTGCAGGGCCAGCACGTCATTGACCACGGCGGCGACCTGCAGCTGTCCTTCGCGGCCGCGCCGTGGCGGATCGAGGAAGTCCGGTGGTGTATCGATCAGGCGACGCAGCAGGGCGTCCAGCGAGGCGCTGTTGCTCATGATTGGTTCCGTAAGGTGTTCTTCATCGGCCCGCACCGCCCAGCGACTGGTAGTGGCGTTGGCTGAAATCACGTGCGAAGGCCAGCAGATCGGTCATGTCACGTACGACGTGGATATCCCAGCCCTGCTCGCGTGCGCGCAGCAGGTCGGCGGTCCAGCCTTTGGCACCGATCAGGCTTGCCGGCAAGGGACTGTAGAGATTCAGCGCCATGGTGCCGCCAGCCCGGCCCACACGCAGCGCCTGCGCGGCGACATCCCAGCCGCTGTTGCCGCACTCGTCCCGCTCGAACATGGTGGTGATGCCGTCATCGGAGATATGCAGGATATGTACGGCACGCGCAGCCGCCGGCCGCTGCGCGTAGGTGCTGCGCAGGCGATGGATGGGGAAAGCCGTTGCGCCACCGAAGTAACCCACCAGCACCTTGAGGATGTCGTCCTCGCTGCGCACGAAACCATCGGTGTGCAGGCATTGCTGCTTGCCGCTCCACAAGGTGGCCTGCACGCGCGCACCCGCCCGCAATGCCGACAACGCGATCACCGCACCGGCCAAGGTCAGCCATGAGGTGACCTGCTGCGGATCGGGCATGGAGCCGGAGCTGTCCACGTACAGGTCCAGATCAATCGGTTCATTTGCAGGTTCGTTGCCCGGCGCCGGCCCCATCACCCGCTGCACGGTGGTCACCCCCGGCACCACGGTGGGCGACTGCATCAAGGTCTGCAACCAATCCACCGCATCCAGCGGATCGCCGGGCTCCCAGGCTTCCAGCCCTTCCAGTTCGAGCTCCTGTGCCTGCGGCTGCGGGCTCACCGGGAAACGGATCAGGTGCGGCAAGGCACGCTCGCGGTAGTAGCGCACCGCGAATTGCTGCGGGTCCATGTCCAAGCCGGCCGCGCGCAGGATTTCACCGTACTCGAACGGCTCGCGGGTCTGGCCGTAGCCGGGCGCGCGGGCTGGCAATGCGTCCTCCGCCACCACGTCTACTGCACCAGTCTCTTCCTCGCCAGTGATGCGCGGATCGAGCGCCGGATGCAGCACCGGTGCGAGTTCGTCTTCTTCCAGCCGATCCAGTCCCACCGGTTGACTGCCGCGCCCGGCATGGCGGGTATCCATCAGCGCATCCACGCGCGCGTCACTGATCGTCTCCAGCAAGTGCGGCAGCAGCAAGGCACTGAAACGGCTGGCACCTTCCATCCATTCGCCGGCATAGGTGCGGATCACCCGCGCGCCCAACCAGGCATCGCCGCGCAGGCCTGCATCTTCCAGCGCTGGCCCGCCCAGGCTACCGGCCGGCTGCTGCCACAGCTGTTCGTAGATGCCCATGTACAGCTGCCACAGCGGTGAACTACCGCTGGCACCGGTGGCAAGGCGCTGGTAGATCTCGGCCATGCGCAGGCCGCATTGGCGTTGCAGGCGGTCGTTGATCAGCAGGTCGGTATAGAGGTTGGCGACCATCGGCGCGTGCGCTTCCAATGTCGGCAATGCGCGATGGATACGCGCCAGCAGCCGCGCGTGATCGGTGGCCGTGGCCGGTGCCAGCACGTGATGGCCGATCTCGTGGGCGAGGATTTCGCGGGCGTGATCCTGCAGCCCCAAACGCTGCACCTGCGGCAGATCGATCACCACCCGCTGGTCGGCCAAGCGGATCATCGCAAAGCTGCCGGTCAGGCCCTCCTTCGCTGCCTCGACGCTGCTGTCGCACAGGCGCGGATCCTGCAAGCGGGTGAAACGGCTCCAGTCGGCCAGCGCCAATGGCCAGGCGGCGCGCCAGTTGGCCAGCAGGCTTTCCTGCTCGGTGCTGCTCATGCCGCGCCCGGTAGCAGGCGCACGTGGTGCGACCACGGCGAATACAGGGCGATGCCGGCGGGTCCAGTCACTGCCACAAGGCCATCAGCTGGGGCGGCGTAAACGATGGTGGTCGTGCCAATGCGCGCGCCGTGACTATCGATTGAAAGCTGTGTGGCCGGCGTGACCCGCGCGGCGGCAAACTCCGCAGCACTGGCTGGCAACACCACGCCGCCGAAGGCATCGGCAATCAGCAGGAAATGGCGGTCGCCGCTACGTGCGATGAAACCTTCCGCGCTGGCGCGCAGCTCCGGCGGTGCAGCGAATGGGCCGCCCAAGCCGGTGAAACCGCCAACCGTCTGCCCCTGCACGCTTGCAGCTGCCCCCTGCGGGTGCCACCAACGCTCGCGGCCGAGCTGGCTCCGCAGCGACGGCCACTGCGCTACGTCGACGCCAATCGCTTCTGCCGCCAACGCAGCAGGCATGCCATCGGCCTGTGCCAATGCCGCCACACGCAAATGCGCCATGCCCGCCTGCCATGCACACAGCGCGCCGACGCTGCGCAAGGCCGCCGTGCTGTCGCAACGCGGTGCCAATGCCACCATGCGCTGCAACCATGCATCGACGCGCACGCCCGGCACCTCGTGCATGCGCACGACCGCGTTGCTGAGTGCGCCCAGTGTTTCCAGTGGTGCAGCTGCGATCAGTGCTGCGGCAGGCACTGCCAGCTGCTGCCACGCGGCATCCACCCACGGCAGGCGAGCTGCCGGCCCTGCCAGTCCCTGCGCAACCAGTTCCAGGCCCAGCTCGAAGGCCACTTCGGTAGCCGCCGGCATCGCCGCTTCGTCCACGGCGGCAACCGCCAGGCACAGGGGGTCCAGCGTCTGCGCGACGAAGACCGAGAACGCCGCGGTGTCCAGGGTGGGCCAGCGCTGCCGCGCTTCGGCGACCTGTTGGTTGAGCAAGCTGCGGCGCGAAGCCAACAGACCGGTCAGTGCGGGTGACAGCATCTCAGCGCGCCTGCTGCCAATGCAGGTAGTTGGTGTAGCGTTGGTGCAGGTACTTGAGCTTGAGCAGATCGTCGTACAGATGACCGTAGAGCTTGCGGCCCTTCACCCGCTCCTCCACCAGCCGTTCGATGCGCGTGAGACGCGCACGCGTCTCACGCTCGCTGACGCCGTCAAGGCCACGTGCGAACTGCGCGGACAGCTCGCCGACCGGATCGTTGCGGTCCAGGTCCAAACGGTCGTATTCGGCATTGGAACTGTCCAGCAGCCAGCGCAGCCAGCTGAGCCGATCGCTGCGATAAGCGGCGTTTTCCGGCAGCGCGAAGAACGGCGCGTCCAGATCAGGCTGCAGCTTGTCGTTGAGCACGAACGGCAACACCTGGCGCACGTCGTCCAGCGCGACCGCGGCATTGCCGCGAAACCACGCCAGCGCCTTGGCGAACATCAGCAAGGTCATCAGGTTGCGTACCGACAAACCATTGCGGGTCTGGCAACCCAGGTCCTTCATGCGATCACGGCCGGAATCGGCAGCGATGGCCTGGGCCCAGTCAACGCCAGCCAGGCGCACGGTGTCCTTGGTCAGGTACTCGAACTGTGCACCGGCGGTTTCCATCAACTCGAACTGGCTGCTGAAGAACTCAATGCGCCTGCGCACATCCTGCGGCACCTCCACCGCACGGATCTGCTGCAGCATCTGGTCGCCTTCTTCCTCGCTGAAGATGATCTCGCGCGGCACCACTTCTTCCGGACGGATGTTCTGCTCGATGCGCAGCAGCATCTCTTCGAGGAAGCGCGGGTTGAAGGCCAGCGCCTGCACCACCACGTCGATGCGGTCGCGCAGGGCCTCGATCACCTGGTAGGTACCGCCGCCACGGTCGTCATTGGCGGTGAGGTACCACGCCGATTCCGGGCATTCGTAGACCTGGTTGAGCACTTCGGCGTAGTTGTCCCCCATCACCGTCAGCAGCGCGCTCTGGGTGCGGGTGGGGATGCGGTTGTACTCGTCGATGATCTTGACCCGCATGCCCAACCAGCTGCGCCAGGCGATGCGGATCTGCGACATGTCCTGCGCGGCGACCAGATCGGCCGGCAACGGATTGCCGAGCAGGTCGGCGATGGTCATCTGCGGGTGACCATGCTGCATGGCGCGACGCACCTCGCGCACCGGGTAACCGGCAAGCACGCCCATCAGGATCGCACTGGCGGTCTTGCCACGGCCGGGGCCGCCGACAAACAGGCATTTGCGGCGGGTGGCGAAGGTCAGCAGCGGCAGCAGCACGTAACTGGAATAGCTCTGCGCCGATGGCAAGGTCAGCTGGCGGCGGGTATCACCAACATTGAAGCTGGCCGACGGACCGGCGTGGTATTCGATGTCGTAATGCGGGCTGATGATGGCGTTGTTGACGATCCAGAAGTAGGCCTGGCGCAGCTTCTCGTCCAACGCCAGCGGCGCGGCATCGGCGGCGCCGGCCAGCTGCACCGGTCCTTCATACAGTTCGGCCACATCGAAGGTCCGCGCCACCGGCTCGGCCTTCGGGTTGGTTGGCGCCTGCGACAGGCGCTGGAACAGGTTGAATGGCGACACCGGGCGTCCCTTCATCACGGAACCCGGATTCTAACGTGGAGGCCGTGACGTCGGCCGTCGCTCAGTCAGTCGGCTGCGCGGACTGCTCGAACTCGAATACCTGCACGCGCTCGCCGGCGGATACGGTGGCCGTCAGCCGCCGGCCGTTGCGCTGGTAGGCGATCCGTTGCGGGAAGTCATGTCGGGGGTTCTCGAACACCACCGACTGCGCGCCCTGCTCCACCAGCGCGAACCTGACTGGCGCGGGATTCCCTGCAACATCGGCTACGTAATACAGCTGTCCGCCTTCATCGACGATGCGCAGGCGCTCCTGAAACCGCCGCTCGCCCTGCCGATAGCTTCGGCCCTCACCTTCCAGCACATCCGCCTGCCGACGCCAGTGCTCTTCACCGCTCGTACCGGCCGCCATGCCCGTGCGTTGCCAGCTGCCCAGCAGCCAATCCAGCGACGTCAGCTCGGCCGCAGCTGCGGTCACAGCGCTGGCTGCACCGACCAGCAGGACCAACCAGAGCAGGAACCTGCGCATCAGCTACGCGGCGGGATCAATGCATCATCCAGGGCGCTTGCACGCTGCCAGGCCGGGCGGGCACGCAGGCGCTCGCCATACGCGGCAAACGCGTCGCGCGCCGGCATGCTCTTGAACATCTGCCCCCACAGGATCTGGCTGCCGACGTAGACGTCAGCAGCGCTGAAACGCTCGCCGAACAGCCACGGCGATGCCGACGCTGCAACCTGCTCCAGGGTATCAATGGTCTGATCGAAGCTGCCGTAGCCAACCGTGCCGGCCTTCTCCAACGGTGCAAGCAGGCCCAGCGCCTTGGCACTGACTGCTGCCTCCACCGGCCCGGCTGCGAAGAACAGCCAGCGCAGGTAGCTGCCGCGCAGCGGATCATCGACGGCGGGTGCCAGTCCTGCAGCAGGAAACGCGTCGGCCAGATAGGCGCAGATCGCGGCAGCCTCGGTCACCACCACGCCGCGGTGCACGATGGTCGGCACCTTGCCCATCGGGTTGATGGCGAGGAACTCCGAGCCTTTCATGCTCTGGCCGTATTCCAGCACCTCGGCGCGATACGGCTGGCCCAACTCCTCCAGCATCCAGCGCACGATGCGCCCGCGTGACATCGGGTTGGTATAGAAGACGATCTCTTCTGCCGTGCTGCCCATGCGCCTGTCTCCGGAGGATGAGGCGGCAGTCTAGCAACTGCGCCCCAGCACCGGGACAGGTGAATGTGCAGGACTCAGCCTTGCTCGCGCGGGCGCGGCGGTGGCGCCGGTGGCTCCACGCCCTTGCCCTTCAGGCAGGCGTCCATGGCTTGCCGGTCGAACCGGGGCCGGGCCGATCCGCCTTGCTCCCCAGCCGCAGCTGCAGCACCGCCGCCTTGTTCGGCCAGGCAGGCGTCAAAGGCCTTGGTGAATGCCTGATCACGCGGCGGCGAATGCGGCGGCGGACCACCGGGGCCGCCACGGTGCGCGCCGGGCGGTGGGCCATCCTGGCAGCGCCCAAGTGCAGCGCAACCGGCAAGCGACAACAGCAGCAACGAAGCCGCAAAGGGTGTGATCTTCTGCAGGGATCCATGCATGGAATGCTCCAGGTTCAATGAGGAAAGGGACGCCGCATTGCGGCGAGCAGGTTGTCGGACAACGGGACCAGGCGCGCACGGATGTGCTCGCGTCGTGCGGCATCGAAGCAAAACTGGAATTTGCGGCGATCACGCAATGCCCCTCCCGCGCCCTGCTTCCAGGGTTCATCGCTGCGCACCAGAGCGCTCAGATCAGCTGATCCTGCAGTCCCACAATCGACGACATCGCAACCGAGGAACGCGAATATCCGCGCCAACTCCTGCTGCGGCTGTGCGATGAGCTGCTCGTAGCGCACCCAGAGATGACGACGATCATGCAGCCACATCTCGCTTTCAGCGACGGCGCGGTTCCAGCGATCAATCGCGCGATCGACATCCGCGTAGACATGCCAGGGCCGATAGCGCGCAGCGGCCGCATGCAACGATGCGACTACTTCTTCGCCATCACGCAGCAGATGGATCACCCGTGCATCCGGCAGATGCCTGCTGATCGAGCGCAGATAGAACAGATGGTCGGGGGTTTTCTCCAACCAGAGTTGTCCGCCGGAATCATCGCAATGCGCCGCCAGCGCATCTGCAAACGCCTGCAGCTGCACGTCGACCGGGGCGAATGCCGATGGCGATGGCGATGCAGCTGCCAGCTCGGGAACGCCGGCCCAGGCACGCCGAACCTGTCCAGCGGGAACCCAACCCAGCCAGGCCTGCAGCGAATGCCGCATGCCATGCAGCTGTTTCCAGCGCCACGCCCGCGCTGATTCGCGACGCCGGTCGCCGTAGCGCAACAGTCGCCGCAGGAAATGCGTTTCCGGCAACGAGACGATATCCGGGTGCGTACTCAGCAAACGCTGCAGCAAGGTGGTTCCCGAGCGCGGGCACCCCACCAGGAATACCTGGCCGATGGCTGCCTTCATTCCTTCACCCGCAACAGCGTTGGCACGGGCCGCCGCCGCAATGGCAGCCCTTCCGTTACCACGCGCTGGAAGCGATGGATGAAGGCATCCTGGTTGTCCACGAAGTGCTCGCGTGCCTGCCGTGACAAATTGTTCAAAGCACTGTCGGAAAGCCGCAACGCGCGTTTCACCGCGAGTTCAATGCCAGCCGGGTCGACGTAATAGCGCCATACCAGATCGCGCTTGACCGCCTCGGCCGGCAACATCAACAGCCCACGCCGCGCACTCACCAGTTCATTCATGGGTTCGCCATCGGTGGTCAGCGTCACCGCACCCACGCTCAAGGCTTCCATCAGGTAGTGACCGTAACCTTCGGTTTCGGACGGACAGATATGGAACAGGCATTGGTTCTGCAATCTGCGTAGTTCGGCCTCATCAAGCACCGCGATGCGATGGTCGATATTGTCCGCCGTCACCTTCGGGCCGGCAGTGCGCGGGTTCTGCACCACGATCAGCAGCGGCCATTGCGGGTGCCTGCGCCATGTTTCCAGCAACACCTGCGTGCCTTTGGCACTGCTGCGCCCGGCCAGATGGAAGAACACACGCTGGCGCTGCACATCGGGCAGCAGGCGGTCCTCGCTGGTGAAGCCGATGTAACGGGTGGTGCAACCCAAACCGGCAAAGATGCGCTCGGCGTGACGGGTCTTGCACAGCACCGCATCAAACCGCGCCAGGTTCGGGTGCCAGCGCGGCAGGAACCACTCCGGATTGGGCAACAGGAAATTGCGTTCGGCCAAGGGCAGGCAGCGCGGGTAGACGCGCTCGGAGAATATCTGCAGCGGCACCCGCCCCTGCAGCAGACGCCGCCCCCACAGGCCAGCGACTTGCGCGCGGGTGCGGCCGGTACTGCCAAGTCCTACCCGCTCGGTTGCAAACAGCGGTGCCAACAAGCGCTGCATCAGATCCAGGTCACGGCTCAGGCCAACGCCGTTCTCGCGACTGATCAAACGAACGCACGGAGCTGTCATGGTGGAGGGCGCCAGAGTGGGATGGCGCACTCTAGCCAGCGGCTTTCAACCCCCGATGCTGAACCGGGCGACAGTCCGCCCGGCACTGACAAACATTGACAAATTGGCGCGCTATGATGCGTCGCGCGGCCCCGGATGCGGAGTCCCCCAGCACGGCCGCAGCGAAAGGAAGCCCATGCCCACCCATCTCCTGGTGGTCGACGACGATCCCGACCTGCGCAACCTGATAGCCGACTTCCTCGGCCAGCATGGTTACAGCGTGGCCACCGCCGAAAGCGCTGCACAGATGCGCCTGTCCATGAACAGCCAACGCCCTGACCTGGTGGTGTTGGACGTGATGATGCCCGGCGAAGATGGTTTGAGCGCGATGCGTCAGCTGGTCGGCGAACGCAATGCGCCGCCGGTGATCATGCTGAGCGCGCTGGGCAGCGATACCGACCGCATCATCGGCCTTGAAGTGGGCGCCGATGATTACCTGTCCAAGCCCTGCAACCCGCGCGAGTTGCTGGCGCGCATCCGTGCCCGCCTGCGGCGTGCGCAGGCCGATGCCGAGCAGACACAGAGCCCGCACCCGGTCTACGAATTCGGCGGCTGGCGGCTGGACGCGCTGCGTCGCGACCTGCGTGATCCCGATGGCGTCTACGTCACCTTGTCGGACAGCGAATTCACCCTGCTGCGCGCCTTCGTCGAGCATCCACAATGGGTATTGAGCCGGGACCAGCTACTGGACAATGCCCGCAACCGCGGTAGCGACGTCTACGACCGCGCCATCGACAGCCAGATCAGCCGCCTGCGCCGCAAGTTGAATGAGCGCGGTCATCCAGAACTGATCCGCACCGTGCGCAACGAAGGCTATCTGCTGCTGCCACCGGTAAGACGTCTGTGAAACGTCCGCTTTCCATTTTCACCCGCACCTTCCTGCTGTTGCTGGTTGCCCTGCTGGTGGCGTTGGCGCTTGGCATCGGCCTGCTGCTGACCCGGCCCCCGGTGCGTCCGGCAGGCGTGCCGCTGTCGGAAGTGGTGGCGCTGCTGTCCAGCGAACTGCCCTCGGCCAACAACCGCCTGACCGTCGCCGACAGCGCGCGCCAGCCCACCTGCCCTGAAGGCCATCAAGCCGACCCCTTCATGCGTGCGCGGCTGGCCGGTTGGTTGGGCGTGCCGCTGGATCAGATCCAGTACTGCGGCGGCATGCGTCGGTTGGGGCCGGATATGGGCATGCACATGCCACCACCGCGCCGTTTCGATCCATCCGCGGACGGCGGCAACGGGCCACAGCCCGATCAGACAATGAATCGCCCGCCCCCGATGATGCAGAACGCGCCGCCTGTCGACATCGGCCGCCGCGCCAATGCACCCTTGTTCGGTGACTTCATGGTCGCCCTGCACAGGCCGGACGGCCACTGGCGCAGCGTCACCCACCGCATGCCCGGTCCACTGCCGAGTGTGGCCAATCATGTGCTGTTGCTGTTCCTGCTCGGCGCTTTGGCGATGCTGCCGTTGGCGTGGTGGTTCTCGCGTGCGCTGTCTGCGCCCATCCGCAGTTTCGCCCAGGCCGCTGATCGGCTCGGCAGCCACCCTGGCACCGCACCGCTGGATCGCAGCGGTCCGGCCGAACTGGCCCGCGCGGCGGACTCGTTCAACACCATGCAGGCACGCATCAACCGCCTGATCGATGAGCGCACCCGTACCATCGGCGCGATCGCCCATGATCTGCGTACACCGCTGGCGCGGCTGTCGTTCCGCCTGCAGGCCTTGCCGGAGGAATCCCGCGACAAGGCCAGCGCGGACATTGATGAGATGAGCCGCATGATCACCGCCGCGCTGGATTTCCTGCACGGCCAGTCGCAACCCGGCCCACGCGACCGCCTCGACTTCGCCAGCCTGGTGGAAAGCGCGGTCGACGACCTCGCCGATACCGGCCTGGAGGTAAGCCTTGGCAGCGCTGAACCGGCACTGCTGCTGGGCGACCCACTGGCATTGCGGCGCGCGGTATCCAACCTGATCGACAACGCGCTCAAGTACGGCGGCAGCGCGCGCCTGCAGCTGTACCGCGATGGCGAAAATGTCGTGCTTGCCGTGGACGACGACGGTCCCGGCATTGATGCGGCACGCGAGAACGAGCTGTTCCTGCCGTTCGCGCGCGGTGATGAATCCCGCAACCGCGATACCGGCGGCATCGGCCTGGGCCTGTCGGTGGCGCATGCGGTGGTGCTGGATCACGGCGGCACCTTGCGCCTGCACAACCGCAGCGAAGGCGGCCTGCGTGCCTTGATGACGCTGCCTTGCCTGCCGGCTGATCAGGCAAGCCTTGCCTGAGACGGCGCGTCATTCCCGCGCAGGCGGGAATGACGGCACAGGAGCAAAGGCGAGAACCTCGCCTCGAGCAGCCTCGTCAATCAGTATGCAAACTCGCCGAACAAGGGATCGACGCTGCCATTCCAGCGTCCATGGAACAGCTCCAGCTTGCGCTCGGCTGCGGTCTTGCCCGAATCAACAATCTCCTGCAGCACATCCAGGAAGCGCGTTTCATCCTGACCATCGGCATTGAGCGCGGCACGACGACGCAGGCCGTCACGCGAAATCGCCAAGGCTTCGCGTGCGAGATCACGCACGGTGCCATTGCGGAACGGCAGGTTCATCGCCTGCCTGGGCACGCCATCGCGCAGCACGTTGCGTTCGGCCAGGCTGAAGTCCTTGACCAGGTCCCAGGCCGCATTCAACGCGGTCTCGTCATACAACAGGCCCACCCAGAATGCGGGCAGCGCGCAGATGCGGCTCCACGGGCCACTGTCGGCACCGCGCATTTCCAGATACTTCTTCAGCCGTACTTCCGGGAAAGCTGTCGTGGTGTGGTCCGACCAGTCACGCAGGGTCGGCAAGGCGCCCGGCAATGCCGGCAACTTGCCCTGCAGGAAATCGCGGAAGCTCTGGCCGCTGGCATCGTGGTAGATGCCGTCGCGGTAGGAGAAGTACATCGGCACATCCAGCAGATAGTCGACGTAGCGCTCGTAGCCGAATCCATCCTCGAACACGAAGTCGAGCATGCCGGTACGGTCCGGATCGGTATCGGTCCAGATATGCGAACGGTAGCTGAGATAACCGTTGGGCTTGCCTTCGGTGAACGGCGAATCGGCGAACAGCGCGGTGGCGATCGGCTGCAGGGCCAGCGATACGCGGAACTTCTTCACCATGTCCGCTTCACTGGCGTAATCCAGGTTGACCTGCACCGTGCAGGTGCGGGTCATCATGTCCAGGCCGAGCGAACCGACCTTGGGCATGTAGCTCTTCATGATCTGGTAGCGGCCCTTGGGCATCCACGGCATGTCAGCGCGGGTCCACTTGGGCTGGAAGCCCATGCCAAGGAAACCCAGCTGCAACTCACCTGCCACCTGTGCCACTTCATTGAGATGGCTGCCGGTCTCCACGCAGGTCTGGTGGATGGTTTCCAGCGCCGCGCCCGAGAGCTCCAACTGACCGGCCGGTTCCAGGGTCACCGAGGCACCATCACGCAGCAGCGCGATGGTATTGCCGTTCTCCTGCACAGGTTCCCAGCCGAACCGGGTCAGCCCGTCGAGCAACGCATTGATGCCGCGCTCGCCTTCAAAGGTGGGCGGGCGCAGGTCATCCAGGCGGAACCCGAACTTCTCGTGCTCGGTACCGATCCGCCATTGCGACTTGGGCTTTTCACCCGACGCGATGCTCTGGACCAACTGGTCGCGGTGGGTGATGGGTGTGTCAGCGACGTGGCTCGGGCTCGACAAGGGCAGGCTCGCAGAATTCTGGTCAGGGCGGGAAGGTGGGGGCCAGCCCCCGCCATCGCAAGGGCGCACTATATCGTGGCGTACCTTGCCATCGTGTCACGGCAGCGGTTTTCAGCGTCCTATAAAAGCAGACTTGACCGCCGCAGGCGCTGCGCCTGCGAGTCATTCCGCGGCTGACTGGGCACTCGCCCTACACTGTATGGATGAGCCGCACCCATCATCATGAAACCCATCGTTCGGACCGTGTCGGCTGGCTGCGCGCCGCCGTGCTGGGCGCGAACGACGGCATCGTCTCGGTTGCCGGGCTGGTGGTCGGCGTCGCTGCCAGCGGCGCCAGCCCCTCGGCGATCCTGGCCACCGGCGTTGCCGGCACCGTGGCTGGCGCCATGTCGATGGCCGCTGGCGAGTATGTCTCGGTCATGTCCCAGGCCGATGCCGAACGCGCCGATCTGGCACTGGAACGCCGCGAGCTGCATGAGGACCCGCACAGTGAGCTGCAGGAGCTGGCCGGCATCTACCGCCGCCGCGGCCTAAGCCCCGAGCTTGCCCAACAGGTTGCCGAGCAGCTGACCGCCCACGACGCCCTGGCCGCCCATGCGCGCGACGAGCTGGGGATCACCGAGGAACTGCGCGCGCGCCCGCTGCAGGCAGCGGCCGCCTCGGCCAGCGCCTTCATCGTCGGTGCCGCGCTGCCAGTGCTGACCGCGCTGCTGGCTCCGCACGCGCTGGTGGCACAGGTGACTACCGCCGCCACCCTGGTCGGACTGTGCATCACCGGTGCGCTGGCGGCACGCGCTGGTGGCGCACCGGTGCTGCGTGGTGCATTGCGGGTAGTGTTCTGGGGCGCATTGGCAATGGCTGCCGCCGCAGCCATCGGTCACCTCTTCCAGATCACGGTGTAACGCATGAGCATCCACGCCGACACCACCACCAACCTGCTCGCCCAGTTGTCCTCATTGGTCGACTGCGAGCGCGCCGAGGGCTACGCCTGCATCACCGCGCGTCGCGAACACGGCGCCAGTTCGGTGGACATCCCGCAGCCACAGTTCGCCATCCTGCTGCAGGGGCGCAAACAGGCCCGCACTGCGCAGCAGTCGCTTGAATTCGGCCCCGGCGATCTGTTCCTGATCACCCGTCGCAGCCGCATCGACGTAGTCAATATTCCCGATCCGCACAGTGGTTTGTATCTCAGTGCCATCGTGCCGCTATGCCCGGAAGTACTGGCCGCAGCGCGCGCCTTGTGGAGTGATGCCCTGCCCGATGCCGGCGACGCGCTGGCACGTCTGCCGCTGGCCGAGCACGGCACCGCCCTGCTGCAATGGCGGCAGGCATTGCAGAACGGCCACTACACCGAAGCACGTCTGGCCCTGGCTACGCTGGTGGTGGCGTTCTGCAGGCGCGGCCATGGCAGCCTGCTGGTGGCGCCCGAGCCCGGCCTCGGCGACCGCATTCGCGACCTGGTTGCCGCGCAACCGGAACGTGACTGGCAATCGCGTGATTTCGAATCTCACCTTGGAATCAGCGGTGCCACCCTGCGCCGGCGCCTGGCCAGCGAACAACTCAGCGTACGCGAACTGGTGGTCGACACGCGGCTAGCCCATGCCATGCAATTGCTCTACACCACCCGCCTGCCACTGAAGACCGTGGCAGCGCGCGCCGGCTATCGCTCGCTGGGCAGTTTCAACAAGCGCTTTGCCGCACGCTACGGGCTGGAGCCGGCGGCAATCGGCAACAGCTGATCGCGATGCGAGCGTTTCGCGCGCCATTGTGAGCGAAACGCGGGCACGCTCCGGCGCAGCATGAAGGCTCCACGGCATAGCCGTCCTTGCAGGAGCCCCCATGCGTATCCACCCCCGACACCGTATCGCCGCCGCCTTGTTGATCCTCGCCGTCAGTTGCGGCGCACAGGCGCGCAGCGCGCATGCCCCGCAGCAGCAGGTTGCCGGTGTCTATCACCAACAGATCGGCGAACTGCAGGTCACTGCCTTGTTCGACGGCACGGTGGCATTGGGCCGGCAGGCACTGGTGGGCATTGATCCCGGCGCGGTCACCCGGCTGCTTGAGCATGGTTACGTGCCGGAAGATGGCAAAGGCCTGCAGACCGCGGTCAACGCCTATCTGGTGCAACGCGGTGACCATCTGAGCCTGATCGACACCGGCACCGCGCAATGCTTCGGCGCCGGCATCGGCCTGGGTCAGGTGCTGGGCAACCTGCGTGCCGCCGGCTACGACCCAGCCGAGGTCGATGACGTGCTGCTGACCCACGCCCACCCTGACCATATGTGCGGCCTGCTCGATGCGCAGGGCAAGGCGGCCTTCCCGAAAGCCACGGTATGGCTGTCGCAGGCCGATGCCGCGTACTGGCTGGACCCAGCCAGCGAAGCCACCGCCCCGCAGCCGCTGCGGTTCGCGTTTGCCCTGGCCCGCACTGCAGTCGCGCCTTACGCAGCCGCCGGCACGCTGCACCGCTTCGCCCCGGGCGAACGCCTGCCGACCGGCATCACCGCGCTGGACAGCCACGGCCATACCCCCGGCCATGTCTCGTATCTGCTTGAAGGTGGCAGCGGCCAGCAGCTGCTGGTCTGGGGCGACATCGTGCATTTCCACGCGGTACAGTTCGCCCGCCCGGACGCCGCCTTCGAGGCCGACAGCGACCGCACCGCTGCGATTGCCAGCCGTCGTCGGCTGATGGCGGAGGCGTCAGATCACGGCTGGTGGGTAGCCGGCGCGCACCTGCCGTTCCCCGGCCTCGGGCATATACGTCGCGAGGGTGAGGCGTTCGCGTGGGTGCTGGGTGAGTTCTCGCCGTTGAAGTGATGCTGTTGCTGTTGCTGTCCCCTCTCCCGTTTACGGGAGAGGGGTAGGGGTGAGGGCAGCTTTGGCTTTGGCTTTGGCTCTGACACGAACCAAAAGCCACAAAACAAGAACGCCGCCCTGACAAGGCGGCGTTTGTTGTGCAGTGGATACTGACAGAGCATCAGCTTCGCGGCTTACGCCGCTCCCACAAGCCAGACATTGTCAGCTTCGCGGCTTACGCCGCTCCTACAAGGCTTACGCCGCTCCCACATCCCCTGCGCCGTCCGCTGCCGGCGGGTTCAAGCCCAGCCAGCCGCCGATGATGGCGCGCGCTTCGTCCACGCCCTGGCGCGATTCGCCGGAGAAGGTCTGTACGCTGACAGTGTCACCAAAGATCGAATGCAGCTCCTTGCGCACCTTCTGCAGGGTCTGCATCTGCTGGCCACGGCCCAGCTTGTCGGCCTTGGTCAGCAGGGCGTGCGCAGGCAAGCCGCGCTGTACCGCATAACCCAGCATCTGCCGGTCGTAGTCCTTCAGCGGATGACGGATGTCCATCACCACCACCAGGCCCTTGAGGGCATTGCGGGTGCGGAAGTACTGGTCGATGAAGGCCTGCCAATGGGCCTGCAGGTCCAGCGGCACCTTGGCGTAGCCGTAACCGGGCAGATCGACCAGGTGCGCCTCGGGGGTTACCTCGAAGAACACCAACTGCTGGGTGCGGCCGGGGGTCTTGGAGACGCGGGCCAGGGAGTTTTGGCGGGTCAGCGCGTTGAGCGCGCTGGACTTGCCGGCGTTGGAGCGACCGGCAAATGCCACTTCGGACCCCAGATCCGGCGGCAACTGCCGCGAATTGTGGGCGGAAAGGTGGTAACGGGCGCGTTCGATGAGCAATGACATATGCATAGGATCGCATGTTGCGACGCCGCGCGTCGGCTTGGCCGCTGTCCTGGGTCCACCCGCCCTGTCGATTTTGCTGCACTGCTTCGTTGACCGTGCCGCAAAACGCCGTTGATAATCCGGGCGATGCCGGCGGAAAGCCCCGCCCGGCCCGGTCCACACGGAGCTTCAGCATGCGCCATGCTCGTGTTCTTGCCGTTGCAGCACTGGTAGTCCCCGTAATCGCCGCCGTCGCCTTTGCCCAGAGCTCGGTCATCGCCGTGCCGGACAATGCGCCCGTGCAGACCGCCTCGCTGGAGGTCGACTTCAGCAAGACCAAACCCGGTGATGCCAAGGCCGGCGAGGCCAAAGCCGCAACCTGCGCGGCCTGCCATGGTGCCGACGGCAACTCTGCCGTGGAGATCTACCCGCGCCTGGCCGGCCAGAGCGAGCGCTATACCGCCAAGGAACTGGCCTTGATTGTCAGCGGCCAGCGCACTGAAGGCGCGGTGGCGGCGATGCTGCCGTTCGTGCAGGGCATGACCCCGCAGGACATGCGCGACATCGGCGCCTTCTTCGCCACCCAGAAATCCGGCGCCGGCGTTGCCGACGACGCCGTGGTCAGCGAGGGCCCTTATGAAGGCATGAAGTTCTTCGAAGTCGGCCAGAAGCTTTATCGCGGCGGTGACAGCGCCCGCAACATCCCGGCCTGCATCGCCTGTCACGGGCCAACCGGCGCAGGTAACCCGGGTCCGGCGTATCCGCATATCGGCGGCCAACATGCAGGCTATGTCGTCCAACGTCTGCAACGCTACCAGTCCGGCCAGACCGGAGAAGCCGATGCCGCGCAGTTCAAGATCATGGCCCAGATCAGCCACGCGCTGACCGGACAGGAGATCCAGGCGCTAGCCAGTTACATCCAAGGCCTGCATGATCGAGCCAACGATGCCACGGTAGCCAGCGCTGCCGCGCAACACTGATACCCGCCGGTCGCTCCGGCGACCCGGCAACTGCCCCATGCAGACACGCCGGCCGCGAGGTCGGCGTCTGTTTTTCCAACGGAGACTCCCCACGATGAAGTTGTTCCCCCGACTGTTGCTGATGCTGCTGGCAATAGCCCCGCTCTCGGCCTGTGCCGCCTCCCCTACCGCGCTGGTCGAAGGCGATGACTATGAACTGATTGCCGAGCCGGGCCCGTTCGCACCGCTGGCAGGCAAGATCGAAGTAGTCGAGGTGTTTGGCTACACCTGCCCGCACTGCGCCCACTTCGAGCCGCAGCTGGAAGCCTGGGTCGCCAAGCAGCCGGCCGACGTGCGCTTCACCCCGGTGCCGGCGGCATTCGGCGGCTACTGGGATTCCTACGCACGTGCGTTCTATGCCGCCGAACAGGTCGGTGTGCGCCAGCGCAGCCATGCCGACGTGTTCAAGGCGCTGCATGTGCAGGGCAGCCTGCCGGTGCAGAACGTCTCGCCGGATGAACTGGCCACGTTCTATGCCCAGTACGGCGTGCAGCCGCAGCGCTTTGTCGAAGCCCTGCGCAGCCCGCAGGTGGATGACAAGGTCAAGTACGCCCGCGCTTTCGCCATGCGCGCCAAGGTCACCGGCACGCCGATGCTGATCGTCAACGGCAAGTACCTGGTCAAGGGCAAGACCTTTGACGACACCCTGCGCATCGCCGGTGCGCTGGTGGCCCGCGAGCGCACTGGCGCCGGCCGCCGCTGAAACCTCGGCTGAAGCCCGGCTGAGCCGGGTCACCTGTTCAGCCGATTACGCACATAATGCGTCCCTGCGCGCGCCGGTTGCAGCCTCACTGCCCGGCGCCCCAACACACCCTGCTGGAGATCCCTCCCGATGAAGATCCGCTTCGCCCTGGCCCTGACTGCCCTGTTGCCGCTGATGGTTGCCTGCAAAGCCCAGGATGGCACCGCTGATACCACCGCTCCGGCAGCCCCGGCCGCCACCGAAGCCGCTCCGGCTGCTGCTACCCCGGCCCCGGCCGCTGATGCAGCTGCCCCGGCCGCCGCAGCTACCCCAACCGATGCGCCGGTCGCAACGCCGGTACCCGCCCAGGCCCGCCTGGTCGGCCCGGAGCCCGTTGCCGGCACCGACTATGTCGTCATCGAAGGTGGTCAGCCGTTCCAGCCGGCCACCGGCAAGGTCGAAGTAGCTGAGATCTTCGGCTACGTCTGCCCGGCCTGTGCCCGCTTCCAGCCGCTGGTCGCCCCGTGGAAGGCTGGCCTGCCCTCCGACGTGAGCTTCGTCTACGTGCCGGCCGCCTTCGGCGGCATCTGGGACAACTACGCCCGTGCCTTCTACGCCGCCGAAACCCTGGGCGTGCAGGAGAAAACCCACGACGCGCTGTACACCGCCATTCACATCGAGCAGACCCTGAAGGGCGAGCGCGGTACCGATTCGGTGCAGGACATCGCCAACTTCTACGGCAAGTATGGCGTCGATCCCAAGACCTTCGCTGACACCATGGGCAGCTTCGGCGTCGCCGCCAAGGTCAACCGTGGCAAGCAGTTCGCCCAGCGCAGCAAGATCGGCGGCACCCCGTCGGTGATCATCAACGGCAAGTACCTGGTCAAGGGCAAGAGCTTTGAAGACATGCTCCGTATTGCCGACCACCTGATCGCGCGCGAACGCGCCGCCAACGCCAAGTGAGGTATCAAGGGCCTCGGCAACGAGGCCCTTGAGTTCGACCCGTCGTGAAATCCCCCACCCAGACATTGCGATTGCTGACCGCCAACATCCAGGCCGGTTCGAGCACCCGCCGCTACAGCGACTATGTGACCCGCAGCTGGTCACATGCGCTGCCTGCCGGCCAGAAACGCTCCAGCCTGGACGCGATCGCCAAGCTTGCCAGCGGCCGCGACATCGTCGGCCTGCAGGAAGCCGATCCGGGCAGCCTGCGCTCGGGCTTCACCAACCAGACCCATTACCTGGCCGAGCGGGCGGGCTTCAACTACTGGGCGCACCAGCCCAACCGCCGCATGGGCGGTGTTGCTTCCAGCGCCAATGGCCTGCTGAGCCGGCTGGAGCCGGTGGAAGTACAGGACCACGCCCTGCCCGGCCGCATCGGTGGCCGCGGCCTGCTGGTCGCCCGCTATGGCGATGGCGATGAAGGCCTGACCGTGGCGGTGGCGCATCTATCGCTGGGCACCGGCTCGCGTCTGTCTCAGCTGGACTTCATTTCCGACGTACTGGCCGATCATCCCAACGCGGTATTGATGGGCGACTTCAACTGCAAGGCCGACCGCCCGGAAATGCGCGTGCTGTACCACAAGACCCGGCTGCAACCGCCGAGCTGCCTGGTGCCGACCTTCCCCAGCTGGGGCCCGGATCGCGCCATCGACCACATCCTGATTTCCGACAGCCTGAAGATGATCGATACACGCGCCGTTCCCGCCGCGCACTCGGACCATCTGGCCGTTGAAATGGAAGTCGAAGTCCCTGCCAACAGCCTGCGCTGAGCGCCGCTTCAGCCGGCCATCGCCGCCGGCGGTGGTCGCCGCCGCGCGGTCAAGGTACTGCCAGCCGAGGCCAACACCGTGCAGCCGATCGCCAGCCACTGCAGGCCGGTGAGGTGTTCGTGCAGCAACAGCAGCGCCCACAGCGCCGCGACCGCCGGCTCCATGCTGATCAGGATGCCGAAGGTTTCCTTGGGCAGGCGCTTGAGCGCCATCATCTCCAGCGACATCGGGATGGCGCTGGACACCACCGCTACCACGAAACCGGCCAGCAGGATCTTCGGCTCCAGCAGCGCCATGCCGGCATGTGCCACGCCTACCGGCACCACCACCAGCGACGCCGCCAGCAAGCCCAGTGACACGCTGTGGCCGGCATGCAGATGACCGGTGCGCTTGCCGTAGATGATGTACAGCGCCCAGCAGAACGCTGCGCCCAACGCGTACAGGACCCCGACCGGGTCCAGCGCCTGGCCACCGTCCAGCGGCAACAGCAGCACCAGCCCGACCAGTGCGCAGCCGACCCAGACGAAATCAATCGGCCGCCGCGAGGAGAACATCGCCACCGCCAGCGGGCCGGTGAACTCGATGGCAACGGCAATACCGAACGGGATCGTGCGCAGCGCCATGTAGAACAACAGGTTCATCAGCCCCAGCGTCAGCCCGTAGCGCAGGATCGCGGCGCCATCGGCACGGCTGGTGCGCCAGCGCCACGGCCGCCACAGCAGCAACAGGAACAGTGCCGAAAAGCCCACGCGCAACGCGCTGGTACCTTGCGCACCAATGATGGGGAACAGGTTTTTGGCGTAGGACGTGCCGATCGACAACGAGGTCACCGAGCCGAGCACCGCCAGCACCGGCAACAGCGATGCGAATCGGGAATTTTGCATGCCGCTAGTGTATTCGGCCGGCGGTGCAAACGCTTGGACCGAAAGGCGCGTGGTGATTGATCAGCGAACGCTGGCAGACCTTGAAGTCAGCGGCATCCGCCTTGCGGCACCAGCCACCGCAGCGGGTGGCCGATGCCTGCCGCGTCGCGGCTTACTGGAGGAAGGCGATGCGCTGCATGCTGGTGTTGTTGGCCGCCGCCAAGATCTTGGCCATCACCTGGTACTGCGCATCGGGTGAGGCATCGATGCGCAACTCGGGCTGGTTGCCCTCATACAGATCGGCCTGTGCCTGCAGGCGCGCCTGCAAGTCACCGATCGCCAGCAACTCGCCGTTCCAGTAAAGCTGGTCGGAGGCATCCACCCGCAGTTCGATCGGCAGTGGCGGGTCGAGGCGTTGCACAGCCTTGTCGGTTCGTTGTGGCAGATCCACCGGGATCGGCACCGCCACCATCGGCGCAGTCACGATGAAGATGATCAACAACACCAACATCACGTCCACCAGAGGAGTGACGTTGATATCGGCCAAGGGACGCCCGCTATTGCCTGCTGCACTGAATGCCATTCCAGTTCCCCCAGGGCGAGGCCGGCTGCCTCAAGGCCGAAGCTACGCCTGCCTTTGCGGGTTTCCATCAGCCCTGCCCAGCGCCGTTCAGCTTTCGTTGACCTGCCAGCGCTGGGCTTGTTCGTTCATGTGCGGGTTGGGCTGTCGCTCTGCCGTTGACGCCGCGGCCGTTATCCTTCGGCCATGAACAAATTTCTCCTGCCGTTGGCCGCCCTCACCGCCTTGGTCAGCGCCTGCGCCCAAGCCCAGAACCTGGACGCGCAGCGCACCGCGATGCGTACCGCCATCGACAACGCCGAGCGCGGCCAGTTCGACGCCACTGCCGCTGCCCCGCTGCGCAATCACCCGCTATACGGCTGGTTGGAATTCAGCGCCCTGCGCCGCAACGTCGACACACTATCGACCGCGCAGGCACAGGACTTCCTGAAGCGCTACCAGGGCCAGGCCGTGGCCGAGAGCTTCCGTTCGGCATGGTTACCCGCCCTCGCCCGCCGCCAGGACTGGCCGACCCTGCTGGCCAACTGGAAAACCAGCAACGACCCGGGCCTGCGCTGTGCTGAACTCAATGCTCGGCAAGCCACCGGCAAGGCCGATGCGCAGTGGACCAGCGATGCGCAAAACTTGTGGCGCGGCGCCGCCAAGTCCCTGCCCGACGGCTGCGACCCGGTGTTCGCGGTACTCGCCAGCCGTGGCGGCCTGACCCCGGCGCTGCGCTGGGAACGCATCGACGCCGCTGCCGATGCCCAGCAACCGGCGGTGATGCGCGCTGCTGCACGCGGCCTGCCCGCCGCCGAACTGGCCCAGGCCAACGATTACGCCGCCTTCGTCGACAAGCCCGACGCACGCGCCCTGAACTGGCCGAAGAACGAACGCAGCCGCCGCATCGCCGTCGACGGCCTGCAAAAGCTGGCCAAGGCCGACCCCGGCGCCGCCGAACTGCAATTGCCGCAGTACGCCCAGGCACTTGGCTTGAGCGCCGAACAGCAAGGCAAGGTGCTGTACGAAATCGCACTGTGGACGGTAGCGTCCTACCTGCCGGATTCAGCCCGCCGCCTGGCTGCCGTGCCCGAATCGGCCTATGACGAACGCCTGCACGAATGGCGCACCCGCGAGGCGATGGCACGTGGCGATTGGCCGGCAGCACTGGTGGCCATTCGCAAGATGCCGGCCAGCCAGCGCAACGATTCACGCTGGCGCTGGTTTGAAGGCCGCCTGCTGGAAAAGACCGGCAAGCCTGCCGAGGCCACCGCGCTGTACCGCGCCGCCTCGACCGAGCCCACGTTCCACGGCTTCCTGGCCGCCGACAAACTCAAACAGCCCTACACCTTGTGCCCATGGAATCCCGGCGACAGCGCTGCGGCGAAAGCCAGCGTTGCACGTGATCCTGCATTGGTACGCGCAATTGAGTTGTTCAAGATCGAGCGCCCGAGCTGGGCGGCACGCGAATGGGCTGAAGCGCTGACCCGTTTCGACGACAGCCAGCGCCGCCTCGCCGTGGAAGTGGCCAGCAACAACGGTTGGTTCGACCGTGCCGTGTTCGCACTGAAAGGCCCGCAGGAGCTGCGCCTGTACAACCTGCGCTTCCCGCTGCACCACGACGACACGATCCGCCGCGAAGCCGCCCGCAATGCGCTGGATCCGGCCTGGATTGCCGCGGAGATCCGCGCCGAGAGCATCTTCAACCCGAATGCACGCTCGCCGGCCAACGCCATGGGCCTGATGCAGGTATTGCCTGCCACCGGCGCCAGCGTGGCCAAGAGTATTGGCTTGAGCGGATATGGCGGTGCGTCCAGCCTGTACGACTCGGACACCAACATCGCCATCGGCACCGCGTACCTGCGCCAGTTGATGGACAAGTACAGCGGCCTGCCCTACGTCACCATCGCCGCCTACAACGCTGGTCCGACGCCAACGGCACGCTGGCAGAGCCAGCGCCCGAACTACGACCCGGACTTCTGGATCGAGACCATCAGCTACAAGGAAACCCGCGAGTATGTTGCCCGCGTGCTGGCCTTCAGCGTGATCTACGACTGGCGCCTCAACAACAACGCCCTGACCTTGAGCGACCGCATGGTCGGCAAGACCCAGGGCGCGCGCAAAGCCTTCAGCTGCCAATCGGCCCCGTAACACCTGTAGTGCCGAGCCATGCTCGGCTAGGGCCTTCCCGGTAAAGCCCCTTCTGTAGTGCCGAGCCATGCTCGGCAGGGGCCTTCCCGATACAGCCCCTGCCGAGCATGGCTCGGCACTACATGTGCAACACCACATCCGACTTATCATGGCCGCATGAAGACTTATCTCGTCGGCGGCGCTGTCCGCGATACCCTGCTCGGCCAAAAAGCCGGTGACCGCGACTGGGTGGTGGTTGGCGCTACCCAGGCACAGATGGAAGCGGATGGTTTCAAAGCCGTTGGCAAGGATTTCCCCGTGTTCCTGCACCCGTTGACCGGCGAGGAATACGCGCTGGCACGTACCGAGCGCAAATCCGGCCGCGGCTATCGCGGCTTCGTGGTCGATGCCGATCCCTCGGTGACGCTGGAAGAAGACCTGCAACGCCGCGACTTCACCATCAACGCCATTGCCCGCGATGAAGAAACCGGTGAGCTGGCCGATCCCTGGGGCGGCGTGCGCGATATCGAACAACGCGTGCTGCGCCATGTCGGCCCTGCCTTCGTCGAGGACCCACTACGCGTGCTGCGTGCCGCGCGCTTCATGGCCCGCTTCGCGCCGCTTGGATTCACGCTTGCGCCAGAAACCGCGGAACTGATGCGCGAAATGGCTGCCAGCGGTGAACTCGATGCCTTGGTGCCGGAGCGCATCTGGCAGGAGCTGCGCCGCAGCCTGACCATGAAACAACCTTCCGCCTTCCTGCGCTGCCTGCACGACACTGGCGCGCTGGCGGTGATCCTGCCGGAAGTGGACGCGCTGTATGGCGTGCCGCAACGTGCCGAGTTCCACCCGGAAGTGGATACCGGCATCCACCAGGAAATGGTCAGCGACATGGCCGCGCAACTTGCGCCAGGCGATGACCTGATCGGCTTCGCTGCACTCACCCATGATCTTGGCAAGGCGCTGACGCCCGAGGACGAATTGCCACGCCACATCATGCATGAGCAGCGCGGCCTGAAACCGCTGGCCAAACTCTGCGAGCGACTGAAGATTCCCCTCGACCATCGCCAGTTGGCCGAAGCAGTCTGCCGCGAACACCTCAACGTGCATCGCATCGACGAACTGCGCGACGCAACCGTGCTGGAGCTGATCCAGCGCTGCGACGGCTTCCGTCGTCCCGAGCGCATCGCGCAGATGGGTTTGGTCTGCGAGTGCGACAAGCGCGGCCGTCTCGACTTCGAGGACAGTGACTACCCGCAGCGGGCAACCCTGCAGCGCCTGCATGCAGCAGCATTGGCAATCAATGCACGCGACATCGCGACGGAGGGCCTGCAAGGCCCGGCCATCGGCGAAGCTTTGAAAAAGGCACGCATCAAGGCAATCAGCGCGGCGCGGTGATTGCCTAAGACCGCGAAAGAACCGGGAGCGGGACTGTTTGTAGGAGCGGCGTAAGCCGCGAAGCTGGTGATACATCGCCAACCGCAGCAGATGCAATCGCACAATCCAGCGATGCCTTTCGCATCGTCAGCTTCGCGGCTTACGCCGCTCCTACAAATCGCAGCCTCATATCTTCAGGTAGATTTTTCGGCGGTCCATCCATGCCATCGGCAACCACCAGATCGCCACGAAGCTCAATGCCATCACCATCGAGGCGAACTGTGCGCCAGCCAACGGGCTCAGCCAGCGGTCGAACAGGTGTTCCCACAGCCAGCCCCAGCTGCCAGTCGCCATCATCGCCAGCACCATCGCCGAGGAGCCGGCATAGGCGGTGATCGCGTTGACACCAAAGCGGCGACCGAGCGCCGGCCACTGCCGGCAGTCAATCAGGATGTGCGCCAGCCATAGCCCGGCGAATGCCCAGCCAGCGGTCCACAGCACATACGACGAGGTCCACAGGTTCTTGTTCAAGGGCAGCCATTGCGACCACAGCCAGCCGACCAGCAATAGCAGCACGGCAGCAGGCAGCAGTCGCCATGGGCGCAGACGCAATAGCGCACCCGCACGCAGGCCAAGCAAGGTCGAAGCCAGTGCGCCCAGTGTGGACATCAGCCCTTCCGGATCATGGCCGTGGCCGGTCGCCGGGTCGTATTGATACAGCAGCGCGCCGAACAAAGAAGTATCCATGCGGCTGCTCAGATTGAGCCAGGGCTCCAGCGAGCCGCCGGCCACCAATAATGCGGCGTAGCCGGACAGCAGCACGCCGATGCACAACCACTGCAGCCGCGGCTTCAACCAGATCGCCGCCATGCCAGCGGCGGCGAAGCACACGCCAATGCGCTGCAACACGCCCCATGGCCGGTAATGCGCCAGGTCCAACCACCACCAGGCAAGGAAGTGCAGCAGCAAGCCCAGACCGAGGATGCGCCCAGCGCGGATCAACACCGTCCTGGTAAGCGCACCACGATCAGCGCCCTGCTCCACCCGCGGCACGACGCCCAGAGCGATGGACACGCCGACAATCACCAGGAAGAACGGAAACACCAGATCGGTCGGCGTGCAGCCATGCCATTCCGAATGCAGCAGCGGTGCGTAGACGTGGCTCCAGCTGCCGGGGTTGTTGACCAGCAGCATGGCTGCCACGGTGATACCGCGCAGGGCATCCACCGAGGCGTAACGGATGGCTTTATTCATGGGCACTACTCACAGACCGAAGCTCAGTCGCGCTGACCAGCAATCCAGGTGGCCTGCACCTGCAGATCGGCGTCCAGCAATACGAAATCGGCCTGGTAGCCGGCCGCGATATGTCCGTAACGATCATCGAGGCCAAGGAACTGCGCCGGATAGGTCGACGCCATGCGCGAAGCTTCGGCCAGCGAGAGACCCAGCAGGCCAACCGTATTGCGCACGGCGGTGATCATGTCCAAGGCAGAACCGGCCAGAGCACCCGCAGCATTGCGGACCACGCCATCAACAGCGGTGATGGTCTCGCCGTACAGCTCGAACGCCGGGTTGTCCGAACCGACCATCGGCATCGCATCAGTGACCAGGAACACCTTGCCACGCGGCTTGGCCGCCAGCGCCACGCGCAGGCTGGCCGGATGCACATGCACGCCATCGACGATCACACCGCACCAGCTGTCGGCATCTTCCAGCGCCGCTCCGACCGCACCGGGATCACGCCCCTGCAGCGGCGACATCGCGTTGTACAGATGGGTGAAGCCAGTGATGCCGGCATCCAGACCGGCGCGAATTTCTTCGTAGGTACCGGCGGTATGACCGGCAGCAACGATGGCGCCATTGGCGACCATCTGCTGGATCGTCGCCAGCGGCACGCGTTCGGGCGCCAAGGTAATCAACGTGACACCGTTGTCCAGCGCCGTCGCCATGCGTACTTCATCGGCATCCGGCACACGGAACTTTCCCGCATCGTGCGTACCCTTGCGCGCCGGGGCGATGTACGGGCCTTCCAGATGGATGCCGAGCACGCCCGGCACCTTGGCGGCGATTGCCTCGCGCGTGGCCTGCACCGCACGCGCCATCACCTCTGCGTCGTCGCTGATCAGGGTCGGCAGCATGCCGGTGGTGCCGTAACGGCGATGCCCGGCCACCATCGTGCGCAATGCATCTACGTCGGTCTGGTTGTTGAACAGCGCACCGCCGCCGCCATTGACCTGGGCGTCGATGAAACCGGGCAGCAACCAACCGCCGCCCAGGTCCACCTGAGCATCGGCCGCGGCAACCGCCGGGTCATTGCTGGCGACGACCGCGGTGATGCGGCCGTCTTCGATCAGTACCGCGACATCGTCACGGAAGTTCTCGCCGGCAAGTACCCGGCCATTGCGCAGCGCGGTTTTCATCAGACCGTTTCCGTCACCTTGTTGAGGTGCGGCGGCAGGTCCGGGTTGTTGCCACGGTGCAGCGCCAGCGCGTTGATCGCGCGGTAGAAGCTCTGGATTGTCAGCAGCGGTGCGCACAGCGGATGCGGTGCGGTTGCAGTCGGCAGGTTGCCGCCCTCGCCGGTCAGCCACACCTGCGCGCCGCGCGCAGCAAACTCTTCGGCCACGGCACGGGTGCCGGCACCGGTTTCGTCGGGCTGGGCAAAGGCAAGTACCGGGAAATCGCGGCCGACCAGCGCCATCGGCCCGTGCTTCACTTCGGCCGAGCTATAGCCTTCGGCGTGCAGGCCACAGGTTTCCTTGAACTTCAGCGCGGCCTCCTGCGCGGCAGCCAGGCCCGGGCCACGGCCGAGCACGAACAGGTTGTGCGCATCGACCAGGCCTTCGGTCACCGCCGTCCAGTCGCATGCCCAGGCTTCGGACATCGCGGCCGGCAATGCGTCCAGCGCAGCGATCAGCGCCGGATCGTTCTTCCAGTACGCGCCCAGCTGCAGGATCGCCGCCAGCGAGGCCAGATAGCTCTTGGTCGCGGCGACACTGCGCTCGACGCCAGCACCGAGCGGAATGACGGTTTCGGCCAGCAGTGCCAGCGGCGAATCCTCGACATTGACCAGCGCCACCACGCGCGCGCCGGCAGCCTTGGCGGCCTCGGCATTGCGCAGCAGATCCGGGCTCTTGCCCGACTGCGAGATAACGATGTACAGCGCGCCGCGCAGCTGCAGCGGCGCTTCATAGACCGAGCCCACCGACGGCGAGGCTGAGGCGGTCACCAGGCCGAGCTGGGTCTCGAACAGATACTTGGCATAGGTTGCCGCGTGATCGGAACTGCCACGGGCGCAGGTGACAACGAACGGTGGCGGGTTCTGGCGCAGGTCTGCGGCCAGGGCCTGCACCACGTCGCGGTTGCGTGCGAACTGGGCGGCGATGACAGAGGCGCTTTCCGCGGCCTCGTTGAACATCAGGGTTTCGGTTTCACTCGGCAGTGCCATGGATCGTTACTCGGAGAGGTCGGGGGGAGATGAAGGAGGTCGCGACGGCTGCTGGCGCAGCGGCGCGGTGGAACCACGTACCACCAGCTGCGGTACGAAGCCCTGGTTCTGCAGCTGTGCCGGGCTGTCTTCGTAGGCATCGGTGCGCAGCTGGCTGATCAACAGGCGCGCAGCATGGCGGGCGATGTCGCCGGTGGCCTGCTTGGCGGTGGTCAGTGCCGGCCACGACTGGCGCGAGAACGGACTGTCCTCGAAGCCGGCGATGGACAGGTCGTAAGGCACGTTCAAACCGGCCGAGTTGGCTGCGGCCAGCACGCCGGCGGCAATTTCGTCGTTGGAGCCGAAGATGGCGGTAGGCGGCTCGCGTAGCGCCAGCAGGCGGCGCGCACCACGGAAGCCATCATCGAAGGTGTAGTCGCCGGGGATGACCAGGTGCTTGTCCAACGGAATGCCGTAGTCCTTCAGCGCCGCTTCGTAGCCGGCGTAACGCTCGCCACTGGAACGGTGCGAGGTTCCACCCCACAGGAAGCCGATGCGCTGGTGGCCGAGCTGGATCAGGTGCTCGGTGATTTCATAGGCGGCATCGCGGTCATCAACGAACACACAGGGGCCATCGCCGGGGTCTTCGGTGGCAGCAATGATCCGCACGGTCTTGATGCCGCGTGCATTCAGTGCAGCCACCAGCTCCGGACGCTCGGACATCGGCGCGGTCAGCACCAACCCGGCCAGACGCGAACGCTGCACCCAGTCGGCGAGCTCCTCGGCCAGCATCGGCGAGGTCGAATCGCAGGGATGGATCTGCAGGCCGAAACCGGTCTCGCGGCAGGCCGACAACACGCCGTTCTGTACCCCGATGATGTGGTACGGATTGGGGTTGTCATACACCAGCCCGATCACGAACGTCGTGTTGCTGCGCAGGTTGCGCGCGGATGGATCGGGCTCGTAGTCCAGCTCGGCCACCGCGCGCAATACGCGCGCGCGGGTGGCCTGCATCACCGAAGGCTCGTTGTTGATCACCCGCGAGACGGTCTTCAATGAGACCTTGGCACGCTCGGCGACATCCTTGATGGTGGGTCTACGCATTACCGGTTCCCGCGTTGGCTCGATTGCCGCCATGATGCTTGATTCAGGCGCCACGTGCCTTGCCCGCGTTATGACCAACGGTGCCGAAGTACAGGATGTACAGGTAGCAGGGGATCATCAGCGCGGCGAACACCAGCTGGAAGTGTTCCGGGTACGCGTGCTTGAGCAGGGCGAAGGCCTGCGGGATGATCGCGCCGCCGGCAATACCCATCACCAGCAGGGCCGAGCCGATCTGGGTGAAACGGCCCAGGCCGCGGATTGCCAGCGGGAAGATCGCCGGCCACATCATGGCGTTGGCGAAGCCCAGCGCGGCAACGAAGCCCACCGACACATAGCCGTGGGTGAAGTAGGCGCCCAGGGTGAAGACCACGCCCAGCACCGCCGACACCGCCAGGTACTTCTCCTGCGAGATGAAGCGTGGGATCACCAACAGGCCGATCACATAACCCACCAGCATCGCAAACAGGGTGTAGGAGGTGAACAGCTTGGTCTGGTCCAGCGGCAGGCCGAAGGCATTGCCGTAGGTACCGATGGCATCACCTGCCATCACTTCCACGCCGACGTAGACGAACAGACACATCACGCCCAGCCACAGGTGCGGGAACTGGAAGATGCTGCGCTTGGCGGCCTTGCCGTCGTTGGCCACGGCATTGGCCTGGTCCGGCTGCACTTCCGGCAGCGGCGAGAACAGCACGCCAACCGCAACCAGCAGCAGCACACCGGCAATCACCATGTAGGGTGTGTGTATCTTGGCTGCGAAGGTGTTGAGCAGATCGGCCTTGGTGGCAGCGTCTGCGGCCTGTACCTGGCTTTCCAGGTCACCAATGCCATGCAGCACGAAGGTACCGATCACCACCGGCGCGATGATGCCGGCGATCTTGTTGCAGATCCCCATCAATGCAATGCGCTGCGCGGCACCTTCGATAGGACCGAGGATGCTGATGTACGGGTTGACCGCGGTCTGCAGCAAGGCCATACCGCCGCCGATGACGAACAGGCCGGCGAGCGCACCACCGAACCAGCGCTGCGTGGCGAACTCACCGAAGCCCATCGCACCAACCGCCATCACCGCCAGGCTGAGCGCCAAGCCCTTCTTCATGCCGGTGCGGCCGAGGATCCACGAAGCCGGCAGCGCCAGGAAGAAGTACGACAGGTAGAACACCATCAGTACCAGGAAGGCTGACACCTCGTTCACGTCGAAGGCCAGCTTGACGAAGGTGATCAACGGGCCGTTGATCCAGGTACAGAAGCCGATGATGAAGAACAACACGCCGACGATGGCGATGGACGACGCCATGCTGGTACGCGGCGTCGAGTCGGGAACAGCAGACATGGGCAAAGCTCCTGCGGATGCGGGAGACGGATCGGGCCGTCCGGCGAATTACGTGGGAACAACGTTGTCACATTTATTGTTTGCTGCGCACAAGTTTGTCAACAACGCCTCCACGCCGGTCCATTCCCATCGCTCATCAGGAACGCCCCGCGAGCCTGTCGGAATCAGGCTTTCGGCGGAAAACCCCGCCAGTTCGGCCACTACACCCTATCGAATGCAACAAATGCAGGCGCCGTAAGGTTTGCGCAGACGCGCTGCGGCGCAACATCGAAAGTTTCAATTATTCGTTGACATCGTTGTCAGAACGATTACAGACTCGCCCCCGAATGGTGCCCCTCCGGGCGCTCCGCCTCGCCATAGGGAACCCGAGTGACCGCTGTCGTCCCCCCACTACAGACCACCCGCCTTGACCCCGCCAGCCGGCCCTTCTTCGCCGCCGACGTGGGCGGCACACACGTCCGCGTTGGTCTGATCCAGGCGGCAGCGGCAAACGACCCGGCCATCGATGTTCTGTCCTACCGCAAATACCGCTGCGCGGACTATCCGAGCCTCAGCGCGATCCTGTCCGACTTCGCCAGCCACAACCCGCCGGTCGAGCACTGCGTGATCGCCACCGCCGGCTACGCGCTGGCGGACGGCACGGTGATCTCCGCCAACCTGCCGTGGCCGCTGTCTTCCACCCGCATCCGCGATGACCTCGGCTTTGCCGGCGTGCACCTGGTAAACGACTTCGAAGCCGTCGCGCATGCCGCCGGCCATATCAGTGCCAGCCAGGTGTTGCAGCTGACCGGTCCGGCCGAGGCCGAGCGCGGGCCGACCCTGGTGATCGGCCCGGGCACCGGTCTTGGCGCCGCGGTGTGGATCCCGGTCGGCAACCGCTCGGTGGTTCTGGCAACCGAAGCCGGCCAGGCCTCGCTGGCAGCCACCACCGAACTGGAAATGGCCGTGCTGCAGCAGATGCTGCAGGACCGTCCACATGTGTCGATCGAACAGGCGCTGTCCGGCCCCGGCCTGCTCAATCTGTACAACGCGCTGTGCGCGGTGCGCGGCGTCGCGCCGGTACACAGCACCCCCGATGCAGTGAGTGCCGCCGCCTGCGATGGCAGTGACCCGCTGGCCGTGGAAACCCTGCAGCTGTTCTGCGGAATCCTCGGCTCGACCATCGGCGACATGGCCCTGCTCTACGGCGTGCAGGGCGGCATCTATCTGGCTGGCGGCATCCTGCCGAAGATCAGCCAATTCCTTTTGAACAGCACCTTCGTCGAACGCTTCCTCAACAAGGGGCCGATGCGCAAGGCGCTGCAAAGCATTCCCGTGAAGCTGGTAGAGCACGGGCAACTGGGCGTCATCGGCGCCGCCAGTTGGTATCTGGAAAAGTCGGCCACGTAAGCCTTCAGCAGCATAAGCAACAGATCCACCAGCAGGACCCGTAGTAACGCGGCACGCAGTGCCATCAATCTTGATGTTGAGGAGAGACAACATGCATCGCAAGACTATGCTTTCGGCAGCCATCATCAGCTGTCTCGCTTTCGGCGCACACGCGCAGGAAGCCGCAAAGACCGCCACCGACCTGGACACCGTGACCGTCACGGGCATCCGCGCCAGTCTCGAAAAGTCGCTGGACACCAAGCGCAACAACGACACTGTCTCCGAGTCGATCACCGCCGAAGACATCGGCAAGTTCCCGAACACCAATGCCGCTGAAGCCATGGCACTGATCCCGGGCGTCACCATCGACCGCCGCTTTGGCCAGGGCGAGCGCGTCAGCATCGACGGCACCGATCCAAGCCTCAACCTGAGCTTCATCGATGGCCACCCGGTGGCCCAGGCTATCTGGCTGTACGGCGAATCGCCGAATCGCGGCTTCGACTACACCATGCTTGCCCCGGAAGTACTGGGACGCCTGGAAATCATCAAGTCCTCCGAGGCCCGTCTGCCGGAAGGCAGCCTCGGTGGCACGGTGATGATGCATTCACGCAAGCCGCTGGACATGGACGCCAACTCGGTCAGTGGCTCGGTCGGCTATAGCTACAACGACCAGGCCGAGAAGGGCAGCCCGAACATCTCGGTGCTGTACAGCTGGAAGAACGACGACTCCACCTGGGGCGTCAACGTCGCCGCACAGCGCCACGAAGAAAAGGTCGATCGCCAGGGCATCGAGATCTTCGGCTACAGCACCGTTGCCGACTTCGCCGCAGTCAATCCGAATGTTGCCGCACAGATCGCCAAGGGTGAGCTGCGTCCAACCGATCGCGTCGCCCAGGAAGTCAACGTTGCTTACTTCCAGCAGGAGCGCAAGCGCGACAGCGCATTGGTGAACCTGCAGTTCAAGCCCAACGACCAGTTCGAAGGCACTTTGAGCGGCCTGTACATCAAGGAGAACTTCGACAGCTACAACCAGTCGATGTACAACTTCATGACGCAGAACAACTCGTCCATGCAGGCCGTCGACTACTTCAACCCGACTGGCCCGGGCGGCTTCGTCACTGGCGGTCACACCAATGCCAATCCGGGTAGCGGCACCGGCATCATCTACGACAACCAGGTGCGTTTCTCGGAAGTCACGACCAAGGGTGTTGACCTGGACCTGCAGTATCGCGGTGACGGCTGGAAGCTGGGCGGCAAGATCGGCACCAGCAAGTCCGAGAACCCGAACATCAGCCAGTACCTGATCGAGCCGGTCTACAGCGGCGCCTACAGCTGGGACTACCGCAAGGGCTTCCAGGCCGACAATCAGGCTGACTACTACGATCCGGCCAACTGGGGCAACATCTTCGGCAACAACGGCGTGTTCAGTTCCGAAGCCAAGGACAAGTACGCGCAGCTGGATTTCAGCAAAAACTTCGACAGCATCTTCAACCAGCTTCTGGTCGGCGTGCGCCGCACCGAACATACCGAGAACTACGGCCTGGGCGTGTACGGCGGTGTTCGTACCGGCACACTGGCTGATGTCGGCACCATCGGCAACACCAACCTGCTCGGCAGCATGGGCGGCGTGTTCGGCAACACCAGCCACCACCCGCAGGTTGGCCAGGGCAACGTGATCAACTGGATCCATGGCAGCCCGGTGGATTACTCCCGCTCTGACGCTTCCAGCCTGTTGAACAACACCTGGGAACTGGAACAGAAGACAACCGCCGCCTACACGCAGCTGAACTTCTCCACCGGCGCCCTGCGCGGCAATGTTGGCCTTCGCTGGGTCCAGACCAAGACCGACAGCAGCGCTTATGTATATGGCGACAACGTACCGGTACTGCCGGCACCTGCCGACTGGTGGCAGACCAGCAAGAGCAAGAAGAGCAACATGCTGCCCTCGCTCAACCTTGTCTATGACAACGGCAGCGACGTGGTGCTGCGCGCATCCGCTGCCAAGGTCATCGCCTGGGCGCCGTACAACCTGATGTCGAACAACCTGTTCCTCAACGACACCATGATGACCGGCTCGGGCGGCAACCCGGATCTGGATCCGTACAAGGCCTACAACTTCAATCTGTCGGCCGAGTGGTATTTCGCACCGCAGTCGATCCTGGCCGGCTCCGTGTTCCTGAAGCAGACCCAGAACTACGTACTGCAGACCCCGGGCACCGAGCGCCGCTACAACTCGATGCGTGACAGCAACCCGGCAACCTGGGCTACTACCGTTGGTTCGCATGGCTGTCTGGCCGATGGCTTCTGCGACTACAGCGTCACCCGTCCGCGCAATGCTGGCGGCGCCAGCGTCCGCGGCTTCAACGTCAACTACCAGCAGGCGTTTGGCGATACCGGCCTGGGCCTGATTGCCAACTACACCTACGCGACTGGCGATACAGATGCGGGCAACAACATGCCCTATCTGTCGCGCAGCACCGTCAGCGTCAGCCCGTACTTTGAAAACGAGCAGTTCAGCGTCCGCGTCAACTACAACTGGCGCAGCAAGTACGAGGGCGTGGGCTATGTCGCTGGCGCACCGGCCGCAACCACCGCTGCGTATGCCGACCTGAGCGCCAGCCTGGGTTGGAACTTCACCGACAACCTGAGCCTTTCGCTGGATGCGATGAACCTGCTGAACGAGAAGTACAAGCAGTATGTTGCGCAGGAGGAGGCGCTGGCAGCGGAGTATTACACCGGCCGTCGCTACATGGCCAACCTGCGCTTCAAGTTCTGATCGATCCCGGCAAGCACCATCGCCGGTTAGCGTGACCCGCCGGGCCTGGATCATTCCGGGCCCGGTTTTTTTAGCCTTTGGCGTAGTGCCGAGCCATGCTCGGCAATGCCTTTGCCCCATGTAGTGCCGAGCCATGTCGGCATCGGCTTCGTTCGGCATTGCTTGCGCTGCCGAGCATGGCTCGGCACTACAACAACAGCAGCAACAGCTACACCTTGCCGAGCATGGCTCGGCACTACACAAGATTCCTGCGGCACTACACACTGCCGCCCAAGCACAGACAGGAGCTCCGCCCATGACGAAGTCCTTCCACAAGCGCAGCCGCGCGCCGTGGCTCAGCAGCTGCGTATTGCTGGGCATGTCCGCCCTGCAGGTACAGGCCGCCGACACCACCTCCGCCCCTTCGCTTGTCCCCCTGCCCGCCAGCTACCAGGCTGACGGCGGCAAGGACTTCGTGCTGAGCAGCGCCGCACGCGTCGGCGGCAACGATGAGGCCGCCCGCCGTGCCGCCACACAATTCGTGACCCTGCTGAAGCAGAACGGCGGCCCGACCCTGGCCATCGCCGACAATGCCAGCAAGGCGCAGATCCGCTTCCGCCTCGACCCTTCGGCAACCAATACCGCCGAAGGCTATGCACTGAAGGTTTCCAACACCGGCATCGATATCAGCGCCGGTGATGATGTCGGCCTGTTCTATGGCGCGGTCACGGCCGCACAGCTGCTGACCGGCAATACGCCCGGCCACGTCGCCGCCGCAACCATCAATGACACCCCGCGCTTCCCGTGGCGTGGCTTCATGCTGGACTCGGCACGCCACTTCCAGAGCATGGACGAGATCAAGAAGCTGCTCGATGCGATGGCGCAGCACAAACTCAATACCTTCCACTGGCATCTGACCGATGACCAGGGCTGGCGCATGGAGATCAAGCGTTACCCGAAGCTGACCGAAGTCGGCAGCTGCCGCGTGCCGCTGGGCGATGCCGGCATCAATGCCGCCACCGGCGAGCCGCGCCAGTACTGCGGCTACTACACGCAGGAACAGATCCGCGAAATCATCGCCTATGCGGCCGAGCGCCACATCCAGGTGATCCCGGAAATCGACGTCCCCGGCCACGCTACCGCCGCCATCGTTGCCTACCCGGAACTGGGCACCACCGAGCAGAAGCTGGTCATCGACAACCAGTGGGGCGTGTTCCCGAACCTGTTCAACACCGAGGAAGCGACTTTCCAGTTCCTCGAGAACGTTCTGGAAGAAGTGATCCAGATGTTCCCCTCCAAGTACGTGCATGTCGGCGGTGACGAAGCGGTCAAGGACCAGTGGATCGCTTCCAAGCGCGTGCAGGAGCGCATGCGTGAGCTCGGTGCAAAGAATGAAATGGAAATGCAGAGCCATATCATCAAGCGCCTGGAGAAGTTCCTTGAGCAGCACGACAAGCGCCTGATCGGCTGGGATGAGATCCTCGAAGGCGGCCTGCCGCCGGAAGCGACGGTGATGTCCTGGCGCGGTACCGAGGGTGGACTCAAGGCCGCCAGCGAAGGCCACGACGTGGTGATGTCGCCGGTCACCCACATGTACATGGATTACCTGCAGACCGAGTCGCCGAACGAGCCACCGGGCCGGCCGGCTACGATCACCCTGCAGAAAGCCTACGAGTTCGAGCCGGTACCGGCCGAGCTGGCAGCGGACAAGCGTTCGCACATCCTTGGCCTGCAAGCCAACATGTTCAACGAGCACACCCGCAACAACCAGAACCTGGAACACAACCTGTTCCCGCGCCTGGCTGCAGTGGCGGAAACCGGTTGGAGCCCGCAGGACAAGCGCAACTTCAGCAACTTCCTGCAGCGCCTGCCGCGCCAGTTGCAGCGCTACCAGGCGATGGACATCGCCTATGCGAAGACGCCGTTCCAGGTCGACATGATCGACAAGGGCGAGCACCGCACTGGCGCGGTGCAGGTGAGCTTGAACAATCCGCTGGGCTACCCGGTGCATTACACGTTGGATGGCAGCACGGTCACCGCCAGCTCGCCGCTGTACGCACAGCCGCTGCAGCTGAAGGTGCCGCTGCAGGTGCAGACCGCTGCGTTCTTTGACGGCAAGCCGCTGGCCGCCGCCAACACCTTCAAGCTCGACGCGGCATCGCTGCTGGTCCGCGAAGACACCCAGCTCGGCCTGTGCCCGAATGGCGGCAAGCTGCTGCTGCGCCTGGAAGACGATGGCCCGGCCGAAGGTCAGCGCGAAGTGTTCAACGTCAACATCTTCAACCCGTGCTGGTTGTGGAGCGATGTCGATCTGTCGGACGTGACCCGCATCAAGGTGCGTGCCGGCCGCATTCCGTACAACTTCCAGCTGGCCCATGACGAGCCGGCGCGAAAGTTCGCACCGGCGCGCACGGCTCACGGCGAGATGGAACTGCTGGCCAACTGCGAAGGCAAGCCGCTGGCATCGATCCCGCTGCCGGCCGATCCCGCCGCCGATGGCTTCCTGGAGCTGGATGCCACCATCACCGCCCCTGCGACCCGCGGTGACCTGTGTGTGCGCTTCACCGGCGACACCCGCCCCAACATGTGGACGCTGGACTGGATCAAGCTCGAACCGGGCAAGTGATCCACACAGTGGTTTGATGCAAGCAGAAGGCCACCGCATGCGGTGGCCTTCTGCCGTTTGGCGAGATGACTTGTGGGAGCGGCGTAAGCCGCGAAGCCACAGATGCAACTGCCTGCATATTCCTTGCTCGCCGGCCAACTGCATGTGCGTTTTCATCCGGGCGACGCGATGACCCTCGCTTCATTGCTGTCAGCTTCGCGGCTTACGCCGCTCCTGCAGCAACACGCCCTCCCCTCTCCTGGCCGATGGTTGTGGGAGCGGCGTAAGCCGCGAAGCCACGGTTACTTCAGCCGCCAGAAAGCCCGCTGGCCGGCGCCAGAGGCTTGCCTGAGGCATGGAACCTCTACCCCTCGGGGCTGCGGGCGTCGCGGCTGACGCTGCTCCCACAAGCCATCTGGCCATGCCAAAAAATTTCACGGACTGAAACTTGAGCCAGCAACCCTCATGCAAAACCTGCATTGAATTTCACATGAAACAAAAATACCTCCTTAAATCATTGAATTAGCTCATGCCATCGCTCCTGCGCTGCAATGAAAATTTTTTGCATCGCACCTTGACATCGTTGTCACGAAGCGCTGACACTCCGCATGCCGCAACGCCATCAGGTGTCGCGCAACTTCCAGGGGACGTGCGTGGTTGCCAGCCGGAATCCAACAGCCAAGCTGACCACTCCTGCATCTGCTGCGCCGCTGCTGGCCGCCGATGTGGGCGGCACCCACGTCCGCGTCGGGCTGGTGCAGCCGGGCAGCAGCGCCAGCGCGCCGATGCAGTTGCTGGCCTACCGCCAGTACCGCTGCGCCGACTACCCGGACCTGAGCAGCATCCTTGCCCAGTTCCCGGTTGACCGCGCCACCGTGCGCGAATGCGCCATCGCCAGTGCCGGCTATGCCCTGCCCGACGGCACCGTGATTTCCGCCAACCTGCCGTGGCCGCTGTCCTGCAACCGCATCCGAGACGACCTCGGCTTTGCCGCCGTGCACCTGGTCAATGACTTCGAAGCCGTTGCCCACGCCGCCGCGCACATCGACGACGGCGACGCGCTGCTGCTGAGCGGCCCCGCCGCTGCCAGCGAAGGCCCGGTGCTGATCGTCGGCCCCGGCACCGGCCTGGGCGCTGCACTCTGGATCCCCAATGGCAGCCGCTCGATGGTGCTGGCCACCGAAGCCGGCCAGGCCTCACTGAGCGCCAGCACTGAATTGGAGATGGCGGTGCTGCAGCAGATGCTGCAAGGGCGCAGCCATGTCGCCATCGAGCACGCGCTGTCAGGGCCGGGCCTGCTCAACCTGTACAACGCGCTGTGCGTGGTGCGTGACTGCCATGCAACGCACCGCACACCCGATGCGATCAGCGCCGCCGCCTGCGATGGCAGCGACCCGGTTGCCGAACAGACGCTGCAGCTGTTCTGCGCGATCCTCGGTTCAACCATTGGCGACATGGCGCTGCTGTACGGTGCCCAGGGTGGCATTTATCTGGCCGGCGGCATCCTGCCGAAGATCAGCCAGTTCCTATTGAACAGCAGCTTCGCCGAGCGCCTCCTCAACAAGGGGCCGATGCGCGAGGCGCTGCAACGCATTCCCGTGAAGTTGGTAGAGCACGGGCAACTGGGCGTCATCGGCGCCGCCAGTTGGTATCTGGGACGCAGGGAAATTGAACCCGTCGCGTCGAATCCGGCAGTACCGCAGGTGCATGGGGCTGTCTGCTCGTGCACGGGTTCCCACTGAAAAATCCGGCCGGTTCACCGGCATCCATCAATGATGAGGAGAGACATCATGAGGTACCGCAAGTCCGCATTATCCGCCGCCATCGTCACCTGCCTGAGCTTCTCCGCGCACGCGCAGGACGCAGGCCAGGAAGCCACCGAGCTTGACCGCGTTGTTGTCACCGGCATCCGCGCCAGCCTGCAGCAGTCGCTGGAAACCAAGCGCAATGCCGATGCCATCGTCGACGTGATCACCGCCGAGGACGTGGGCAAGTTCCCGGCCACCAACGTCGCTGAAGCGATGACCATCATCCCCGGCGTCACCATCGATCGCGCATACGGCCAAGGCGAAAAGGTGTCCATCCTGGGTACCGATCCGGCCTTGAACCGCACCCTGCTCAACGGCCAGTCGATCGCCTCGGGCGATTGGAACATGTCCGACTTCCCGACCCGCACCTTCAACTACTCGCTGCTGGCGCCGGAAGTGGTCGGAAAGCTGGAAGTGTTCAAGTCGCCCGAAGCACGCATCGATGAAGGCTCCATCGGCGGCACCGTGATCGTCTCCACGCGCAAGCCACTGGACATGCCGGAGAAGGTCAGCGTTTCCGGCCGCGTCAGCTATGGCCGCAATGATCGCGTCGAGAAAACCGACCCAAGCGCCTCCGCCGCCTTCGCCTGGAAGAACGAAGCCGAGACCTTCGGCGTCATCGTTTCGGCACAGGCCTCGAACGAAAGCATCCGCCGCGACGGCATCGAGTCCTACGGCATCGTCCGCGCGAAGGACTACATCGGCGGCCTCGGCGGCTCCAATGGTTCGGTAACCAACCTGCCGACCGACTGGTCGGTGGCACCCAACCCGGATGGCTCCCAGCCCACCTCGCCGGCAACCTGCGTAGGCAAGTGTGCCGAGACGCTGTACGCCAACCCGGACGCGGTCGGCCCGAACTCGACCAGCGCGCACTTCTTCGAACAGGAACGTGAGCGCAAGACCTACTCGCTGGCACTGCAGTTCAAGCCCGTCGAGCAGATGAACATCGAGTTGAACGCGCTGAAGATCAACGCCAACTTCGATCACATGGCGCAGTCCATGTTCACCCACCAGGGCAATACCTGGAACAGCCTGAAGACGCTCACCGACATCACCGTCAAGGATGGCCTGATCACCAGCGCCAGCCACAAGAACGGCCTAGTCGTGTTCGACCTGCAGAACCGTCGTGCGCAGGTGGATTCGGCAACCTACGACATCAAGGTTGACTGGAACGACGAGCGCTGGTTCGCCTCCACCCACATCGGCCGCACCAAGGCCGACGGCGGCCCGAAGCAGGTGTTCGGTGAGTTCCTCGCACGTACCGATTACACCTGGTCGATCGCCGATGCTCCGGGCAAGCCGGGCAGCGTCGAGTTCACCGGCGCCAATCCCTTCCTGAATCCCGACCAGTTCCAGATGGATGGCGGCTGGGGCGCAGACCCGACCAAGCCGACCTGGAACACCGGCTGGGGCGGGAACCTGGTCGAGAAGCCCACCACCGACAAGGAAACCTACGGCCAGGTCGACTTCGGCATCAAGCTCGACTCGCCGGTCTACCTGGTGCGCTTCGGCTACAAGCAGCGCAAGCATGAGACCACCCAGATCCAGCGCGGCATCGGCCTGGCATCGGTGGCTGGCTATGGCGACGCCAAGGCCTCGGATTTCGATCCGCGCGAGCTGCCCGACAACTACCTGAAGGGTTTCAGCGGCTACGGCGATCTTGGCGAGCGCTTCACCATCGATGGCTGGAAGCTGGCCGACTACATCACCAGCGGCAAGTGGCTGGCACCGTGGCAGACCATGCCGGTGGTATCGCCGTTCAGCGCCGAGGAATTCGCCCGCAACAACTGGTCCATCAATGAAGACATCGGTGCTGCCTATGTGCAGGCCGACTTCAGCCTGGACCGCGTGCGCGGCAACATCGGCGTGCGTTACGTCACCACCGACCTGGAATCGGGCAGCTATGCCTGCAACACCGGCCTGGCCGGCTGCACCCAGGCCAGCTGGTCCGCCGAGAAGCTGGCCGCGTCCTATGACCGCGTGGTGCAGAAGAACAAGTACAACAACCTGCTGCCGAACTTGAACGTCGCCTTCGACGCCACCGACAGCTTGGTGCTGCGCGGCTCCGTCGCCAAGACCATGGCACGCCCGAACTACACCGATGTCTCGTCCTACCTGTGGCTGTCCGATACCGCGCTGACCGGCGGTGGCGGCAACCCCAACCTGAAGCCCTACCTGTCGACCAACGTGGACTTCTCGGCGGAATGGTACTTCTCGGAGAACGCGATCCTCGCCGGCTCGATCTTCTACCGCGATGTTTCCGATTACATCCTCACCGAGTCGACCCCGGAAACCCATTGGAACCAGAACCAGAACAAGAACGACACCTATCTGGTCGACCGCCCGCGCAACGCTGGTGACGCCAAGATCAAGGGCTACTCCATCGCCTGGCAACAGAACTTCGGCGCAGGTTTTGGTGTCATCGCCAACTACACCTACTCCGATGGCGAAGCGACCGACAACCGCCCGCTGCCGTTCAACTCGAAGAACCAGTTCAACATCAGTCCGTTCTTCGAGAACGACACCTGGACCGCTCGCGTCACCTACGGCTGGCGTGACAAGTACTTCACCCAGGTCAGCGCAGGCCGTGAGCTGTGGACCATGGATTACGCCTCTCTGGATGCGTCGGTGGCATTCAAGATCACCGAGAACCTGTCGGTCGGCCTGGATGCGATGAACCTGCTGGACGAGGAGTACCACTCCTACTCCGGCGTCGAGCAGCTCACCCGCGGTGCTTACCTGAGCGGCCGTCGTTACAACGCTTCGCTGCGCTTCAACTTCTAAGCCAGCAGCAACGCAATACCTGTTTTTCCGCTGTTCTTTCTCCTCCAGCGGGCCTGGGTTTTCCAGGCCCGCTTTTTTTTATGCCTGCACGATGGCAGTGCCTTCACTACGGAATGCCGGTTATCAATGAATCAAACTTAAACATAATTTTCATTCCATGACGGAAATTCAATAAAACCATTTCACTCGATATGAAAAGAAAAACTGTTTCAAGTACAGAACGCCTTAAATAAGCACTCATTGCGATGAAAATCATCTTTTAAATTCCACGATTTTCATGAAAATTATTTTTGCAAAACCAATTAAAGGCACGCACACTCCACCCCCAGCTGGACGACGGTAGTTACCCGCCACACCCACCCATCGAGGAATGACGTGGACAAGCAAGGCCGGCAGTACATCCGATTGATTCCCAACGGCGTCCGCCATGAGGCGCTCTCGATTCCTGCTGCAACCGGCCTGATCTGAACTGACACCGCGTTCGAAACGGGCCGCCACCAGGCTGCCCGTGATGTTTCTCCGCACGCCCGACGGGATGCGGGAATCACTGGCCGGCAGCACCTGCTGGCCATCCATCAGCAAAGGGAGAGAGACCTTTGAACCACCGCAAGTCGCAGTTAACCGCCGCAATCGTCAGCTGTCTGGCAATCAGCTTTGCGGCCAGCGCACAGGAAGCGCAGCCCGATGCAACCGAACTGGACCGCGTCGTTGTCACCGGCATCCGCGCCAGCCTGCAGCAGTCACTTGAGTCCAAGCGCAATGCCGACAGCATCGTCGACGTCATCACCGCCGAAGACGTGGGCAAATTCCCGGCAACCAACGTCGCAGAAGCGATGACGATCATCCCCGGCGTCACCATCGACCGCGCCTACGGCCAGGGCGAACGTGTCAGCATCCTCGGCGTCGATCCGGCCTTGAACCGCACCCTGCTCAACGGCCAATCCATCGCCTCGGGCGACTGGAACATGTCCGATTTCCCGACCCGCACCTTCAACTACTCGCTACTGGCACCGGAACTGGTTGGCAAGGTAGAAGTATTCAAATCACCGGAGTCGCGCCTGGACGAGGGCTCCATCGGTGGCACGGTAAACGTATCCACCCGCAAGCCACTGGATATGCCCGAACAAATCAGTATCACCGGACGGGTGAACTATTCGCGCAACGACCGCGTCGAGAAGACCGACCCGAGCGCATCTGCTGCATTTGGCTGGAAGAACGCCAATGAGACCTTCGGCTTCATCCTTTCTGCACAATCCAGCAACGAGAGCATCCGTCGTGACGGCATCGAGTCGTACAACACGGTTCGCGCCAAGAACTACCGCGATGGTCTGGATGGCGTTGCAGGCTCGGTCAACAACACCGCATTCGACTGGTCCAAGCCACCGAATCCGGACGGGTCGCAGCCGCGTCTGCCAGGTACCTGCCAAGGCGCCTGCGCCGACGCGTTGAACGCGAACCCCGAGGCCATCGGCCCCAGCACCATCAGCGCCCATTTCTTCGAGCAGAAGCGCGAGCGCAATACTTACTCGGCCTCACTGCAGTTCAAGCCGATCGAGCAGTTGAACATTGAACTGAATGGATTGAAGGTCGACGCCAACTTCGACCACATGGCGCAGTCGATGTTCGCCTGGCCAGGCAACACCTACGGTAGCCTGATGACACTGACCGATGTCACCATCGAGGATGGCATCATCACCGGTGGCAAGCACAAGAACGGCCGGATGGTCTTCGACCTGCAGAACCGTCGCGCCAAGATCGAATCAGAAACCTATGACGTCAAGGTCGACTGGAACAGCGAACGCTGGTTCGCATCCAGCCATGTCGGCAGCACCAAAGCCGAAGGTGGCCCCAAGCAGGTCTACGCCAGCTTCCTCGCCCACACCGATTACGAGTGGTCCATCGCCAACGGTCCCGGCAGCCCCGGCACACTGAAGATCACTGGTGAAAACCCTTTCACCGACCCAAGCATGTTCCGCATGGATGGTGGCTATGCCAACCCGTGGCATACCGACGCGCCCACCCAGAACAACTGGCGCAGTGGCTGGGGCGGCAACCTGATTGAAAAGCCGACGCTGGACAAGGAGACCTATGGTCAGGTCGATTTCGGCTTCAAGCTCGACTCGCCGGTCTACCTGATCCGCGCCGGCTACAAACAGCGCTCACACGAAACCGGACAAATCCAGCGTGGCGTGGTGTTGGATGCGATCTCGACCTATGGCGATGCGACGGCCGACATGTTCGACCCGCGCCCGCTTCCGAACAATTACCTCGATGGCTTCAGCGGCTACGGCGACCTTGGCAACCGCTTCACCATTGATGGCTGGAAGCTGGCCGACTACATCAGCAGTGACAAGTGGCTGGCCCCCTGGCAGAGCAAGCCGGTACCTACCACACTTGGCAATCTGGAATTCGTACGCAATACCTGGACCATCGAGGAAGACATCAAGGCAGCCTACGTGCAGGCGGACTTCAGCTTCGACCGTCTGCGCGGCAATTTCGGCGTGCGTTATGTCCGTACCGAGTCCGCCTCCAGTGCCTACGAATGCAACACTGGCCTGCCAAGCTGCACTCAACGCGAATGGACCCAGGAGCGCATTGCTTCCTCGTTCGACTACGTGACCCGCAGCAGCAAGTACAACAGCGTTCTCCCCAACCTCAACCTTGTGTATGAGGCCAGCGACGATCTGGTACTGCGCTTGTCCGCAGCCAAGACCATGGCACGCCCGGGTTACTCGGATCTGTCCAGCTACATGTGGCTGTCGGACCAGACCCTGACGGGTGCGGCCGGCAACCCGAAACTAAATCCGTATCGTTCCAGCAACCTCGATTTCTCGGCAGAGTGGTACTTCAGCGAGGGCGCGATCCTGGCCGGCTCACTGTTCTATCGCGATGTTGCCGATTACATCGTCAACGTCGCACAGGACGAAAGCCACTGGAACGACAACCAGCGTGACGAAGCCATCTATCGGGTCGATCGCCCGATCAACGGTGGCGATGCCAAGATCAAGGGCGCGTCCCTGGCGTGGCAACAGAATCTTGGTGCAGGCTTTGGCATCATCGCCAACTACACGTATTCCGATGGTGAAGCCAGCAACGGCAGCCCGCTCCCGTACAACTCGAAGAACCAGTTCAATATCAGTCCCTACTTCGAGAAAGACCGCCTGGCTGCACGCATCACCTACAACTGGCGCGACAAGTACTTCACCCGCATCAACGGAAGCCAGGAACTGTGGACCATGGACTACCACTCGCTGGATGCATCGGTGACCTACAAGATCACGGATTACCTGAGCGTGGGCCTGGAGGGCATGAACCTGCTCGATGAGCAGTACCACAGCTACTTCGGCAACGAAAAGCTGCTCAATGGTGCTTACAAGAGTGGCCGCCGCTACATGGCATCACTGCGCTTTGCCTTCTAAGCCGTAAAGCATCTACACCTGGCGGGAGTGGACATCGCTCCCGCCAGTTTCCTGACAGCCAACCAGCACGCATCGGGCATCACTGCATGGAACAGCCAAGCGCAAGCACCCTTCATCGCCACCTTCCGCCAATGGCGCTGCTTGCCTGCCTGCTGTTGTTGCCGACACACATTGCACGCGCCACCGAAGGTTTCTCCGGCTACTGGCTCGGCGAAATCGGCAGCCCGCGCGAAAAAGTCAGCATCGGCCTGAACCTGCAAGCCGATGCCAACGGCCGCTATGACATGCAACTGGATCTACCCATAGCCCATTTGCGCTCCTTGCCCCTGCATGGCAAGGCAGACCTTGATGACAGCAACACACTGGTTCACCGCAACCTGCACATGGCACTGCGCATGCAGGGCGAGGAACTGACAGGCACCTTGCTGGGCAGCGGTGAACGCCTGCGACTGCGTCGCGGCGAACCGGGCACCTTGCCCTCTGCGAGCTCGGCCGAGACCTCACCCCAGTCCTTGCCAGGTCCACGCTGGAAGACCCATCTTGGCGGCCAGATCTTCGCCTCACCGGTGATCGCCGACGGCACTGCCTACGTCGGCACCACTGCTGGCTCCTTGTTTGCCGTCGATCTTGCCAGCGGTGGCCTGCGCTGGGCGAGCGCCGTGGGTTACCCGGTCTATGCGGCCGCATTGGTGACCGACGATGCGGTATTCATCAGCAGCGATGGTGGCTACCTGCACAGGCTTGACCGCCAGACCGGCCAAGAGCAATGGCGCTCCTCCATCCAGGACGCGCGCAGCAGTCGCGAGCCGCCGCAGCCACAATCGACGGCCTGGGAGTGGCAGGGCCCGCGTCCACTGCTCGTCAATGGCCAGATCCATATCGGCGGCAACGACGGCAGCATCCAGGCACTGGACATGCGCACTGGCGCCAGCCGTTGGAAGCGGCAACTTGCCGGACGCATCCAGCACGGCCTGGCCAGCGACGGCACGCAGTTATTCGTGGTCAACGAAGGCGGTGTCGTGCAGGCACTCAATGCGCGCACCGGCACTCCGCTATGGCAGTACCGTCTCGCCGCGCGCCCAGGCGCGGCACCGGTGGTGCACCGCGGCCGCGTGTTCTGCAATGACCGCAGCGGGGTGCTGCATGCCATCGATGCAAGGACCGGCAATGCGCTTTGGCTTACCCAGTTCTGGACCTCATGGATCGAGTCCGAACCATCCTTCGATGGCAACACGCTCTACATAGGTTCCTCGGACCTGCACAAGATAAGTGCAATCGACATCATCAGTGGACGCGTGTTGTGGCGCACCGATGTCGGTGGCTGGAGCTGGGGTACGCCGCAGCCGCTGGGTGATCACCTGCTGATCGGCATGGCAGCAGGCCATCCGTATTTTCTTGAGCACGGCGCAGGAATAGGCATCCTGGACAGACGCGACGGCCGCTTGCTCGCCACCCATGCATTGCCACAAGGGCGCGGCTTCCAATGGGGCATCGCCGGCAACCTGGCGCTTCAGGCCGATGTGCTGGTTGCCGCGGATATCGAAGGCGTGCTGATGGGATTTGCACTTGATGCGATGATCCAGTCCAGTACCGCCAACACAGCGCAGGCCAGCGCCGCGCCATCTGCCTTGCATTTCCTCCCCCAGCGGATCGCAGCAACCGCAACATCAACTGCAAACGCAACAGCGGCCGTCAGTACGCCAGCCGCCAACAACAAGGATCCATGATGCACCGACACCGACTTTCCAGCCATGCCCTGCACGCTGCGCTGCTGCTCGCCCTGGGCGCCGCCAGCGGCCATGCAGGTGCTGCCACCACTAGTGCAGGCACCCAACTGTTGCCGGTCGAAGTAACAGGCGCCAGCATCATTCCGCGCCCCGTGTCGGTACTGCCGGGCAATGGTCGCTTCGTGGTCGATGCCTCCACCCGCGTGATCGTCGCTGACGGCGCCAGTGAGGTCGCCGCACAGTTCACCCAGCTGCTGGCGCGCACCACGCCGTTGCAGCTCAAGCCCAGCAGCAGTGGCCAGGCCAAGGGCGCCATCCAGTTCCGGATCAACAAGCCTGCTGCCAATGCCACATCCAGCGAAAGCTATTCGCTGCGCATCAACAGCGATGGCGTATTGGTGGAAGCCAGCGACGCGCGCGGTCTGTTCTATGGCGCGATGTCGCTGTGGCAGCTGCTCGCCGCCGCACCCACGAACACCGTCACCTTGCCGGCGATGCAGATTGAAGATGCGCCGCGTTTCAGCTGGCGTGGCTTCATGCTCGACTCGGCGCGGCACTTCCAGAGCATCGACGACATCAAGTTGATCCTTGATGCGATGGCCACGCACAAGCTCAATACCTTCCATTGGCATCTCACCGATGACCAGGGCTGGCGCATGGAGATCAAGCGCTACCCGAAGCTGACCGAGGTCGGCAGCTGCCGCGCGGCGGCGGGCGAAGCCGGCATCGGACCCGATGGCAAGCCGCACCTGTACTGCGGTTACTACACGCAGGAACAGATCCGCGACGTGGTGGCCTATGCCGCCGCGCGCCACATCACCGTTGTGCCCGAGATCGACGTTCCCGGTCATGCACAGGCCGCGGTGGCCGCCTACCCCGAACACGGGGTTGTCGATGGCCCGACCCAACCGTCAGCGAACTGGGGCGTGAATCCCTACCTGTTCAACCCGCGCGAGGAAACCCTGCAGTTCCTCGAGAACATCCTTACCGAAGTGCTGGAGATGTTCCCCGGCCAGTACATCCACATCGGCGGAGACGAGGCGGTGAAGTACCAGTGGCAGGATTCGCCGCAGGTGCAAGCGTATATCCGCGAGCTCGGCCTGAAGGACGAGGAAGCATTGCAGTCGCATATGCTCAAGCGGCTGGAGAAATACCTGGAAGACCACGACCGCAAGCTGATCGGCTGGGACGAGATCATCGAAGGCGGCCTGCCGCCGCAGGCCACGGTGATGTCCTGGCGTGGCATCGAAGGCGGTATCGAGGCGGCCACCCATGGCCACGACGTGGTGATGACGCCGGGCAATACCTTGTACCTGGATTTCCTGCAGACCAATCTGCCGGAAGAACCCACCGGCCGCCCCAAATTCACCTCGATGCAGCGCGTCTACGCCTTCGACCCGGTGCCGGCCGAGCTGACCCCGGCGCAGCGCAAGCACGTGATCGGCGTGCAGGCCAATATGTGGACCGAGCACACCCGCAACGGCAAGGATCTCAAGCACAACGTTTTCCCGCGCCTGGCGGCACTGTCCGAAATCGCCTGGACGCCGCTGCAGAACAAGAGCTACGACGACTTCCTCGCACGCCTGCCGGCGCAGTTGCAGCGCTACAAGGCGCTGGGCATCGCCTATGGCCAGACCGCGCTGTCGGTGGCGATGAAGCGCCAGGATGATCGTGCAGCTGAAAAGGTAACGGTGGAACTGTCCAACCCGCTCAGCTACCGCGACATCCGCTACACCACCGATGGCAGCACGCCGACCGCACAGTCACCGGCCTACCCCGGCGCACTGACCTTGCCGGTGCCGAGCGTACTGACCGCGCTGACCTTCTTCAACGGCAAGCCGGTGGCCGACAAGCCCAGCCAGTGGAATTTCGATGCGCAGTCACTGCTGACGCGCAACGACAAGACCCTGGCCCAATGCCCGCAGGGCGGCCGTCTGTTGTTGCGCCTGGTCGACGACAACCCGCTGCACGGTGAGCGTGACAACTTCGACGTCAGCATCTTCAACCCATGCTGGTTGTGGGAAGACGCGCAATTGCAGGACATCGCCTCGATCAAGGTCCGTGCCGGTCGCATTCCCTACAATTTCGGCCTGCTGCGGCCCGAGGAGGCCAAGCGCGGTTTCCGCAAGCCGGTGAGCCAGTACGGCGAGTTTGAAGTGCGCGCTGGTTGCGAGGGCCGTGTGCTGGCCACGGTGCCGCTGCCGCAGCAGCCGGGCAAGGATGGCTTCATTGAACTGGAGGCGCCGCTGCAAGCTGGTGCCATGCAGATCACCGACCTGTGCATGACCTTCAGCGGCGATACCCGTCCGCAGATGTGGGTGCTGGACCAGGTACATCTGCAGCCGAAGAAGTAAGACCCCGGGAGAGATTCCCGGGAAGGTGCGGTGCGGTACGTGAGTCCTCTCCACCCACGTCCCGCACCGCACCGACTTTGCAAAATCACCGGCACCATGGCGGTGCCTGTGATGGCGCAAACGTAGCAGCCCAAGGGCGGCCTGCGTAAGTGCCATGACAGCGGAAATGGCTGATTTATCTAAAGAATTAAGTTGCAGTCGCAACCAGCACAACTGTACTGCGACGCTATCAGCGCCTTTGCAGCCTGAGCAGCAGATCCCGCAGTGGCGTCAGCGCTGTCAGCATGCCGATCAGTACTCCGCTGGCGTTGGCAAGCGCATCCATCGGGTCAGCCATGCGATTGGCCGTCAACGCGCCTTGCGCCCATTCGATACCCACGCCCATCGCCACCAGGCCGGCAGCAACCCAGCACAGCGCGCGACGGCTGCCGAACAACTGCACCGCGCTCGCCGACAGCGCGAAGTACGCCAGCATATGTTCGACCTTGTCGCTGTTCTGCGGCAGGTTCATTTCGGGCAGCGGAATCAGGCAGACCACGATCACCGTCAGCACCGCCGCACACCACAGGCCCAACCAGAATCCCTGATGACGCAGCGGCTTCAGCGTCGTGCTTACAGCCGCCACGTCAGGTCACCAAGCAGGAAGGCAGCCGACATATCCACGTCACGGCTGAAGCCCATCACCTGGAAACGCTCGCCCATTTCGGTCGGCAAGGTCAGTCGCTTGAGCTGATCACGCAGGCGTATCTGCCCCACTTCATCAGTGCGCTCCTCGGCCTGCAGCAGCAGATCGGTGATGCCGTTGCCAAGCAGGAAGTTGGCCTGGTTGCTGTAACCAGCGAGGTCGAAACCGGCATTGGTACCGGCTTCAGCCAGCGCGGTGAAATCCACCGATGCGGTGATGTCCTGCAGGCCGGGCCACAGGAATACGTCGTTGTGCACGCGGTGCCGGTAGAACGCACGCATCGTGCCGTCGGTGCGGTCGTGCTGGTAGAACTCGCTGCGCGAATAACCGTAGTCGACGAACAGCATCGCGCCACGCTGCATGCCACCGGCCACGGCCTGGATCCAGTACGGCAGCTGCGGTAGCACTTCGGAACGGTAACCGTGCGCGAATGGGCGCTCCAGGTAGCGCTCAACGTGCCGCACCGCACCCAGCATCAGTTGGTCGGCCGGTTGCGCCCCGCGCACGAAGCGACCTTCGCCGTCGAGCTCCACGGTCTCTTCATAGATCTCGCCTTCGTCGGCGAGGAAGCGCGGCGTCGGCAGCGCATCGATCACTTCGTTGGCGAACAGCACGCCGTCCCAATCATCGTCGAACGGCCGGTCCAGCCACTCGACCAGCGCGAACACCGGCGGAATCAGTGCGCGCTCAAGGCGTTCGCGCTGGCGCTCGCGCAGGTCGGCGCTGGGCTCGAGAATCGCGTAGCGCTCCGGCAGCGCATCCAGTTCCAGCAAACGCTTGAGCATGATCTCGGCGAATGCACCGCTGCCGCCGCCCAGTTCCAGCATGCGTGCCTGCGGACCGAGCTGGTTCAGTACCGGCGCCACCGCATTGGCGGTGGTGGCGGCAAACAGCGCGCCGATCTCGGGCGAGGTGACGAAGTCACCGGCCGCACCAAACTTGCTCGCCCCTGCGCTGTAATAGCCCCAACCCGGCGCATACAGTGCCAGCTCCATGAAGCGCGAGAATGGCACCGCACCACCTTGGGCAAGAATCTCCGCACGCAGGTGCGCGGCCAGCTGCTCGCTGTGGGCGAGCGCGTCTGAATCGGGGGTTGGCAGGTCGGAATGCATGATGCGGCGGTTTGCGAGGACAATGCACAGGATAGCTGAGTAAGGAAATCCCAGATGACAGAATCCCAACGGGTGGCCCTGGTCACCGGCAGCGCGCGCCGTATCGGCGCCGGCATTGCCCGTCACCTGCATGCCCATGGCTACCGCATCGCCCTGCATGCGCACCAATCCAGCGAGGAGCTGCAGTCACTGGCCTTCGACCTGGAGAGCGAGCGCGCGGGCAGCGTACTGGCGCTGGAGGCCGATCTGCGCGACGTGGCCGCCCTGCCCGACCTGGTGGAACAGGCGGTCAGCCACTTCGGCCGGTTGGATGCGCTGGTCAACAATGCCTCCAACTTTTTCCCGACCCCGTTCGGGCAGGTGCAGCCGGAGCAATGGGATGAACTGTTCGCGGTGAATACGCGGGCGCCGTTCTTCCTCGCACAGGCCGCCGCCCCGCACCTGATCAAGCAGCGCGGCGCCATCGTCAACCTGACCGACCTGCACGCCACCCAGCCGCTGCGTGAGCACCCTGCCTACAGCTCGGCCAAGGCCGCGCTGGAGATGGTGACTCGTTCCCTGGCGCTGGAGCTGGCCCCGCATGTACGGGTCAATGCCATTGCCCCCGGCGCCATCCTCTGGCCCGAACAGGGCAAGAGCGAGGCGGCCAAGCAGAAACTGATGGAGCGCACCCCGCTGGACCGCCTGGGCACCCCGCACGAGATCGCCTCGGCGGTGCGCTGGCTGCTGGACGACGCCGGCTACATCACCGGCCAGACCCTGCGCCTGGACGGCGGCCGCCTGCTGACCTGAACCCCGCATGCGCCACCTGTAGTGCCGAGCCATGCTCGGCAGGGGCTTTACGAGCGAAAAGCCGCCCTCACCCCAACCCCTCTCCCGCAAGCGGGAGAGGGGCTCAAGAAATCCTGGCTGCCCAGACAACGCTATTGCCGAGCATGGCTCGGCACTACCGGTGAAGCCTTACAACTCCACCGTATCGAACGTCTGCCCATATTGCGGGTGCTGCTGCCACATCTGCTGCAGGCTCAAGCCGCGCACAGGATCAACAAATTCCGGGGCGATATCCGCCAGCGGCTTGAGCACAAAGGCGTGCTTCAACTCCGGGCGCGGGATACGCAGATGGCCGGGGCCTTCCACCACCAGGTCGCCGTAATACACCACGTCGATATCCAGGGTACGGTCGCTGAAACGCGGGCCGGAACGGTCACGCCCATGCGCGTCTTCCACCGCATGCAGCCAATCGTCCAACTCGCCCAGCGGCAGGTCGGTGTCCAGCATCACTGCGTTATTGAGGAAGTCCGGGCCGTCGAAACCCACTGCCGGGGTGCGATATGCCGGTGAGACGCTGATCGTGCCGAAACGTTCGCGCAACACGGCAACGGCCGCTTGCAGGTAGTGCTGCGGTTGCAGGTTGCTGCCCAGGCTGAGGAGCACGGTGGTCATGAGTTGGTTTGCCTGCAGGCCCACCCGCGCCACGATGGGCGAGCTTGAGCACTGCATCGTAGGAGGGGGCGCACATCATAGGCCAGCCATTGCCAACCCGCATATGCCGTCTGTGTTGCCTTCAGCCCACACCCAGCGCGTCGGCGACCGCGCGGAACACCCGCTGCATCTCCAAGGGCTTGGGCAACACATGCACGCTGATACCCGACGGTGCCTCGCCATCGGCGAAGGCCGGCGCATTGGCATCCTCCAGCACGATCGCCGGGCCGCGATAGCCCATCGCCTGCATCTCCGCCAGCAGCTGGCCGGCCGACAACAGTGGAATGCCGCTGTCCACCAACACCACGTCCGGCAAGCCCGCCTCCTGCAGGTGCCGCATCGCCACCGCACCATCGCTGGCCAAGCGCATGCGATAGCCCTGGCTGGACAAGGCATTGCCCAGCAGCGACAAACGGGTGGCCTCGTCATCCACCACCAGCAGGCGCTCACCATGGCCGACGCGGGTTCTTTCCAGCGGCTCGGCATCCTCGTTGCCGCTGCTCTCGCACATGGGCAGCAGCAGTTCGAAGGTGGTGCCCTCGCCCAGCTGGCTCTGCACCTGGATCTGCCCGCCTATGCTCTCGACGATGCGGTGACAGGACACCAGGCCCAGCCCGGTGCCTTCGGTCTTGGTCGTGAAAAAGGGCGTGAACAAACGCTGCACCGTGGCCGCATCCATGCCGATGCCATCGTCGCTGACGCGGATGCGCACCTTGTCTTCCTCACCCGTTACCCGCTCGGCAACCAGGCTCAAGCTGCCGCCGTCGGGCATTGCCTGGATGGCGTTGAGCGCAAGATTCAACAAGACCTGCTGCAGTTCGGTGTAATTGGCCTCGACCGCCATGCGGTCGTCGGACACCTCCAGATGCAGCTCGGCATTGCGCGGCAAGCTGCTCTTGAGCAGCATGCCCACGGCCTGGAACAGGCGCTGCAGCACGATGCGTTCGCTCGGCTGGCGCGAGCCGCGCACGAAGGACAGCATCGAATCGACCATTTCGTGTCCGCGGCGACCGCACTCGGCGATGACATCGGCCAGGCGGATGATCTTGGGATCGTCACTGCGGTCGCGGATCAGGTCCGGAATGATCAGCAGCGGCTGCAGGATATTGCGCAGGTCATGGCTGAGTCCGGCGGCAAGCAAGGCCAGGCTTTCCAGGCGTTGCGCACGCATCAGTTCATCTTCCACCCGCAGCCGCTCACGCTCACTGCGGGTCTCGCGTACCAACCGCGCCACCGCCGACGGCAGGCGCGCCGGCTGGTGCTTGATGATGTAGTCGTTGGCGCCGTGTTGCAGCGCCTCTACCGCAGTCTCCTCACCCATCGTGCCGGAGACGAAGATGAACGGAACACTGGGGTGCAGCTCACGCAGGATGTGCAGCGCGAAGTAGCCGGAAAACCCGGGCATGCTGAGGTCCGACAGCACGATGTCCGGCATCCATTCGGTCAGCGCCGCGCGCATTGCCGGCTCACTGTCGACACGTTCGAACGTGATCTCCAGCCCAGCCTCAAGCAACTGGTCAACGACCAGCTCGGCATCTTCCGGCGAATCCTCCACCAGCAGGATTCGCAACGGCCCCAATGGCGCTCCCTTGTTCGGCATCTGTGCTTACTCGTGCTCCGGCGCTTGGTTGATCAAGGCCCAGAAGGTGCCGATCGTCCGCACCGCCTGGAAGAACTGGTCGATGTCCACCGGCTTGACCACATAGGCGTTGACGCCCAGGTCCCAGCTGCGGGCCAGGTCGCTCTCTTCGCGCGAGGAGGACAGGATCACCACCGGCAGGCGCTTGAGCTCCTCGTCGGCGCGGATCAGCCGCAGCACTTCCAAACCGTCCATGCGCGGCATCTTGATATCCAGCAGCAGCACGGCCGGCAGGCCTTCCTCACGCTGGGCAAAGGCGCCGCGCCGGAGCAGGAAGTCCATGGCCTCGACCCCGTCCTCCACGTGCACGATGGGATTGGCCAGGGAGGCATCACGCAGCGCGTCGATGGCCATTTCGGCATCGGCTTGGCTGTCTTCGGCGAGCAGGATGGTGCGCAGGGGACTCATTCCACGGTGTCCTTGTTGGATGCTTCGGTAGCGGTTGCCTGGGGGAGAACAAAACTGAAAGTTGCGCCTTTGTCCACCTGTGCATCGGCCCAGATGCGGCCGCCATGGCGGGTAAGCACCCGTCGCACGCTGGCCAGGCCAATACCGGTGCCTGGATATTCCGACGCCTTGTGCAGGCGCTGGAACACGCCAAACAGCTTGGAGGCGTATTGCATGTCGAAGCCGGCGCCGTTGTCGATGACGCTGAACTGGTGGCTGCCATCCGGCAGCTGCTTGGCGCTGATCTCGATCACCGCCTTGTCGCGGGCGGCAGTGTACTTGACCGCGTTGCCAAGCAGGTTCAGCCAGACCTGTCGCAACATGTTCTCGTCACCGATCAGCGTAGGCAGCCTGCCGATCTTCCATTCCACCTCGCGCACCTTCCCGTCCGCGCCGGCTTCGTTCTTCAGGTTGGAGTCGAGCAGTGCGCGGGTATCGGCCACCAGCGACTGCATGTCCACACGCTGCAGGCGCATTGCCCCACGCCCCAGGCGCGAGTAAACCAGCAGGTCATCGATCAGGGCAGCCATCAGCTGCGCCGAGCTGCTGATCACGTTGAGGTAGTGCTGTGTCTTGTCGTCTATGGTATCGCCAAGATGGCGGCCCAATTTGTCGGAAAAGCCCGCGACATGTCGCAATGGTGCACGCAGGTCGTGGGAGACGGAATAACTGAAGGCTTCCAGCTCACGGTTGACGTCAGCCATCTGCTCGACCTTGCCTTCGAGCTGGTGGTTGAGTTCCTCCACGTGCTGTTGCACGGCACGCTGTACGGTAACGTCGCTGATCGTCATCAGCACCACGTCATCTTCGACGTCAGGCAAGGCCATGCGCCGGGCATTGATCAGCATGGTGCGGTTGAGGCCATCCACGCTGCGCTGCTGGTGTTCGAAATCCCATAACTCGCGCCCGCGCAGCAATACATCCGCCAGGCGCTGGCGTACCAACGGGTCGTCCCATGCGCCATCGCCGATGTCCTGCAGCTGGCGCATGCTGATATCGGCATCCTCAACGCCATACAGTTCAGTGAACGCGGCGTTGTGCAGTACCACCCGCAATTGACTGTCGAGCAGCACGATGGGCTCACGCACGGTCTGCAGCACCGCCGCGGCACGGGCGCTGGCCTTGCTCAGGCGCAGCTCGACATCGGCGCGGCCGCCAATCTGCCGCTTCAGCAGCCACAGCACCAGGCCCAGCAACAACAGCTGCACCACCAGTGCAGTCCAGGTCACCATCGACGCCAGCTGCTGCTGGTTTCTTGCCTTGGCGGCGCGCTTCACCAACAGCACGTCCTCGTGTTCCTGCAGCTCCTGCACCAGCTGTCGGATCGGGTACTGGAAGGTCATTTCCTCGATCAGCTCGCGCTGCCGCGGCGAATCGCTGCTGTCGGCAATCTCCCTGGCCAGCGCCATGCGCCGCTCCAGCATCGATTCCATCTTGCCGATGCGCACCAGCTGTTCAGGGCTGTCGCTGACCAGTAGTGCCAGCTCGCGGAGATTGAGGTTGATGCGGTCGGCCATCTGCAGCCGTTCCTGCAGTGCCGGCGACTCGATGCCCTTGGACAGGGTCAACGCTGCCGACTCCACGTCGCGGATGTCGGCCTGCAGGTTGTACAGGCGCGCGCCCACCGCCTGGGTGTGCGCAACCCAGTTGGCGGCGTTGATGCTGTCGGCAGCCAGCCGCTGCAGGGTCAAGGCCGGCACCACGATGATCAACAACGCAGCCAGGCCCAACCCATACAGGCGCCAGCGGCTCCAGTCATCGTCGGTCAATCGTGTCGCCATCCCTTCCCCTGCGTGCTGACGGACCGGCGCGTGACGCGACGGCCCGGAGTTCGTCGACCGTGTCGACCCGGGGTCAAACGATGGCAGCGTGACCAGCACGACAGCATCGCTGACTGTCGGCCAAGGATTGCACGAATACGTGTACCCGTGCACTCCCTATTAACAAGACCTGTGCGCGTCAGCGCGTGCGCGGCGGAAAGCTTCAGCTCGAGCTGCCTGCTGGCTTGATCGCATGCCCACCAAATTCATTGCGCATCGCCGCCAGCATGCGGTCGCTGAATGAATTGGACTGGCGCGAGCGCAGCCGCTCCAGCAACGACAAGGTGATCACCGGCGCAGGCACATCCAGTTCGATGGCCTCGGCCACGGTCCAGCGGCCTTCACCGGAATCTTCCACGTACGGTGCGATGCCATCCAGGGCCGGATTCGCCTGCAGCGCGTCGGCACTGAGATCCAGCAACCACGAGCGCACCACGCTGCCATGCCGCCAGACTTCGGCCACCTTGGCCAGGTCCAGGTCGAACTCGGCCTTCTTCTCCATCAGCGCGAAGCCCTCGGCATAGGCCTGCATCATTCCGTACTCGATGCCGTTATGGACCATCTTGCTGAAATGGCCCGCACCAACCGGTCCAACATGGGCCCAGCCACGGTCAACTGCCGGTGCCAGTGCCTTGAACAGCGGCGACAAGCGCGCCACCACCTCGGCCTCACCGCCGATCATCAGGCAGTAGCCGTCCTGCAGCCCCCACACGCCACCGCTGGTGCCGCAATCCACGAATGCGACCCCGGCCTCGGCACAGCGTGCAGCACGCTGCTGCGACTGCTTGTACCAGGAGTTGCCGCCGTCGATCACCACGTCACCGGCTGACAGCAGCGGCAGCAGGCTGTCCAGCGTGGCATCAACCACCTTGGACGGCACCATCAACCACAACGCACGCGGTGCCGGCAGCGCCTGCACCAAGGCCGACAATGCCTCCACCGTGGCGATACCGTGCCCGGCGACCTGCGCCCGCGCGTGCTCGCCCGGATCAAATCCGGTGACGGCAATCCCCGCACGCTGCAGACGCTGCGCCATGTTGGCGCCCATGCGGCCCAGGCCGATCATTCCCAATTCCATGTTGAAGCTCCTCCGACGGTAGTGACTATCCTGCTGCGCAAGCCTGCAAACGGGCCTGCAACCAGCGTTGGTAAATGGTGGTGTGCAGGTTGTGCAGCACCAGCTCGATGACAAACGGCGTACGTGGATTGCGGTCCAGCAGGCGCGCGATGTGATACCCGAGCGGACGCACGCCCTGGCGGTGCACGTACAGCATCAGCTCGCGGTACACCGGATCGGCCAGCACCGCATCCATCTGTGCCAGCACCGCCTGCTGCGGCGCTGGCAAGGCCGCACGCAAGCTTGCGTCACGCTCATACAGCAGCCGCTCGAAGCGCCGCCAACCGCTGCCTGGCAACTGCTGGGCCAACGTCCACAACTTCTTGTTGAGTGCATCGTAATGGACAAAGCCGCCATGCCGCGCCAAGGCCTCGGCCGCCGCCGCGCTGACATCGGTGATGACGAAGTTCTCTGCCTGGTTGTTGATGTCATCCAGGTACGCAGCATCGAAAGCATGCACGATGTAACCCGGCGCGCCCATGAATGCCTGCCGGCCCAGCGCGGAAGTCCGCACCGCCTTGCCGTCACCGAACAACTCACCTGCGCCGCTGCCCAGCAGGATGCTCTGGGTGTGATGCAGGCCCAGGAAGGTGCCGATCGACAATTCGCCGGAACTGAACGCGGCATCGAAGGCAGCATCACCGAACAACTCACGAAACGTCGCCAGCTGCGCCACCTGCCGCCCTACCCCGCACTCGGAACGCACCCGGCCGGAGTAGAAGGCTTCCATGGCAACTGAATTGCTTGCCTGCGGTGCATAACCGCGACCAAAGCTGCGGAACCGCTGCCAGCCCTGCGCGCGGGCGCCGCGCGCACCAAACCCTATCCAGCCCAGCTGCAACGCTGAGAAGCGATAGCCCGGGTTGTCCTGCAAACGCGAGCTGGCGGTACGCGCCGCATCCCCAAGTTTGAAGGCGTAGGCGCAGATACTCGCCGGCTGCTGCAATACCTGCCCGGCCAACTGCTCGCGTTGTGCGGTGCTGTAGCCGCGTGGCACCTGCAGGCGCAGGTCACCCAGCGCCTGTGCTTCGGCCAGCGAAGCGCGTCCGCAGGGATCACCGCCTGTGATCTGCGGCGTAGACGCTTCACCCTGTTCCAGTTGCCAGCCCAACTCCTTCAGCACAGCCATATTGCAGCCCGCTTCAGCCAGCAGCGGCACCGGCACCGCCAACGCCAACGCCAACGCACACAACAACAAGGTCCATCGGCCAGCCCGCTGGGTTGCGTGCCAGCCAAACCTCATCGTGCCGGTTCCAGCGGAACCGGCGGTGCCGCCTGCTCCACGTAGTACTGCAGGCGGCCGAAGAAATTGCGGTAGAACTGCGCGTCCTGCACGGTGCTGCTGGCAACCCGCACCAGCGAGTCGTCGTTGCTGCCGAACGGCAGCGACACCGAACCCAGCGCACCGACGCCGACGCTGGCCGAGGTGGGCGACTTCTTCAGCGCGTAACGGTCCTGCACCGCACTGACGAACACCTGCGCCTTGCCTGCACCCTGCGCCGCGCAGGACACCCGCAGCACCAGTTGCTCGTGTACCTCGTCCTTGGGCTGGAAGTTCTTGTTGCCTTCCACATTGCTGGCATCGGCGCGGGTGATCGCATAGCCCTGGCCGAGCAGTGCGCGGCGGGCAGCTTCGCAGGCCTGTGCCGGTGCAGCATCGATGCTGCGCGTATAGGTGTCGCCGGAATCGAAGGATTCGCGCAGCAGGGTGCTGTCGGCGGCTTTGCCGCCGCAACCAGCCAGCAGCAGGCTCACGCCACTCAGCGCATGCAGCAGATGTCGGCGCATGGGCACCTCCACAGTCAGCGTAGGCCCACAGCATAACGCCGCCAACGTAGGGCTACGTTGACGGCGTTGAATGCGTGCACAAGCTGTTGTCGCTGCGCTCAGCCCGGCTGTGCGCTGCGCGGTGTCAGTCGGCCCAGCGGCCCGGGCCGGTGGACTGCGGCAGCACCTGTGCCGACAGCGGACGGTCCTTTTCCAGCACGTTGAGGGCGTCGGCGAGGATCGATGCCGATTCCTTCAATAGCGGATCCGGACGCTTCTCGGCAGCCTTCTCGCGGGCGGCATCCTTGACGATGTCGCGCTCGTTGCCGGTCAGGCCGTCGTCGTTGCTGTCCTCGGCCAGCGGATCCAGCGGCAGGCCCAGGTCCTTGCGGATCTGCTGGCGCTGCTTGCGCTGTGCTTCCTGCTTGTCACGCTCGGTGCGGCGCTCGGCCTCATTGAGCGAGACGTACTTCTTGGCAGCCTCGGTGCGGAACTGCTGCACGTCCTCTTCCCACCACTGGAACTCACGGTCGGCGCGGATGCGCGTGGCGTGCAGGGTTTCCAGACGCGGCACGATCGGTGCGAAGTTGCCGTACTGGGTGTGCGGCACGGCAGCGATGCGGGTCCACGGCAACGCGTTGTCGTAGGTGCTCTCGCCAAACTCGCTGGCATCGACGCTGGCCGGGAAGGCCAGGTCCGGCACCACACCCTTGTGCTGGGTGCTGGAGCCGCTGACGCGGAAGAACTGGGCGATGGTCAGCTTGACCTGGCCAAAGCGTTCCTTCTCGCTGGCCGGCCAACGGTCCAACGGAACCACGTTCTGCACGGTGCCCTTGCCGAAGGTGGTTTCACCGATCACCAGGCCACGACCGTAGTCCTGGATGGCGCCAGCGAAAATCTCCGAGGCCGAGGCCGAACCACGGTTGATCAGCACTGCCAGTGGACCGTCCCAGGCCACGGCCGGGTTGCGGTCGCTGTTGACGGTGACACGGCCGCCGGACTCACGCACCTGCACCACCGGGCCCTGCTCGATGAACAGACCGGTCAACTCGATGGCTTCGTCCAGCGAACCGCCACCGTTGTTGCGCAGGTCCAGCACCACGCCGTCGATCTTGTCGGCCTTGAAGCCGGCCAGCAGCTTGGCCACGTCGCGGGTGGCGGAGGCGTAGTCGGCGGCATTGCGGCGACGGCCTTCGAAGTCCTGGTAGAAGGTCGGCAGCTTGACCACACCGATGCGGCGCTCCTGCTCGCCACCGACGCCCGGGATGGTCATGGTCTCGCCCTTGGCGGCCTGCTCGGACAGGCGGATCTTCTGCCGGGTCAGGGTCAGCATGCGGTGCTTGCCGTCCACGCCTTCGGCGGCCGGGATGTACTCCAGGCGCACCTGGGTGTCCTTGGCGCCACGGATCTTGCCGACCACATCATCGATGCGCCAGCCGATCACGTCCTCGACCGGACCGGAACGGCCCTGGCCAACGCCGACGATGCGATCACCGGCCTTGAGCGTGCCGTCCATCGCCACCGGGCCACCCGGCACGACTTCACGGATTACCACCATGTCGTCCTGGCGCTGCAGCTGGGCACCAATGCCCTCCAGCGACAGCGACATGGCCTGGTTGAAGTTCTCGGCCGTGCGCGGGGTGAAGTAATCGGTGTGCGGGTCGACGGCACTGGTGTAGGCGTTCATGTAGAACGAGAACACGTCCTCGCCCTTCAGCTCATTGATGGTCTTGAGCAGCGTGTCGTAACGCTTGTCCAGGGTCTTGCGGATGTCGGCGGCCGGCTTGCCGGCCAGCTTCAGCCGCAGCCAGTCGTTCTTGACCGACTTGCGCCACAGCTCGTCCAGCTCGGTGCTGGTCGCCCACGGCACGTCCTTGCGGTCGTAGTTGAAGCGTTCTTCAACGGTGAAATCCGGCTCCTGGCGCAGCAGGCGGCGGGCATAGGCCACGCGCTCACTAACACGCTGGCGGTACACCGCGAACACCTGGTAGGCAGGGTCCAATTCGCCGGAACGGATGGCATCGCCGGTCCGCGCGGCCAAGGGCGCGAAACGATCCACGTCCTCCTTGGTGAAGAACTGTTTGCCGCTGTCCAGCGACTCCAGGTAACGCTTGAACACGTCCTGCGAGGTCGCCGCGTCCAGCTGGCGCGGGCGGTAGGCGTAACGGCTGTCCGAAAGCAGGCCGTAGACCAGCTTGGAGGTGGTGGCCTGGTCGAGTGTCGCTGCCGAGGGCAAGGCCGAATCGGCGCGCGCCAGCAAGGCGGCGGGAGCGGTCAGCGCGAAGGCCAGCAGGAAAACGGGAACTCGGTAGTTCATCAAAGTACTCGTGGCACCGAATGTTGTGGGGAGACTGCGGGCAAGTACGACATGCCGACAGTGCCGAAAGTTTCGGCACTTGTCACCTTGCTCAGCTCCAGAGTAATCGCCGGCCCGTAGCAGTTTGTGAATCGCTGCGGTGGCGCCACTCGAATTGACGCGATCCCGGCTGCGGCGAAGGGCCGCAGCGGGATGTCAGGCTGTTGTTCAGACAGCGACGCCGGCACCAGCGGCCTGCTGGTCGGCATGGTAGGACGAACGCACCATCGGGCCGGAGGCGACGTGGGTGAAGCCCAGCTCGTAGCCGTAGTCCTCGAACGCCTTGTATTCCTCGGGCGTCCAGTAACGCAGCACCGGGTGGTGGTGGGCGGTCGGCTGCAGGTACTGGCCGATGGTCACCATTTCCACGTCGTGTGCGCGCAGGTCACGCAGGGTCGCCTGCACCTGCTCGAAGGTCTCGCCCAGGCCGAGCATGATGCCGGACTTGGTCGGCACGTTCGGGTGCTGTGCCTTGAAGTTCTTCAACAGGGTCAGCGACCACTGGTAATCCGCGCCCGGACGCACGTTGCGGTACAGGTCCGGCACGGTTTCGATGTTGTGGTTGAACACGTCCGGCGGGTTCTGCGCGAGGATTTCCAGCGCGCGCTCCATGCGGCCCTTGCCACGGAAGTCCGGGGTCAGCACTTCGATGCGGGTGCCGGGCGACTTGGCGCGGATGGCGCTGATGCAATCGACGAAGTGCTGGGCACCGCCGTCACGCAGGTCATCGCGGTCGACGCTGGTCACCACCACGTACTTCAGGCCCATGTCGGCCACGGTCTGGCCGAGGCTGGCCGGTTCGTTGGCATCCGGCGGCTTGGGCCGGCCGTGGGCAACGTCGCAGAACGAGCAGCGGCGGGTGCAGACTTCACCGAGGATCATGAAGGTCGCGGTGCCATGGCCGAAGCACTCGTGGATGTTCGGGCAGCTGGCTTCCTCGCACACCGTCACCAGGCGGTTCTCACGCAGCTTGGCCTTGAGGTTGGCCACGGCATTGCCCGAAGGAATGCGCACGCGGATCCACGAAGGCTTGCGCAGCACCGGCGCGTCGGCGAACTGCACCGGCGAGCGGTTGATCTTGTCACCGCCAAGCTGTTTGACACCGGCCTGCAACGGCGCGGACGGAATGTCGCCCTGCACGACCTGCAGGGGGATGGAGCGCGTGGTGGTTTCAGTCATGGCGTTATCAGCGGTCTCAGAGCCGCGTAGTCAGATCGGGCAGTTCGGGCGTCGGCTGCAAGGCCAGGCCGAACTGCTGGGCCAGATGGGACAGCAGCACCGACTTGACCGCTTCGATGCCCGAAGGACCGCCCAAGTCTAGCACCGAGGTCACCTGCATCCCGGCGTAACCGCAGGGGTTGATGCGGTGGAAGGGTTCCAGGTCCAGCGACACATTGAACGCCAGCCCGTGGAAACTGCAGCCGCGGCGCACGCGGATGCCGAGCGCGGCGATCTTGGCGCCGCCGACGTAGACACCGGGCGCGCCGTCCATGCGTTCAGCACCGATGTTCCATTCATCCAGCGTATCGATGATGGCCTGCTCGATCCGGCACACGTAATCACGCACACCGATGCCGAGCCGGCGCAGGTCCAGCAGCGGATAGACCACGATCTGCCCCGGCCCGTGATAGGTCACCTGGCCGCCACGGTCCACATGCAGCACCGGGATATCACCGGCCGCGAGCACGTGCTCGGGCTTGCCGGCCTGGCCCAGGGTGAACACCGGGTCATGCTCGACCACCCACAGTTCATCGGCGGTGGCGTCGCCACGGCTATCGGTGAACTGCTGCATGGCGTGCCAGACGGGCTCATAGCCCTGCCGGCCAAGATCGCGCAGCACTGCCGGACGCAGCGCCTTGCGCGGCGTCTCCACAGCACAGGTGGTTACAGCGTCCACTTCACTTCCGGATGCTCACGCATCGCCGTGTGGGCGGCGTCGTACTGCTCACGGCTGTCGGCCTTGAAGGCGATGCGCACCGAGACGTACTTGCCGTTGGAGGACTGTTTCCAGCTGATGCGCTCTTCCAGCACCTCGATACCGGCGCTTTGCAGCAGCTTGGGCAGCTCCGCCTCCAGACCGATGTTGGCCGCGCCCATGGCGCTGAGCTCAAAGGTGCCGGGGAACTGGAAGCCGTGTTCAGGGTTGTCGGACTTGATTTCCATGCCGCCATTATCGGGGCGAACGCCCACAAACCCAAGGCCACAGCCGAATTACAGCCTTCTACAGGCGCACGGTAGTGCCGAGCCATGCTCGGCAGAGGCTTTACCAGCAAAACCCATCTGTAGTGCCGAGCTATGCTCGGCAGAGGCTTTACCGGCAAAACCCATCTGTAGTGCCGAGCCATGCTCGGCAGAGGCTTTACCGGCAAAACCCATCTGTAGTGCCGAGCCATGCTCGGCAGAAGCTTTACCGGGCAAGCCCCTGCCGAGCATGGCTCGGCACTACAGCCCGGCAGAAACCAGAAAGGCCGCTTGCGCGGCCCTTCTGCGGGATAAACCCGGAACTTACTTGGACAGCTGCAGCAGGGTGGACGACACCCAACCGCGGTTACCCAGCTCGTCCTCGACTTCCCACATCACGCCTTCCTTGGTGCCGGTCGGGTACAGCATCATGCCGGCGTCCAGGGTGCGGACCGGTGCGCCGGTACCGCGCGCGTTGGCCAGCAGGCGACCTGCACGGGTCACCGTCACGGCCTGCTGTGCATTCGCGGCAGAAGCGTTGTCCGGCAGACCGCCCAGCTGGGCGATGATGTCGGTATAGGCCTGCAGGTAGGCCATGGTGATTACCTGGCCGATTTCGGTGTTGGCATAACCGCCAACGCCGGCTGCGCCCAGGCCGCTGCCGCCGAACAGGCCGCCGCCAGCACCGAAGCCCATGTCGCTCTTGCGGGCCGAACCCTCAGAGATGGCGACCTGCTCCGACGAACGCACGTCGGTCACGGTCAGCACCACGTCAGCGGTCTTGCTGGTGAAGTTCAAGCCACCCACCAGTGCACCGGCACGGCCACCGATCAGGCCGCCGAGCAGGCCACCAATGGCATTGCCACCGGCGTTGCTGTTCTGCGAGACCAGATCCGGAATCATCACGTAGTCAGCGGCCTTGATCTGGCCCTTGCCGACGTTGGAACGACCACGCAGGTCGCCGCTGGCTGCCAGTTCACGCTCGAACTGACCTGCGGCCATACCGGCGCCACGGTCGACCAGGGTGAAGCAGCGCGAACGGCTGACGAAGGCCTTGATCAGGCGCGACGGCGCCGGCAGCTGCTGGCCGGTCCACCAGTTGGTGGAGTCTTCCGGTTCGATCACCGACAAGGTACCGATCGGGCGCTGGCAGGTCGGGATCTGCGCGGCAGCCTGCTGGCGCTGTTGCTGCGCCTGGGTGCCCTTGGCCTTGAATGCAGCATGGGCCGGCTGGCTGCTGACAGCCGCAGCAATACCCAGAGTGATGACCGCTGCGGTGAGCGGCGAAAAAACGTTACGCATCTGATACTTCCCCATTAACCTGCACCTTACGAGGTGCGTTCCATTGGCTTAGAGACCTTGCGGTAAGACTCTGTCCCTGATGTTACCTAGCAGACGAGCACGGTCCGGTCCGCCGGAATCCTAACCCAGACCGGCGTCAGGATGCATGACGTTTTTTGTGAGGCGGCTCCCTTTATGGGGACTGAAGCCGCCCCTGCATCGGCATATCTGCCTGCAAAAAGGCGCTCAGGCGACCTTGGTCGGCACCGTTTCATTGCTACTGGCAATGCGCAAACCATTCTGCCGTGCCAGCCACCAGGGGCTTCTTTAGCGCAAAGAACCCCTACACATGCCCATTCAGGCCCGCCCAGGGAGGCGCACACCGCCGGCGAGGCACAGGGCCATGGACAAGCACCGGAAGCCGCGCCGGCTTTCGACTGAAGACAGGACTGGAGGCATGAACGCCAACGATGACGCCGTCCTGTCTGTATGACAGCGCGTCATCGCAGCGCATGCCCACCAACAACCTGCCATCCCAACGCTGACTGTCTCACCTGGGAAAACCTCCATCCCGCCAGACCGGTGAAAGCCAGGCGTGGAAAGCGGCGACAATGACGAGCGCAGTTGAACGCACCGCGCGCGTATCCGAAGCCCCCCCAGCGAAGATCCCGCACCTGGTCTGGTGCGCGCAAACGCCCACGAAAAGCCACCGTCACACCCACAACAATCTGTCCGCTCGATAGCGATATGCCGACCTGTAACGGATCACTAAGCTGCATGTCACTCTGCCGGCGAGGAGTCCGTACATGAAAAGAGGCACCCGACTGCTGTTGCTGATGGCAGGCAGCCTTGCAATCACCCCCGCCTGGGCAGCGCAACAGTGCGCACAAAGTGCCCTGAGCGATCATCCGCCTGCGATCAATTTCCGCGTCGACAACGACTTGCTCGGTGGCGCACAGCAGGACCAGGGATACACCAATGGCGCGATGTTCACGCTGGTCTCGCCAAACCTGCAGGATTACACCGACGACCCCTGCCTGCCGCGCCTCGCGCGTTGGATGAACGGTCACCTGGAGCGCCTGCATCCCGGCGAATTCCAACAGCAGAACATGATTTTCAGCTTCGGCCAGGGCTTGTACACGCCGACCGACAGCACCCGCAGCGACCTGATCGAAGATGACCGTCCGTATGCGGCGGTGTTGATGGTCAACTTCGGCTACAACGCGCGTAACGGCAACCACCTGCGCACCACCCAGTTGGCACTGGGAATGATTGGCCCATCCGCGCAGGGAAAGCAGGTGCAGGACGCTGTGCACAGCGTTCTTGGCGACGAGAAATTCATGGGCTGGGATAACCAGTTGCACGACGAACCGGTGTTCAAGCTTCTGCATGAGCGCATGCAACGCTGGCCTGCCGACGGCAATGCTGGAGGTTGGGGTTGGGATGCGATCAGCCACTGGGGTGGTGCCATCGGCAACCTGGCTACGTACGCGAATGTTGGTGGCGAAGTACGTTTCGGCTGGAAACTGCCTGACGACTTCGGCAGCTCGCCGATGCGTCCGGCCGGCGAAAACACCGCCCCCACCCGCCGCGGCCGCGCCGAAGGCTGGTCCAGCCATCTGTTCCTCACCAGCGATGCGCGTTGGGTAGTGCGCGACATCACCCTGGACGGCAACACCTTCCGCAACAGCCACAGCGTGGACAAGCGCCCGTTTGTAGGCGACATCGGTTATGGCGTTGCAGTGATGCGTGGCAAGTGGAAATTCGCGCTGGCGCGTTACCACCGCACCCGCGAGTTCGACGGGCAGAAAGAGACGCCGGTATTCGGCAGTTTCACCATCAGCCGCACGCTCTGATTGCAGCTGCCGGCGCAGCGCAGTTGCTGCGTTCTGTAGAAAGAGAAAAGCGCAAAAGCGCCCTCACCCCAACCCCTCTCCCGCACGCGGGAGAGGGGCTAGCAATGCGTCGGCTGCCAGTGCACTAGCCCCTCTCCCGCGTGCGGGAGAGGGGTTGGGGTGAGGGCGCTTTTGCTCCGGCTTTTGCTCCGGCTTTTGCTCCGGCTTCGGCTTCGGCTTTTGCTCCGGCTTCGGCTTCGGCTTTTGCTCTTCAGCTTTTGACTTACCGGGTCCCCTTCCGCAGCGACGGAGCTGGCAGACAAGACCCCGAACGGGGCGACGCACATGGATGTGCGTCGTTTTTCGACGAGACATGGATGTCTCGTCGAAAAATCCTGCCAGCGGAGTGGACCCGCGTCGCGTCGCGACGTGGGCGCGTAGGCAGGGTGTGCTTTCTTTGGGCCACCTTTCTTTGCACAAGCAAAGAAAGGTGTGCTCGCGCGCCGAAGGCGGGCGAAAGCCCTTGATCTTGATCTTGATCCTGATCTTGGTTGCGGTTGCGGTTGCGGTTGGAGCAAGAGCAAGAGCAAGAGCTTTCACTCCCCTTCGGGGAGCGAGTTACTTTTCTTTGCTTGTGCAAAGAAAAGATAACCAAAAGAAAGCACACCCTGCCTACGCGCCCACGTCGCTACGCGACGCGGGTTCACTCCGCCAGCGGGATTTTTCGACACGACATCCCTGTCGTGGCGAAAAACGACGTGCATCCATGCACGTCGCCCTTCGGGTTCTTCCCACTGGCTCCGTCGCTGCGGAAGGGGCCCGGTGGGTCAACGTCAAAGGCCGAAGCAACGACAACAGCAAAAGCTACCCCTTCCCGGCCCTCCCCTTGCCTGCGGCAAAGGGAGGGGGCGAAGCTGCAATCGGCGAGGGTGGGAGCGGAGCTGCGCCACTCTGTAGACAAAACAAAAGCGGCGTTGCTGCGTCCCATCGACCTGGATTCCAGTCGACAGAACACCGCAACGCCGCTCGGCTTTTCAGCCGATGAAAGCCCTTACTCGGACTTCCACCACATCATGAAGGCATCCCACAGACGCTTGAAGAAACCGCCCTCTTCCACCGCCTGCACAGCCACCAACGGCGCCTCGGCAACTACCTTGCCGTCCAGCGACACCTTGACCGTACCAATCTGCTGACCTGCAGTGATCGGCGCCACCAACTCCTTCGGCACGTCCATCGACGGCTTCAGATCGTTGTAACGGCCGCGCGGCACGCTCACCAACATCGGCTGCGCCACGCCCAACTGCACCTCATCGGCTGCGCCCTTCCACACATGCTGCGTGGTCACCGCCTTGCCCGGCTCATACATGCGATGGGTTTCGAAGAAACGGAAACCCCAATTCAACAACGCCAGGCTGTCGTCAGCACGCTGCTTCTCCGATGCACCGCCCATCAACACCGCCACCAGACGCTGGTCACCGCGCTGCGCCGAGCTCAGCAGGCAGTAGCCGGCAGCCGAGGTGTGGCCGGTCTTGATGCCGTCCACGCTCTGGTCACGCCACAACAGCAGGTTGCGGTTCGGCTGGGTGATCTTGCCTACCGTGAATTCCTTGATCTTGTTGTACGCATAGGTCTCCGGGTAATCACGCACGAAGGCGCGGCCCAGCAACGCCAGATCGTAGGCGCTGGACTGGTGACCCTCGGCGTTCAGGCCGTGTGCGTTGACGAAGTGCGAATCCTTCATGCCGATCTTGGCGGCGTAGCTGTTCATCAACGCCGCAAACGCTTCCTGACTGCCTGCGGCATGTTCGGCCAGCGCGATGGCCGCGTCGTTGCCGGACTGGATCGCCATGCCCTTTTCCATGTCTTCCAGACGCGCGGTCTGGTTGACCGGGAAGCCGCTGTAGCTGCCGTCGGTGCCTGCGCCGCCTTCGCGCCAGGCGCGCTCGCTCATCATCACCTGGTCGTCCGGCTTGATCTTGCCGGTCTTCATTTCCGCGGCAAGCACGTAGGAGGTCATCACCTTGGTGATGCTGGCCGGCGGCAGCGGCGTGTGGATGTTCTCGCCCGCCAGCACCTGGCCGGTGGCGTAATCCATCAGCACCCATGCCGTGGCCGTGGTCGGGACCGGTGCCGGCGGCGTTGCCACCTGTGCCGGAGCGGCAGCTGCGGCCGGCGCGGGGGTCGGCGTCGGGGTGGGTGTCTGGGCGGAGGCCAGACCCACGACGAGCGTGGTGGCCAGTGCAGCGGCGGCAAAGCGGAATTTCATCGGACAGGGGCCCTGATGGACGAGGAAGGAAAATTCGGGGAGTCATTGTAGGGCGACACCTGCCAGCTGGCGGCACCCCGGTATGGCTGGGGTTAATCGCGAACCACTTGCGGCAGGCCAAATCCAAGACCGGCAATGCGGCCGGCAAGTTCCGTGGCACTGCTGCTGTCGCTGGCCGGCACACGCAGGCGCCACAGGGTACGGCCACCACTGACGATGTCACTGAGGCTGGCCCCGACAATACCCGCCGACGTCAGCTGGCCCAAGGCCCGCGCAGCATTGTCGCGGCTGGAGAAACTGGCAACCTGCAGCAGGATAGCCCCCAGCGCGCGCGAAGCGGGGTCAGGCTGGGCCGAGGGCACGGCTTTGGGAACCGACGCTGCACCGCCCGCAACGCCCGGCGGCGGGGTGAACTGCAGCAATTCCGACGATGCCGGCAGCGCCTGAACGCTCACCGGCCCCGATGAAGTGGTGGCGGCGCTGGTGGTGGCTGGACGACCGGTGGCGACACGCACGCCGTTGTCCTTCATCCAGGTCTCGAAATGGTCGGCATTGCCAGCAACCGGACGTGCCGGTGCGCTCGGCAGCTTCTCCACCAGCTGGTCCATGCGACTGGGGCTGGCCGCTGCGGGCCGCGTTGCCGGTACAGCCGCGGCAACCGTCGCAGCCGCCCGTTCACGTCGGGCGCGACGGCTGTCGCCGGAGGCCTGCAGGTTTTCGCTGCCGGGGGTCAGTCCATGCACTTCTACCCGGCCGGTGCCGCGCTGGGTGATGCCCAGCCGCACTGCGGCGGCGTAGCTGAGATCGATGACGCGGCCTTCGTGGAACGGACCGCGATCGTTGACGCGCACGATCACCGATTCACCGTTGTCCAGGTTGGTCACCCGCGCGAAGCTCGGCAGCGGCAAGGTCTTGTGCGCGGCGGTGAAGGCGTACATGTCGTACACCTCACGGTTGGAGGTGAGGCGGCCGTGGAACTTCTGCCCGTAGTACGAGGCGGTGCCCTGTTCCACGTAGTTATCGACACGGTCCATGATCTGGTACTGCTTGCCCAGCACCGTATACGGCGAGCGATTGCCAACAGCCGAGCGCGCCTCGTTGGTCACCACCGGCTCGGGAATGCAGTCCACGTTGGGTATGTAGCTCGGCGTGGAGTCACTTACACCGGGCTTGTACAGGCCGCCAGCGGTGTAATTGCCACGGGTGGACAGGTCTTCCTGCGCCTTCGCATAAGGTGAGCCCTCCGGGCATTCACCGCGCGCACCGCCACGCCCGTGTACCACCGTTGCCGGCCGCGATGCCGAGCTCGCACCCGCACCGGGTGCCGACTTCTTGGGGGCGCTGCTGCAGGCGGCCAGCCCGAGCACGATCAACGCAGGGACCAGCCACTTGATGTTCATGCCGGGGGAAGCTCCTTGCCGGCGATGGCCTGGGACAGCTGGAACACGGCCATCGCGTACATTTTGGAGATGTTGTAACGGGTGATTGCGTAGTAGTTCTGGAAGCCCAGCCAGTACTGCTTGCCGTCACTGCCTTCCAGCGTTACCGGGGTGGCCTTGGCGTTCACCGCACGCACCGGCGTGATCGGCTGGTAACCGCGCGCAGCCAACTCGGTGACGGTGTAGGTCGGGGTCCAATCGGTGGGATTGAACTCCTCGAAGCCGGCCTGCAGCGTCGCCGGTACCGCCACGGTGCCGCCGCGGATCCAGCCACCCTTCTTGACGAAGTAATTGGCAATGGACGAGAACACGTCGTCATAGCTGTTGAACAGGTCACGGCGGCCATCGCCATTGCCGTCCACGGCGAAGTCCAGGTAGCTGGACGGCATGAACTGGCCCATGCCCATCGCACCGGCGTAACTGCCCTTGAGCGAGGTGATGTCGAGCTTTTCCAGTGCGCTCAGTTCGAACAGCTTGGCCAGCTCATCACGGAAGAACAGTTCGCGGCGCACTTCGCGCTCGAGCTTGGCCGGGTCGCCGCTGCGCGGGTACTTGAAGGCCAGTGTGTACAGCGCATCCAGCACGCGGTGGTTGCCGGCATTGCGGCCGTAGCTGGTCTCAACACCAATGATGGAAACGATCACCTCGGCCGGCACGCCGGTGCGTTCCTGCACCCGCATCAGCTCATCGCGATGCTGCGCCAGGAAGGCGCGGCCACCATCGATGCGGGCCTGGGTGATGAACATCGGCCGGTATTCGTTCCACGGCTTGACCCGCTCAGCCGGACGCGACATCGCGGCAATGATCGGCTCGCGGATCTGCGCCTGGGCCAGGGTGGCTTCGATATAGGCCGGATCAATGCGGTATTTGGCCGCCGTATCACGCACGAAATTGGCGCGGGCGATTTCGAACGGCACTGGCGTCAGGTCGACCGGCGGCAACGCAGCCTTGGCCTCGGGTACGGCTTCGGCGGGGCCGGTGCTCGGCTTGACCGGAGTTTCCGCCGGGGCCGGCAGGGGTGTAGGAGTCTTCGGCTGGGTTGCGCAGGCAACCATGCCAAGGGTGAGGCAGCAAACCAGGGCGCGTCTAATCATCGGGCGAGATTAGCAGGTCAAAGATGAATTTCCCGCAATAACACCATGAAACACAACAAGATTGAAGTAGAAAATACGCTTCGGCAGACGCCGCTATTGACCATGTTGGCCAAGCGCTTTCGATGAATGGGCGACGCAATGCAGCTGCGCGTGGAACGGCGCGAGCGCTGCGCAACGAGATCGGGCCCTGCAGCCAGCAGGAAAATGGAGCGCCGGTCATCTCCCCATCCCGCTGAGATGACCGACACTCGCGTCAGCGTCCGGAGGACCCGGGACGACGGCTCCCCCCGTCTTCCCGCCAGATGCCAACCTGCCAATCGCCCCATACGGCGAGCTGGCAATCACAGCGCTGACTGCGCGCCGGTGACGGGGCGTAGTGTGAAGGCTTGGTTAAGCCAGGTGTTTGATCTGGATCAAAGCTCGCAACATTGGCGCGGATCAATACGCGATCCGCGCAACAGCATTGCGTCAGCCGCCATGCACCGGCCGGTGCGCGCGCACCGCCATCACCAGGCCGAAGCCCGCCAGCAAGGACACCGCCGAGGTGCCGCCGTAACTGATCAGCGGCATCGGCACACCCACTACCGGCAGCAGGCCGGAGATCATGCCGCCGTTGACCAGGATGTAGACGAAGAACGCCAGGCCGGTGGCACCGGCCAGCAACCGCGAATAGGTATCGCGCGAATCCACCGCTATCCACAGGCAGCGCCCGATCACGAATAGGTATAGCGCCAGCACCAGGGCCACGCCGACCCAGCCGTATTCTTCGCTGAGCACCGAGAACGCGAAGTCGGTGGTCTGCTCGGGAATGAAGTTCAGGTGCGACTGCGAGCCCAGCCCCCAGCCCTTGCCGGTGAAGCCGCCGGAGCCAATGGCGATCTTGGACTGGATGATGTTCCAGCCCGCACCCAGCGCATCGCTCTCCGGGTCCAGGAACATCATGATGCGGTCCTTCTGGTAGGGCCGCAGCAGCCAGAACCAGGCAACCGGTGCGGCCGCGGCAACGCCACCCACGCCCACGCCCACCCACCACCAGGGCAAGCCGGCCAGCAGCAGCACGAAGGCACCGCTGGCGGCGATCAGCACGCCGGTACCGAAGTCCGGCTGCAGCATCACCAGCCCGGTCGGCACACCGATGATCACCGCTGCCACCAGCACCACCGGAATGCGCGGCGGCAAGGGCATTCGATTGAGATACCAGGCCACCATCATCGGCAGGCTGACCTTCAACAGCTCGGCCGGTTGCAGGTAGAACAGGCCAAGATTCAACCATTGCCGTCCGTATTTGCCGGTGCCGAGCACGAACACCGCCAGCAGCGGCAGCATTGAGAACGCGTAGATCATCGGCGTCCATGCACGGATGCGCAGGATCGACACCCGCGCAATCGCCCACATCGCCACCAGGCCCACTGCAAAGCGAGCGCCCTGCGCCATCACCAGGCCGCTGCCACCCGCACTGTCCAGCACCGACAGGCCAATGCCCATCAAGGCAAGCAAGGCAAACAGCAGCGGCCAATCCAGGCCGCGACTGAGCCGCTGGCCCATCTCCAAGGCCCAGCGCAGGAAATCCCTCATCGACGTGCCTCCGTTGGCGTTGCTGCCGGCGCGGCGGGACGCGCGCTTGCCGGTGCAACCCCGGGCAGCGCCTCTGGCGCTGGCTGCGGCGGCACACCCGGCAGCGGCGCCGGAGCGCCCACCATGATCGGCAGATCGGCGAACTGCGGCGCCACCTGCTCACCGCGTGCACGCCAGCTGGCATCTTCGGTATCAAACGTGGTCACGCCTACCGCCACCGTGCCGCGCTCGGCATCCAGCGGTTGCAGGCCTTCGGGCATCACCCCGAGCAACCAGGCATCAAACACCTTGCGTGCGATCGGCGCGGCGGCCGAACCACCGTAACCGCCACCTTCCACCGCGATGGCAATTGCGATCACCGGCTCCTCGGCAGGCGCAAAACCCACGAACAGCGCGCGGTGACGCAGGTGCATCGGCAGGCTGCGCGGATTCAACGCGGCCGTGCCCTTGCGGCTGATGACCTGCGCGGTGCCGGTCTTGCCGGCCATGTGGTACTGCGCACCGGCGGCCACACGCCAGCCACTGCCGCCGGGCTGCATGGTACCCATCATGCCCTCGCGCACTGCCTGCACATTGGCCGGATTGGGACTGATCGGCCTGCTCGCCGGCTGTGGCGTTGGTGCCCAGTCGTGGTCGAAGCCGGCGCGCTGCTCCATCACCAGATGCGGCGTACGCAGCTGGCCGGTGGCCAGACCACCAACACCGCGCACGAGCTGCAGCGGCGTCACCTTCCACAGCCCCTGGCCGATGCTGGCATTGACCGTGTCACCCGGATACCAGCGCTCCTTGTTGGCTTTGAGCTTGGCCGCCGGTGACGGCAGGATGCCGCCGATCTCACCGGCCAGATCGATGCCGGTTGGCTGGCCGAAGCCATAGCGGTTGCCCATGTAGTCGTCATAGCGCTCGATGCCCATGTCGATACCGAGCTGGTAGTAATAGGTATTGACCGACTGCGAGATGGATTTGCGCAGGTCGGTCCAGCCATGGCCGCCACGGTTGGCGTCACCCCAGCCACGGCTGACGCCGGGCAGGTAGAACATGCCGCGCGACAGGATCTTGTCTTCGGGTCGGCGCAGGCCGCTGTCCAGGCCAGCCAGGCCAAGGAAGGGCTTTACTGTCGAACCCGGTGCCACACCGCCCAGCACCAATCGATTGAACTGCGGCCGCGAGGGGTTCTCGTTGAGCGCCTTGAAGTCGGCATGGGAAATGCCGTTGACGAACAGATTGGGGTCGAACGACGGCAGGCTGACCATGGCCAGGATCTCGCCAGTGCGCGGATCGATCGCCACCGCCGAGCCTTCCTGCTCACCGAACGCCGCCACCATCGCGCGTTGCAGGTCAGCGTCGATCGACAGGCGCAGATCGGTGCCCGACTGCGCCGGCACCCGCCCAACCGTGCGGATCGCACGGCCCTGCACATTGGTCTCGACCTGCTCGTAGCCGATCTTGCCGCGCAGCTGGGTTTCGTAGAAACGCTCCAGCCCCGACTTGCCGATGTGGGTCAGCGCCGCATTGCCCTCGCCCAGCTCTTCCAGGTCCTTGTCATCGACACGGCCGACGTAGCCGATGATGTGGCCGAACAGATCGCCGTAGGGGTAACGCCGGGTCAGATAGGGTTCGAGCTCCACACCCGGGTAACGCCAGCGGTCCACCGCGAAGCGTGCCATCTCGTCGTCGCTGACCCGCAGTTTCAGCGTCACCGGCATGAAGCCGCGACGCGCCTTGCGTGATTGCTTGAAGCGCTCGATATCTTCCTCGCTGAGCGCGAAGATCTTCTGCAACCCGGCAAGAGTGGCGTCCATGTCCTGGACCTTGTCGGCGGTGACATCCAGGCGGAAGGCCGGCACGTTCTCCGCCAGCAGGCGGCCGTTGCGGTCGTAGATCAGGCCGCGCCCAGGCACCACCGGCCGCGCCTTGATGCGGTTGGCCTCGGAACGGGTGGCGTAGATATCGTGGTCCAGCACCTGCAGCTTGAAGTACCAGCCGGCGAGGAAACCCAGGGTCAGCAAAACACCGAGGAAGCCAATCGCGGCACGACGCCGGAACTGCTCGGCCTCGGCGTGCGGATTCTTGTTCTGGCGGCGCGAAGCCATGCGTCAGCGCCCGCGCTTGCCCAGTCGTACCGCGTCCAGCAGCACATACAGCGGCAACCACAGGGCCATGCCCAGCAGCGGCGCCACCCAGTAGCTCCACGGCAGCAAGGGCTCACCCACCAGCAGGTGGATGGCGGCATCGATCACGCGGTCGTTGAACAGCAGGCCGCCCATCGCCAAGGCCTGCTGGGATAGCGGGAAGAAGCGGATGCGGGCACGGAAGCGCTGCAGGATGAAGGCCATCATCACCAGCCGCAGTGCCTGCTCACCGAGAATTCCGCCAAACATCACATCGGCCAGCAAGCCGATGCAGAAGGCAAAGCCCAGCCCGACCTTGTCCGGGGTTTCGATCACCCAATAGGCCAGCACCAGCGCCAGCCAATACGGGCGCGCCGGCTGCAGCAGTTCCGGCAACGGGATCAGGGTCAGCAACAGGGCCAGCACGAAACTGACCGGCATTACCCAGCCCTTGGTGCGCAGACGACTCATGGGCGCACCTGCGGCGGGGTCGGGTTATCAGTGGTGACAGGCGCTGCCGGGCTGGTGGATTCGCTGGTTGGCGCCGTCGGCGCAGCTACGGCGGGCACCTGCCCTTCGGCAGCTGCCGGCACACTGGCAGCGGGCTGCGTTGCAGCCGGAGCCGTCTGGCTGGCTGCAGCATCCGTGGCGGGAACCACCGCGGCACCCATGCGATTGGCCGGTGCCGCTGGCGGGCCACCCGCCGTCGCATCCAGCGCGGGATCAACTGCAGTGCTGTCAGGCAACTGCGGCAGCGGCGGCACCGAGCGCAGCAACAACACGTTGCGGCCGCGGTCCAGCTTGGCCGCCGGTTCCAGCTCGCCGACCAGGAAGGCGTGGGTATCGTCCGGGCGCAGCTTGAGGATCTTGCCGACCGGGAAGCCGGCCGGGAAACGCCCACCGAGGCCGGAAGTGACGATCTCATCGCCGACTTCCACGCCAGCGCTGAGCGGAATATCACGAAGCTCCAGGCGGTCGCCACGGCCGTAGACAATCAGCCGTACGCCATTGCGCGCCACCGCCACCGGCACCGCGTGGTCCGGGTCGGTCAGCAGCAGCACGGTCGAATGCGCGGGCGTCACCGCTATCACCTGGCCCATCAGGCCACCGGCGTCGATCACCGCCTGGCCGACATGCACGCCGGCACTGCTGCCCGAATCCAGTACCAGTCGTTGTTTGACCGGGTCCAGGTCGATATCGAGGATGGGGGCCAGCTGTACGTCCAGGCCATTGCGTTCGGCCACGTTGAGCAGCTCGCGCAGCTGCGCGTTGTCCAAGGCAGCCGTCTGCAGGCGGGTCAACCGCGCGTTGGCGACCAGCAATTGGTTGCGCAGCTCGCGGTTCTCGCTGACCAGCTGGGTGTGGCTGGCGGCATTGTCCTTTACCGAGGCCCCAACCCGGCCCGGCACACCGGCCAAGGCCCAGATCGGCTGCACCAGCACATTGGCCTGGGCGCGCAGACGCGACATCCAGCCGCCCTGGTCGTCGAGCACGATCAAGGTGATGGCCAAGGCCAGGTACGCCAGCAGACGCAGCGTGCTGGCGGCGTCTCCCTGACGGGAGGCTACGGGAGGACCGGCGTAAGGGGGCACGGCAGAAGACTGGGAAGGATGGATCGGGAATGAAGAACGGAAACGGCGTGGCTTGCGTCACGCCGAGTGGTCGGGGAAACGAGTGCTGGGCAGTGGATCAAGATGCAGGAAGCCCTGCCCCATTCCCGATTCCCCATTCTCCATTCCCTCCGACTTATTCCGGCGCGAAGAACTCGTTGCCGTGCATGTCCACCAGCTCCAGCGCACGACCGCCACCGCGGGCCACACAGGTCAACGGGTCATCGGCCACCTGCACGTGCAGGCCGGTTTCCTCGGAGATAAGGCGATCCAGGTCGCGCAGCAGGGCGCCACCACCGGTCAGCACGATGCCGCGCTCGGCGACGTCGGCGCACAGTTCCGGCGGGGTCTGCTCCAGGGCCAGCTTGACCGCCGAGACGATGCCCGACAGCGGCTCGTGCAGGGCTTCCAGCACCTCGTTGGAGCTGATCTTGATCATCTTCGGCACGCCCTCGGCGAGGTTGCGGCCGGAGATTTCCATCTCGATCACTTCTGCCTGCGGGTAGGCGCAGCCCAGCTCCACCTTGATGCGCTCGGCGGTGGCTTCACCGATCAGCATGCCGTGGTTGCGGCGCACGTAATTGGTGATGGATTCGTCGAAGCGGTCGCCGCCGATGCGCACCGAGGCCGAATATACAATGCCGTTCAGCGAGATGACCGCAACTTCGGTGGTACCACCGCCGATATCGATGACCATCGAACCGCGCGCCTCGGTGACCGGCATGCCGGCACCGATCGCAGCAGCCATCGGCTCTTCGATCAGGAACACATCACGCGCACCGGCCTCCTCGGCCGATTCCTTGATGGCGCGACGCTCGACCTGGGTGGAGCCGGCCGGCACGCAGACCAGCACGCGCGGACTCGGGCGCAGCACGCGCGACTTGTGCACCTTCTTGATGAAATGCTTGAGCATCGCCTCGGTATAGGTGAAGTCGGCGATGACGCCGTCCTTCATCGGGCGGATGGTGGTGATATGGCCCGGGGTACGGCCAAGCATCTGCTTGGCCTCTGCGCCGACGGCAGCCACCGAACGGGTGCCACCGATGGCACGGTCCTGGCGCACGGCCACGACCGATGGCTCGTTCAGCACGATTCCCTGGCCGCGCACATAGATAAGGGTGTTGGCCGTGCCCAGGTCAATGGACAGGTCATTGGAGAACATGCCGCGCAGCTTCTTGAACATCTGGGGAGTGATCCTGACGGGTGCCGTGCCCACGCCGGTTGGCGAAAAAATGGGCAGAAAATGAGGGCAGTTAGCCTATCAACCCACCCCCGCCCGAGCAAGGAAAATCCTAGTGAATTCTGGGCTTTCGACCACTCCGGGCAGCTGCGGTACATCCTTGCTTCTGGCCGTGGGCCGTCGCAGCCGGTAACCTTACCCACTTTGGCGCGCAGTCGCGCCGGGTTGCCTGCGCGTGCGCGGTGGCCTTTTCCCTTTTACGTATAGGCCTGTACGCAATGTCCGCTTTGATCTGTGGTTCCCTTGCCTTTGACACCATCATGGTGTTCCCGGACCAGTTCAAGAACCACATCCTGCCGGACAAGGTGCACATCCTGAATGTGTCGTTCCTGGTCCCGCGCATGCGCCGCGAGCTGGGCGGCTGCGCCGGCAACATCGCCTACAACCTGAAGCTGCTGGGCGGCAGCCCGATCCCGATGGGCACCGTGGGCCAGGACTTCGGCCCGTACCGCGAGCACTTCGAGCGCATGGGCATCGACCTGAGCCAGGTGCGGGTGCTGGAAGACATGTTCACCCCGCAGTGCTTCATCACCACCGACCACGACAACAACCAGATCACCGCCTTCCACCCGGGCGCGATGATGCGTTCGCATGAGAACCACGTGCGCGACGTGCCGGGCGTCACTTTCGGCATCGTGGCCCCGGACGGCCGCGAAGGCATGATCCAGAACGCGGCCGAGTTCGTGGAATGCGGCATTCCCTTCATCTTCGACCCGGGCCAGGCGCTGCCGCTGTTCAACGGCCCCGAGCTGCGCGAGTTCATCGAGCAGGCCGACTACGTGGTCGTCAACGACTACGAATCCAACCTGCTGCAGGAACGCACCGGCTGGAACGAGAAGGACATCGTCGCCCGGACCAAGGCCTACATCACCACCCAGGGCCCGCGTGGCGCCATCATCCACACCCCGGAAAAGAGCTTCGACATCCCGCCGGCGCACGAGCGCCGCGTGGTCGACCCGACCGGTTGTGGCGACGCCTTCCGCGCCGGCCTGATCTACGGCATCGAGAAGGGCATGGATTGGCTGACCGTCGGCCGCATGAGCAACCTGATGGGCGCGCTCAAGGTTGAACACCCGGGCACGCAGAACCAGCGCTTCGACTTCGCCGAGTTCAACGACCAGTTCAAACAGCAATTCGGCTACGGCCTCTAAGAAAAAACGGCGCCTCGGCGCCGTTTTTTTTAACTGTAGTGCCGAGCTAGGCTCGGCAGAAGCCTTACCGGCAAGCCGCAGGCCGCATGACATCTGTAGGAGCGGCGTAAGCCGCGAAGCTGGTGATGCTGGATTACAGGCGAATTCGGCAATCTGATGGTGCGCGAGCTTCGCGGCTTACGCCGCTCCTACAAGAGGGTTTGCTGGTGACGCCCCAGCCGAGCATGGCTCGGCCCTACCCGGATTTTGCGGCCTGCCACTGCTGCAGCAACTGCACACAATCACGCAGCTGCCACTGCGCCATGCCCGGCCACGGATCATCCGGCACATTGATCAGGATGCCCGGCACCCCCGCCGCCTTTGCCGTGGCCAGGTCGTAGTAATGATCCCCGACCATCCGCATCTGCGCAGGCAACACCTGCCAGCGCTCGGCAAAGAACTGCAACCCAGCCGGTGACGGCTTGGGCTCCACTTCCCAGCGGCCGATGATTTCTTCGACGGCAAAGCACTCCGCCACGCCGATCGCCGCCAAGGTCACTTCCGCCAACTCGCGCGCATTGCGGGTAAGGATGCCCAGCCGGCAACCATCGGCATGCAGCGCGCGGATCAAGGCCACCGCTCCCGGCGCTGCGACCGATGCCTCGGCCAGCTCCCGCTCGTGCTGCATCAGCCAAGCGTGACTGTCAGCGGCCTGCTGCGCGGGAAGGCTGGCCAGATGATCGAGGATGTCCGCATCCGCAGGAATCTGCAGCTCGCGCCGGATCAATTCAAAGTCATGCACCGGCTCGGTCAGGGTGCCGTCCATGTCGAACACCCAATGACGGCTGGCGGCGACGTCGGACCGCCCCGCCACATCAGCGAGCACCTGGATCAATCCCAGTTCGGCATCTGGCTGCCGTCCAACCCGCCAACCTCGAACACCGCCTTGCGGGTGCCGCCGGCCTGCACCGGGAACTCGATCTCGATCACCGTGGCCTTGCGTGCCTGCCGCCACAGACCGCGGTTGTCATCAATGAACATGGCGATGGCCTCGTCGGTATCCGGGCGATGCGCAGCCATGTTGCGGGCCGGTGCACCATCGACGCTGACCTTGACCTGGCAGGCGCGGTAGCAGGCTTTGGCGAAGTCGCTGGACTGCAGCACCAGATAGGCGTGGCGCTTCCATTCCGGGTGATCGCGGAACACCAGGTTCACCTGCTTGGCGCCGGTGCTGTCCACTTCCACACGGTCCTTGCTGTAGATCGCCGCCGAACGCTGGGTACCGCCCTTGACCGGCACCTGGTTGTAATTCCACAGGGCCTGCATGCGGCGCAGCTCACTGGCTGCAGCGGCCTTTTCGCGGACCTCGGCAAAGCCCGGCTCGATGCGCTTGGCGGTCTCCGAATCCGGGAACTGATCGAGCAATGCAGCGCCATGGATGCGCGCCTTCTCCCAATCGGTGGCGGTGATCGCAGCGTCGTACAGCTTGCCGATGCCTTCAGCGTCGGCTTCGCGCTTGGCGCGCTCCTGCGCGGCGGCGGCCTCCTGCTGCTGGCGTTCGGCCTCCGGGTTGCTGCAGGCGGCCAGGGCAAAGGCGCAGAGCGCGCCGAGGATCAGTGGTTTCATCAAACAGCTCCGGTGAACATGGCGCCGAATCGGCGCGCGATGGGCTTCACTTTAGAGCATGTTGGGGATTGCGGATTGGCTTTGGCGCCATGCCACCAGTATCACTCCCCGCCCATCCGCCACCAATGCGTGGAAGGCGCCGGCGCACGGATATCCAGACGCTCACCCATCTGCGGCGCGGTCAGCAGCACGCCCTGCTCCGCCGCCAGTGCGGTGATCCGCTCGAACGGCTCGGTCCACGCATGCAGGGCCAGGTCGAACGTGCCGTTGTGGATCGGCATCATCACCTTGCCGCGCACATCCAGGTGCGCCTGCAGGCTCTGCTCCGGCTGCATGTGCACGCCGGGCCACTGTTCGTCGTAAGCACCGGTCTCGACCATCGCCAGGTCGAACGGACCGTAACGCTCGCCGATCTTCGCAAAGCCATCGAAGTAACCACTGTCGCCACTGAAGAAGATCCGCGTGCGACCGGTATCGATCACCCACGATGCCCACAAGGTGCGATTGCCGTCGGACAAGCCGCGACCGGAGAAGTGCTGCGCGGGTGTCGCCGCGATTTTCAGGCCTTCAATCCGCGTTTCCTGCCACCAGTCGAGCTGGGTAATCTTCTCCTGCGGCACGCCCCAGGCCAGCAGACGATCACCCACGCCCAGCGCGGTGACGAAGTGCCGCACCTTCGGTGCCAACGCCAATACCGCGTCATGGTCGAGATGATCGTAGTGGTCGTGGGAAATGATGACGCCGGTGATCTCGGGCAACTCGTCGATCGACAGCGGCGGCGCATGGAAGCGCTTCGGCCCCATGAACGAGAACGGCGACACCCGCTCGGAGAACACCGGATCGGTCAACCAGAAGTGTCCGTCCAGCTTCATCAGCATGGTCGAATGGCCCAGCCGCCACAGGCTGTCGTCGGGCGCGTCCAGCAAGGCCTGACGGGTCAAGGCCTGCACCGGGATCGCCACCTGCGGCGTGGCATCTGCCGGCTTGTCGAACAGGAAGCGCCACCACACCTTCACGCCACGCACGAAACCAAGCGGGGCCTGCTTGGCCACGTTGTGGAAACGCCCCTCGCCGTATTGCGGCGACTGGTCATAGGAAGCGGCGGGATGCGCACCGCAGGTCAGCAGGCCAATGGACATGGCAATCAGCACCGTAATGAGGAGGAGGAAACGAGGCAGGCGACGCTTCATGGCTGGGATTGCCGTTAAAAGTACACTGACGAGTCTACTTCCATTTCAAGGAAAGTAAACTGAACGGTGTAAAATGAGCGGATGACCGACTCCAAGCGCCCGCTCCGCCTGACCGACCGCAAACGCGAGGCCATCCTGCGCGCGGCAGTGGCCGAGTTCCGCGAGCTGGGCTTTGCCGGCACCAGCATGGACCGCGTCGCCGCCACCGCCGAGGTATCCAAGCGCACGGTCTACAACCACTTCGCCAGCAAGGACGAGCTGTTCACCGCCATCCTCTGGCAGCTGTGGGAAGCGAGCCAGTCGCTGGACGCCCTCGCCTACGATCCGGCCCAGCCACTGCGCGAGCAGTTGCTGGCCTTCGTCGCGCAGAAGCTGCGTCTGCTCAGCGACGCCAGCTTCATCGACCTGTCGCGGGTGGCCATGGCCGAGCTGGTGCATGCGCCGGAACGGGCGCGGGCGATGATGGACAAGCTGGCCGAGAAGGAGGAAGGCCTGACCACCTGGATACGCGCGGCACAGGCCGACCACCGCCTGCGCGACGACATCACCCCGGCCGAGGCCGCCCACCAGCTGCAGGGCATGGTCAAGGCATTCGCGTTCTGGCCACAGATCGCGATGGGCGCTGCGCCCTTGGATGACAGCGCCCAGCAACGGGTGATGCACGACTGCGTGGACATGTTCCTGGCGGTACGCGCCACGCCCTGAGTACGGCGCGGAGCCAGTCCGGCAGCCTGCCGCGGGGATCATCGCCCGGCTGCACGAACGACCGGAGTGACTACAGATGTAGTTACCTTTGACACTGCGGCAGCAAGGCTGCCATTCGTACACTCCGCGAACACGCCCATCGGGCCCTTCGCAGACACACGCAACGTGCGCACTTCACTGAAATGGTCTTCGCTGTTGTTGTCCGTACTGCCGCTCCACGCCCTCGCCGCCGAGCAATGGATCCTGGCCACCGATCTATGGGGCAACAGCGCCAAGCAGACCTTGAATCTGGACGTAAAAGGCGTGCGTGTCAGCGGGACACTGGGCGGTGATCCGATCAGCGGTACGTTGAACGGCAAGCAGCTGAAGTTCACCGCCACTGGCAGCGACGGTCAGGTCTATCACTACGACGGCCGCATCGACGGCAACCGCATGCAGGGCCGCAGCGACGAGCCGGACACCAACAACCGCAGCGCGCGTGCAGCACACGATTTCAGCGCGTGGCGGGTACCGGCACAGCCGGACAAGGCACCGCGCCTGCACGACTTCACGCCCAACGATTACTCCAATACCTTCAGCGCCGAGCGCGCCCCCGCATTGGTGATCTGGCCGGGCGACTCGGTGCGGACCAAGACCCTGGATTCCGGCGGTATCGACGAGCACGGCATCACCCGCGCACTGTTCGGCAACCCGCAGGTCGGACCGTTCTTCGTCGCCGGTGCCGAGCCCGGCGACACCCTGGCGATCACCATCAGCTCGCTGAAACTCAACCGCGACTACGCCGACAGCCTCGACGGCATCGTCGGCCGCCTGAAGACACCGCGCATCGCCACCGAAACCGCGACGCTTGGCAAGCCGGTCCGCTGGGAACTGGACCGCGTACGCGGCATGGCCCGCCCGCAAGGCGCCAGCGGCGCATTGAAGAACTTCGAGATCCCGGTCAAGCCGATGCTCGGCGGCCTCGCCGTTGCGCCGGGCTTCGGCTACCCGCCGTTCTCCACCGGCGACACCAGCGACTTCGGTGGCAACATGGATTTCAACGCCGTGGTCGAAGGCAACACGGTGTACCTGGAGGTGCAGCAGCCCGGCGCATTGCTGTATGTCGGCGATGGCCACGCGCTGCAGGGCGACGGCGAGACCAGCCAATGGGCGTTGGAGACATCGCTGGACGTGGTGCTGAAAGTTGAACTGATCAAGAAGCAGTCCATCGCCACGCCGCGCGTGGAATCGCCTACGCAGATCATGACCCTGGGCCAGGCCGGTTCGAGTGACGACGCGCTGCGGCTGGCGACGTCAGGGATGCTGCAGTGGCTGCGCCAGTCCTATGGCCTGGATATGTCGCAGGCAACGCAGGTGCTGGGCGTGGCAGTGCAGTACAACGTGGTCAATCTTGCTGGGCGTAGCGTTGGTGTGGCGGCGAAGATTGATAAGTCGGTGTTGAAGGGATTGCCGGTCGCTGCGGCAAAGAGCGGCAAATGAGGGCTGCGGTCGAAATCTGATTGCGGCTACGGCGCAGGAAGCCGACACGCCCGGGAGAGTCGTACAACCTGCTCAACACCGCCGCCATGTAGTGCCGAGCCATGCTCGGCAGAGGCCTTACCGGTAACGCCCAGCCGAGCATGGCTCGGCTCTACAAAAAGGCACCGCGCGAAGGATTCCGGGTGCGCTGCGCCTGCTCCGGATGCGAAGCCCTCAAACCTGGAGCAGCACAAAAACAAACGGCGAGCCGAAGCTCGCCGTTTGGATTGAAGCCAACTGAGCCAATTACTGCTTCGGCGCAGCTTCCTGCTTCGGTGCAGCTTCCGCCTTGGCGATCATGTCTTCCACCGAGGCGGTGGTGATCGGGTGGTAGCCCGGCTTGGCCTTGGCGAACACTTCCTTGGCGAAGGCCAGACCTTCCGGCGTCTTCAGCAGTTCAGCGTAGATCGGCAGCACCAGCTTGCGGCGGCCAACGGTCTGGATGAACTCGCCAGCAGCGGCCTGTGCATCGGTGTAGCCGCTGCGGATTGCCAGCGGGTACCAACGCATCGCGATTTCGCCGTTCGGGGTACCGGTGAAGTGATAACCCTTGTCCAGCACAGCCAGCTTCTCAATCGGCTGGGTAGCACCCAGACCATCGATGAAGCGCACCCATTCCTGGGTGTTCCACTCGCGGGTCACCTGGTTGCTCGGCAGCGCACTGCTGCCCAGGAAGGCGATGCGTGCAGTGTCGACCACGGCGAAGTTGCGCGAACGGGCCTTGCTGGCGAAGGCCGGGATGCCCGGCTCTTCCAGCCATGCCTTCAGCTCGGCCTCGGTGACCGCGGTCGGGTTCTTCGGCAGCAGGTTCTTCGTCATGTACTCGACGAACTGGTCGGTATTCGCGCTCTGGAAAGCATGGTCGTTGAACCAGCCACGCAGGAACGGATCAAACACCGCGCGACCAAAACGCTGCTCCAGGAACTGCAGGAACCACGCGCCCTTGACGTAGGCGACATTGCTCAGCGCTTCGTCCGGGTCACGCTCGTTGAGCGGCGGCAGTGCCAGCGCCTGGTCGGCCGGGCTCATGTCCTTCACTTCGTTGAGCAGATCGGTCTGGTCGATCTCGCGCTCCATCTCGGCCATCTCGGCGCCATACAGCGCCTCGGTGATGCGGCCCTGCACGTAGGTGGTGAAACCTTCGTTGAGCCAGATGTCCTTCCAGCTGGCGTTGGTCACCAGGTTGCCGGACCAGCTATGTGCCAGTTCGTGCGCGACCAGCGACACCAGCGACTTGTCGCCAACGATGACGGTCGGGGTAGCGAAGGTCAGGCGCGGGTTTTCCATGCCACCGAACGGGAACGACGGCGGCAGCACCAGCATGTCGTAACGGCCCCAGCGGTATTCGCCGTACAGGTTCTCGGCGGCACCGATCATCTTCTCGGTGTCCTCGAATTCCTTGGCGGCCTTGTTGACCATGGCCGGTTCAGCCCACACGCCGGAGCGCTCGGAGATCGGCTCGAACACCAGGTCACCGGCGGCGATGGCCAGCAGGTAGGACGGGATCGGCTGCGGCATCTTGAAGGCGTAATCGCCATCACGTGCAGCCTTCGGGTCATTGTCGGCGCTCATCAGCACCATCACGTCCGGGCGGCTGGTGACATGCGCGCTATAGGTGAAACGGACGCTCGGGGTGTCCTGCAGCGGCACCCATGAACGTGCGTGGATCGCCTGCGACTGGCTGAACATGAAGGGCAGCTTCTTGCCCTCGGTCATCGACGGCTCCAGCCACTGCAGGCCGGAGGCGGTCGGTGCGGTGTGGTAGGTGATGCGCACCGAGGTCGGCTGGGCCGGGGTTTCGATGCTCAGCTTGCTGCCGAACACCTTGTCAGCCGGCGCCAGCGCGAACTGCAGCGGCGTGGCTGCGCCGTCGGCAGCAACAGCCTCGACCTTCTCGACGCTCAGCTCGCGGGTGTCCAGCAGCAGCTGCTTGGCCGCCTTGTCCTTCCACTCCAGCGTGTAGGTGGCGGTACCGCCGATCTGCTTGGCGTCGAAATCGACCTTCAGATCCAGCGCCAGGTCCTTGATGACGACCTTGTCCGGTTCAGCGTAGGAGCTTTCATCGTGGCTGCGGCTGACGGTATTCACGGCGGCGGCGGGCTTCTGGGCGACGGGATCGGCGGTGGGGGCAGCGGGTTCTTTGGCACAGCCGGCGACAAGCGCCACGGCCAGGGGCAGCATCAGGAACGAAGAACGCATTGATCTGGAACCGGTTCAGGGGATAACCGCTGATTTTAAACCCGAAAGGCCGTGGCGGTTGCGGCGATGCGGCAAGCGGTACCCCGCGGGCTTTGCGGAAACTGCCGGATTGCGTGAATCAGCTCCCGCTCGAGGGCCAAGGTAGTGCCGAGCCATGCTCGGCAGGAGCTTTACCGGCTAGATCAAAAGCGCCCCTCATCCCAACCCTTCTCCCGCAAGCGGGAGAAGGGCCAAGGCAAAAGCTGGAGAACCAACCCCTCCCCTTGGCCTGCGGCCAAAGGGAGGGGGCAAAGGCGTAGTGCCGAGCCACGCTCGGCAGGGGCTTTACTGACAAAAGCAAAGGCAATGGCAAAAGCAAAAGCAAAGGCAAAGGCAAAGGCAAAGGCAAAGATCAACAGCATCACCCAACCTACAAAAAAGGCGGCCAATGGCCGCCTTTTCCTCAACACACCCAGCAAGCAAGCCTCAAAGCTTGTAACCCGAGTGAATCGAAACAATACCCGCGCTCAGGTTCTTGTAATGGCAACGGCCAAAACCCGCCTCCGTCATCATCGCCTTCAGCTCTTCCTGCGGCGGGTGCTTGCGGATGCTCTCGGCCAGGTACTGGTAGCTGTCGGCGTCACCGCGGGCGAACAGCTTGCCCAGCTTCGGCAGCACCTTGAACGAATGGAAATCGTAGACAGGCTTGAACCAGTCCACGGTCACTTCCGAGAACTCCAGCACGCGCGCCTGCCCGCCCACCTTCAGCACGCGGTACATCTCACGCAGCGCGGCTTCCTTGTCGGTCACATTGCGCAGGCCGAAGGAGATCGTCACCAGGTCGAAGCTCTGGTCCGGGAACGGCAGGGCCTCCGCGTTGAGCTGCACCCACTCGAAGCCCGATACCTGGCCGCGGTTGGTCAGACGGTCACGCCCCACCGACAACATGCCGGCGTTGATGTCGCCCAGCACCACGCTGCCCTCGGCGCCGATGCGCTCCTTCAGCAGCACCGCGATGTCACCGGTACCACCGGCCAGATCCAGCACGCGGTCGCCCGGCTTTACCTGCGCAGTGGCTACGAAGTAGCGCTTCCACAGCCGATGAATACCCAGGCTCATCAGGTCGTTCATCAGGTCGTAGTTGTCGGCCACGGAAGTGAACACCTGGCCGACAAGCTTCTGCTTGTCCTTGGCCGGTACATCGCGGAAGCCGAAGTGGGTGGTGCCGGTCTTGTAGGGGGATTCGCTCATGGCTGCGATTATCGCACCGACAGCCCGATTGCGCCGCCAGCAGGCTGAATCCGGCCGCTATGATGATCGCCACAGCACCACAAGGACCTTGCATGATCACCACCCCGGACTACCGCGCCCTGCTTGAAACCGCCATCGCCGAGGCCCGCCAGGGCCTGGCCGAAGGCGGCATCCCGATTGGCGCGGCGCTGTACCACAACGATGGCCGCCTGCTTGGCTGCGGCCACAACCGGCGCATCCAGGAGGGCGACCCGTCCATCCATGGCGAAACCGATGCCTTCCGCAAGGCTGGCCGCCAGCGCGGCTACCGCAACACCATCATGGTCACCACCCTGGCCCCGTGCTGGTACTGCAGTGGCCTGGTTCGCCAGTTCAATATCGGCACCGTGGTGGTGGGTGAATCGGTCAGTTTCCCCGGTGGAATCGACTGGTTGCGCGAAAACGGCGTGAACGTCATCGACCTGAATGACGCCAGCTGCATCGAGATGATGGGCCGCTATATCGCCGAGAACCCGGATGTCTGGAATGAAGATATCGGCGAATAACGTGACGTTATCTGAACAAATTCCCATTAATCTCATCGGTAAATTAGACGCTGTAGCCAGATCGTAAGAAAAACAGCGTTATGCTCGGGGTACAGGGGCACTGCCATCGAGGTGAAGCGATGTATACAACGCCCATCCAACACAGCAGTCGCCAATCCCTCCAGCGTGCTGGGGAGCAATTGCGACAGCAGTACGCACAACATCGCTGCTCGGCCCCGTTCTGGGATGCCTACCAACAGGTTCAACGTGAACTGGTAGCGGCATATCCGGAACACCAGGCCGAGCTCTGCAACCGCCTTGCGGTATTTGCCCAACGTCTGGGCGCGGTTGAGAAGGCTCAGTTACTTGAGCTGGCGGTTACCGAAGCATAGAAAAACCGGGCCTGGCCCGGTTTTTTTTGCTCCGATTCCGGTAGTGCCGAGCCATGCTCGGCAGGGGCTTCACCGGCAACCCATCAGGTTTGTAGGAGCGGCGTAAGCCGCGAAGCTGGCATCGCTGAAATGACCAGGTTATGGGTCACCTGACGAATCCCCGGCTTTGCAGCTTGTGCTGCCTGTTTTCGCTTGGAAAGCCTCTGCCGAGCATGGCTCGGCACTACGCCACTGCCTTTGGCCGAGCGCTTCTTGCCCCCTCCCTTTTGCGTAGCAAAGGGGAGGGGTTGGCTTTTGGGCTTTTCAGGCCCAGAGCTGCCCTCACCCCAACCCCCGCTCCGCGCCCCGGCCCTTGCGCTGGCGCAAGTTCGTTCAACAGGGGCACAAAACGATGGTCGGTAAACGCCCCTCTTTCACCCCGCAAGCGGGAGAGGGGCTGAAAAAACAAAAGGCGCCTTTCGGCGCCTTTTGCTTGCAACATCCCTGCCCTGTTACTGCTGCGGCAGGTCGCCGTTTTTGGCCAGCTGCTTGCGGTTGAACAAGCGCTGCACCACCACGAAGAACAGCGGGATGAAGAACAGGCCGAGCAAGGTGCCAACCACCATGCCGCCCAGCACGCCGGTACCGATGGCGCGCTGTGCACCCGAACCCGCGCCGGAGGCGATCGCCAGCGGCAACACGCCCAGGCCGAAGGCCAGCGAGGTCATGATGATCGGACGCAGACGGTCGCGGACCGCATGCATCGTCGCTTCGATCACGCCCGCACCCTTCTCCAGATGCTCCTTGGCGAACTCGACGATCAGGATCGCGTTCTTCGACGTCAAACCCACGGTGGTCAACATCGCCACCTGGAAGTACACGTCGCGCTCCATGCCGCGCATGGTGTTGGCCAGCACCGCACCGAGAATACCCAGCGGGGCAACCATCAGCACCGCGGTCGGCACGCTCCAGCTTTCATACAGCGCAGCCAGGCACAGGAACACGATCAGCAGCGACAGCGTGTACAGCAGCGGCGTCTGCGAACCGGCTTCGCGCTCCTGGTAGGACACGGCCGTCCACTCGATGCTGAAACCGGCCGGCAGCTGCTTGGCCAGCTTTTCCACTTCCAGCATGGCGTCGCCCGAGGCTACGCCCGGTGCGGCTTCGCCCTGGATTTCCAGTGCGGAGACACCGTTGTAACGCTCCAGACGCGGCGAGCCGTAATCCCAGCGCTGGCTGGCGAAGGCCGAGAACGGCACCATCTCGCCGGAGGTGTTCTTCACCGTCCACAGGTTGAAGTCTTCCGGGTTCATGCGGAAGCCGTCATCGGCCTGCACGTAGACGCGCTTGACGCGACCACGGTCGATGAAGTCATCGACGTAGCTCGAACCCCAGGCGGTGGCCAGCGTGCTGTTGATGGTGTCCAGCGACAGACCATGCGCACCGGCCTTGGCCACGTCGATGTCCAGACGCAGCTGCGGGGTATCGTCCAGACCGTTCGGGCGGACGTTGGCCAGCAGCTTGCTTTCACCTGCCATGCCCAGCAACTGGTTGCGTGCATTGACCAGCGCATCATGGCCAGCGCCGCTGTTGTCCTTCAGGAAGAAGGTGTAACCCGAGGCGATACCCAGCTCCGGCATGGCCGGCGGCGGGAAGGCGAAGATGAAGGCGTCCTTGATCTGGCCGAGTGCTGCCATCGCGCGGCCGGTGATCGGCCCGACGCCCTGGTCGGCACTGCGCTCGCTCCAGTCCTTGAGCTTGACGAAGGCCATGCCCGAGTTCTGGCCCATGCCGGAGAAGCTGAAGCCCTGCACCGAGAACACCGATTCAACCGCGTCCTTCTCGTTCTTCAGGAAGTGGTCTTCCAGCTTGTAGATCGACTCCAGGGTACGTTCCTGGGTAGCGCCAACCGGTGCGTTGACCAGCGCCATCAGGATGCCTTGGTCTTCATTGGGCAGGAACGAGCTGGGCAGGCGCACGAACAGCAGCCCCATCACCACCGCCAATGCCAGGAACACCGCCATGAAACGGCCCGGGCGATTGAGGATGCCGCGCACGCCACGCTGGTAGGTACCACTGGTGCGGTCGAAGCCGTTGTTGAACCAGTTGAAGAAGCGGCCCGAGATGCCCTTGTGGGCAACGTGGTGCTCGCCCTTCTTCAACGGCTTGAGCATGGTGGCGCACAGTGCCGGAGTCAGCACGATGGCGACCAGCACCGACAAGGCCATCGCCGAAACAATGGTCGCCGAGAACTGTCGGTAGATGACGCCGGTGGAGCCGCTCATGAAGGCCATCGGCACGAACACCGCCGACAGCACCAGGCCGATGCCGACCAGCGCGCCGGTGATCTGGCTCATCGACTTGCGGGTGGCTTCCAGCGGCGACAGTCCTTCCTCGGACATGATGCGCTCGACGTTCTCCACCACCACGATGGCGTCATCGACCAATAGACCGATCGCCAGCACCATCGCGAACATGGTCAGCATGTTGATGGAGAAACCCAGCACCGCGAGGATGCCGAAGGTACCCAGCAACACCACCGGCACGGCGATGGTCGGGATCAGGGTGGCGCGGAAGTTCTGCAGGAACAGGTACATCACCACGAACACCAGCACGATGGCCTCGAGCAGGGTCTTGACCACGCCCTTGATCGACACGCGCACGAACGGGGTGGTGTCGTACGGAATCACCGCCTTCATGCCGGCCGGGAAGTTGGCCTTCAGTTCGTCCAGGGTCTTGCTCACGCCTTCGGCGGTTTCCAGCGCGTTGGCGCCAGTTGCCAGGGTGATGGCCAGGCCGGAGGCCGGCTTGCCGTTGTAGCGGGTAACGAAGTCGTAGGTTTCAGCACCCAGCTCGACGCGGGCAACATCGCCCAGCTTCAAGGTGGAACCGTCACTTTCGGTGCGCACCACGATGTTGCGGAACTGTTCCGGCGTCTGCAGGCGGTCCTGCGCATTGATGGTGGCGTTGAGCTGCTGGCCCTTGATGGCCGGTGCACCACCCAACTGGCCCACGGCGACCTGCGCGTTCTGCGCCTTGACCGCGGCGGTGACCTCGTCAACCGAGACCTTGTAGGTCTGCAGCTTGGTCGGGTCCAGCCAGATACGCATGGCGTACTTGCCACCGAACACCTGGATCGAGCCCACACCCGGCACGCGGCTCAGCGGATCAACGATGTTGGAGCCGACGTAGTCGGAGATGTCGTTCTCATCCATGCTGCCGTCTTCGGAGACGAAGCCCAGCACGTTGAGGAAGCCCGAGCTCGACTTGGCAACGTTGATGCCCTGGCGCTGCACTTCCTGCGGCAACAAGGGCATCGCCAGCTGCAGCTTGTTCTGCACCTGCACCTGGGCGATGTCGGAGTTGGTGCCGCTCTCGAAGGTCAGGGTGATGCTGGCCTGGCCATTGGAGGAGCTGTTGGAAGAGAAGTACATCAGGCCGTCCAGGCCCTTCATGTTCTGCTCGATGATCTGCGTCACCGAGTCCTCGACCACCTTGGCCGACGCGCCCGGGTAGCTGGCGGAAATGGACACCGCAGGCGGCGCGACCTCTGGATACATCGAGATCGGCAGCTTGAGCATTGCCAGCGCGCCGGCAAGCATGATGATGATGGCGATGACCCACGCGAAGATGGGCCTGTCGATAAAGAAGCGTGCCATGTAGTTCTCCGCTTACTGCTTTTCAGCCGGCGCCGCGGCGGGCGCGGCAGCTGGCTTGGCGGCTTCGGCACCCTTCTCGGTGGCCTGCACCGGCATCCCCGGGCCAATCTTCTGCAGGCCTTCGACAATGACCTTGTCGCCAGCCTTCAGACCGTCCTCGACCAGCCACTTGTCGCCGATGGTGCGGCTGACCTTGACCGGGCGAACAGCGACCTTGCCTTCGGCATCGACCACCATCGCCGAGGTGTCACCCTTGGGATCGCGTGCAATACCCTGCATCGGCACCAGCAGCGCATTCGGACGCACGCCACTGCCCAGCACCGCACGCACGAACATGCCCGGCATCAGCACCTGGTCCGGATTCTCGACGCGCACGCGCATGGCGTAGCTGCCGGTGGCCGGATCAACGCTGACTTCGGAGAACTCCAGCTTGCCCTTGTGGGCAAAGGTGCTGCCGTCTTCCAGCACGATGTCGACCGGCAGCTCGGAGGCGCCCTCCAGGCGACCGGCGGCCAGTTCACGGCGCAGCTGCAGCAGCTCGGCCGAGGACTGGGTGACGTCGATATAGATCGGGTCCAGCTGGTTGATGGTGGCCAGCGGATCGGCCTGGCCGGCACTGACCAGCGCGCCCTGGGTGACCGAGGACTTGCCGATCTGGCCGCTGATCGGCGCGGTGATGCGGGCATAGCCCAGCGTCACGTTGGCCGCATCCAGCGATGCGCGGGCGGCCAGCACGTCGGCCTCGGCCTGCTTCCAGGCGGCCTGGGCGTTTTCGTCATCCTGCACACTGATCACCCGCGACTTGACCAGCTCGCTGCTGCGGCGCGCCGCCAGGCGAGCGGCACTGGCAGTGGCCTCGGCACGGGCCAGCTGGGCACGGGCGCTGTTGGCCTGGGCGCGGTAAGCGGCGTCATCCAGCTGGTACAGCGCATCGCCGGCCTTGACCACGCTGCCTTCGGTGAACAGGCGCTTGGCGACGATGCCGCTGACCTGCGGGCGCACTTCGGCGACCTGGTAGCCATTGGCACGGCCGGCCAGTTCGCGGGTCAGGGTGACGGTTTCCGGCTTCAAGGTGACCACGGTGACCTGGCCCGGGCCGCCCTGCTGCGGCTGCTCACCGCCGCCCTTGCAGGCAACGAGCGCGACGGTTAGTGCGAGGGAAAGCGCGACGAGACGGCAGCTGCTGATTCGAGACATGGGAGAGGCTCAATAAGGAAAAGTAGCGCCCGAGGACGGGAAAAGATGCCGTAGAAGCCGACGCAATCTGTAGTACATACGTTACGGGTACAACCGCACCGCCTGCTACTGCCACGTACAGCCTCGCCATCCTGTCAGGCAAGCTGCGGAAATATACATACATGCACGCATGTTTGTAAACGGCTACAATTCAGGTCGGTTTCATCCAGCACCTGCGCAACGCAATGGCCAGAAAAACCAAAGAAGAGGCAGCAGCCACCCGCGAAGGCATCCTTGATGCGGCCTTGGCGTGCTTCCACGAGCACGGCGTTGCCGGCACCTCGCTGGCGGCCATCGGCGAGCGCGCGGGCTATTCGCGTGGCGCGGTGTACTGGCACTTCAAGAACAAGACCGAAGTGCTGGAAGCGATGATCAACCGCGAGCGTGTGCCCTTCATCAAGCGCCTGCGCCAGACCTACTCGCCCCACCGCAATACCCCCATCCTGGACCTGCGTTCGGCGATGCTGGTGTCGCTGAGCGAGCTGGCCAACGATCCACAACTGCGCGACATGATGGAGATCATGTTGCGCAACGACCTGTCCACCGAAAGCGTGGCAATGCAGCAGCTGCAGCACGACAGCGTCGAGGAAGAGATGGCGATTTTCCGCCGCGCCTTTGAACGCGCGCGCGAGCTGGGCCAGCTTCGTGATGGAGTGGATACCGCCACAAGCGCGCGCATCCTGCACGCTGGCCTGACCGGCGTGCTGTACAGCGCCATGCTCGAGCCGACCCAGTTCGACCTGCAACGCGACAGCCGCGAGATGCTGGACGCGCTGATGGCGCACTACGTGAAGCCCGGTGTATTCGAACCCGGCGCAGATCCCACGCCGTTGCCACCACCAGACCCAGAAGAAGAATAAGCAAGCCCGTAGTGCCGAGCCATGCTCGGCAGAGGCCTTACCAGCCAAACTTGCAGAAGCCGTCGTTCCCTGTAGGAGCGGCGTAAGCCGCGAAGCAAGCGAAGGCAAAAGCACCCCTCCCAACCCTCCCCTTGCCTGCGGCAAAGGGAGGGCTAAGCGCAGCTCCGGTAGTGCCGAGCCATGCTCGGCAGGGGCATCACTCGCAATAACACCAACCAAAGCGCACAAAAAAACGGCGACACAATCGTGTCGCCGTCTTCAATTTCATCCGAACCCGCTAATCACAAAATATAGCGACTCAGATCCGGGTCCTTCACCAACTCACCCAGGTGCTTGTCCACATACGCCGGGTCAATCGCAATACTGTCGCCATCACGATCCGGTGCCTCATAGCTCAACGAATCCAGCAAGCGCTCCAACACCGTGTGCAACCTACGCGCACCAATATTCTCCTGCCGCTCGTTGACCTGGAACGCGATCTCCGCCAACCGATCCACCGCCTCGGCAGTGAAATTGACCTTGACGCCCTCGGTCGCCAACAAGGCTTCGTACTGCTTGGTCAGCGCCGCCTTCGGCTCGGTGAGAATGCGCACGAAATCATTCTTGCTCAGCGCTCCCAGCTCCACGCGGATCGGGAAACGGCCCTGCAGCTCGGGAATCAGATCGCTCGGCTTGGCCAGATGGAACGCACCGGAAGCAATGAACAGGATGTGGTCAGTCTTCACCGTGCCGTACTTTGTCGACACATTCGAGCCTTCCACCAGCGGCAGCAGGTCACGCTGCACGCCTTCGCGTGACACATCACCACCCGACGAACCGGCATCGCTACGCTTGGCAACCTTGTCGATCTCGTCGATAAAAACGATGCCATGCTGCTCACAGGCTTCAACCGCAGCCGTGCGGATATCGTCTTCGTTGACCAGCTTGCCAGCCTCTTCCTCGACCAACAGCGGGCGCGCGGCCTTGATGCTCAACGTGCGCTTGTTCGACTTGGCGCTGCCGAGATTGGCGAACATCGACTTCAGCTGCTGACCCATTTCCTCCATGCCAGGCGGGGTCATGATGTCCATGCTGACGTTGGCGGCGACGTCCAGTTCGATCTCGCGCTCGTCCAGCTCGCCGGCGCGCAGCATGCGGCGGAACTTGATGCGGGTTTCATTATCGGCAGCCGACGGCTCATTGCGCGCCGCTTCCGGATCAAAGCCAATGCCGACGCTGCGACGCGGCAGCAAGGCATCAAGAATGCGGTCCTCAGCTTTCTCTTCGGCCTGCGTGCGCACGCGCACCTTGGCCTGCTCGCGGTACAACTTGACCGCGGTATCGGCCAAGTCACGGATGATCTGCTCCACGTCCTTGCCGACGTAGCCGACCTCGGTGAAGCGGGTGGCTTCCACCTTGACGAACGGCGCATTGGCCAGCGTGGCCAGGCGGCGTGCGATTTCGGTCTTACCGACGCCGGTGGGACCGATCATCAGGATGTTCTTCGGCATCACTTCGTTGCGCAGCTCGACGGGCAGCTGCATGCGCCGCCAGCGGTTGCGCAGGGCGATGGCGACTGCACGCTTGGCGTCGTGCTGGCCGACGATATGACGGTCCAGCTCCTGCACGATTTCGCGCGGGGTCATGGTGGCGGAGGAAACTTCGATCTTGTGGCTCATGGGGTGCTCGCGATTGATGGCCGGAGAGCTCAGAGCTCTTCCACCACGACGTTGGTATTGGTGTAGATGCAGATACCGCCGGCGATGTTGATCGCCTCGGTGGCCACGCCACGTGCATCCAGATCGGTGTGCTTGAGCAGTGCGCGCGCCGCGCTGAGCGCGTAGGAACCACCGGAACCAATCGCGATGATGCCGTCTTCCGGCTCGATCACATCGCCGGTGCCGCTGATTATCAGCGAGGTTTCGCGGTCGGCAACCGCCAGCAGCGCCTCGAGCTTGCCGTAGCGGCGATCGGTGCGCCAATCCTTGGCCAGCTCCACCGCAGCGCGAGTCAGCTGGCCGTGCTTCTCAAGCTTGGCTTCAAACAATTCGAACAAGGTGAAGGCATCAGCGGCTGCACCGGCAAAACCGGCCAGCACCTGGCCATCACGGCCAAGCCGACGCACCTTGCGCGCATTGCCCTTCATCACCGTATGACCCAGGGTGACCTGACCATCGCCAGCAATCGCCACATGCTCGCCGCGACGCACGCAGCAGATGGTGGTGGCATGAAAAACATTCGGGTTCTGACTGGGGTCCATACGGCCTCCGGGATACTGTTCTCCGGTAATGGGGCCGGTCATCGCCGTGATCAAGTCTCCCCCCGCCAGCGACAGCCACCATTCAGAAAACCGACACCACATGTAGCGCCGAGCCATGCTCGGCAAAGGCCTTCCAAGCAATCCAACCGACCACCTTGTAGGAGCGGCGTGAGCCGCGAAGCTGGTGGTTTGTCAGGTTGCGGGTGTGTTTGTGAATCCGTTGGTCGCGGTTTCGCGGCTCACGCCGCTCCTACAACTTCTTCTCCAGCGCGGCCCTTCCCGGCCGCCCCGGCTCCGGCTCGATCCCCCACGCCAGATACCAATCCTCGCCCTGCAGCTCCGCCGGATGCTGCGTGCGCCCTGAACCATTGCCGCAGGCCAGCGCATCGGTCGCGCAATACTTGTCGCAGCCCCAGCAGATCCGCTCAGGATGTTTTGGATTCAACGGAAATGGCTTTGCCATCGCAGAACTCTCCACTCCAGGAGAGCAACCATGCGCCGCCAAGGCAATGCCCACCTTGATGTAAATCAAGCAACCCCAAGCGCGGTAGTGCCGAGCCATGCTCGGCAGAGGCCTTCCCAACAAACCCACCGCCCCCGCTTTTGTAGGAGCGGCGTAAGCCGCGAAGCCAAGAATCCTCCCGGCTACGGGCCGCAGGTCATTTCACCAATCTCAGCTTCGCGGCTCACGCCGTTCCCACAAAAAAGGGCAGGCAAGCTCGCCTCCGCACTACCTTGCCGCCCAGCCATCCGCGGATGTCGGGTTGCTCAACGGAACCGTATCGCCCGGCGCCGAAGCAACAACCGCGCGCATGGAACGGGATAACCAGCTGAAAAGCTCCGGAAACTGCAGTCCCTTCAACGTAAGCGGCGCACGCACCGATATCTGTCGCAGCGCATCCATCTCCGCACCTTCCATACCAACCGCGAAGAACTGGAAGTCCTTGTTGGCCTCACCTTCCCTCACCAGCTCAGCTGCGTGCTTGACGCTATCACTGGGCGCACCCGCGCTGATCAGGAACACCCATGGCCGGTAATAACTGAGACCTCTGCTTGTATACGCATCCTTGCGCTGGCGAATCAGTTCCAGGCCCTGTTCGATCGCTGCACCAAGCGGGGCACCAGCAGTACTGACAAGGAACGGCGGATAAAAACTCTCGGCGGCCACGAAATCAATGGCTGTCCGTACCGGGCCGTAAGTAACAATAGCTATATCAACGCGTTTCGCCGCCTCGGGATCGGCGTACAAAGCCTGCTTGAACTGCATCAGCCCAGCGTTGAGCATATCGATTCGCTGCCGCCCCATCGCTTCCGATGTATCCAGCAGCAACAAGCATGCACAACGGCTTTCCTGCGCGCCGGCAGAACCACCAGCCTCGTGCCCAGATCCAAAGCTCATAACGGAATCTCCATATTCGTAGCTTCAGTCTATTCGCAAAACCCCGCCCTGTAGTGCCGAGCCATGCTCGGCAGAAGCCTTCCAGGCAATCCAACAGCCACCCTGTAGGAGCGGCGTAAGCCGCGAAACCACCGCACCTACAGATCGCGCAAACACCCGCAACCTGACGAACCATCTGCTTCGCGGCTTACGCCGCTCCCACAAACTGCAGCCGGGTTCACTACACCCGGTCCGCCCTACACGCAAAACAACCATAACGTGCAAAATGCAGATGCACATACGCCACAGCAGCATCATCGAATACATCTTGCAGCCACTCGCCAACGTCTCTTCCATCGCAGACCTCGGCAAACGTGATCCGATCCTCCACGCTGTACGCCCGCAATGACATCAGCCGACGCTGCACCTGCGACGGCACATCATTGACCTGCAGTTCCGCACGCCCCACACCGCGCCGGACAAAGATCGGCCCACTCGCCCGGTACGGCGAATCGGCCGGTTGATGCTGGAAGGAAAGCAGCAACAGTTCCTCTCCCACCATCGCATCAGCAAGGCTGACCCGGCAGGGAAATCCTGAAGCCTCGGTAGCAGTGACGCGGGCAATCTGCCGCGCAGCAAGCGCGGCATCATCAAGCTGGAAAAGATCGGCGAACAGTGCGGGATTCAAACCGCTCAACAGGAAGGGGGACATGCGGCACTCCATGGATCAGGGAACCGCAACATCACACTCTCCGCAGGCTACTGCTCGCCATGATCAGACGCAGCATTCAATCGCCGGCAATAAGAATTCCATCGTCAATCGCTGCCGCCTGGCCCCTCCCCTACCGGCGCCCGCCGCTCACTCGGCTACCCGCTGCCCCAAGCTCCTGGGCGAGCCCGATCAGGATGCCCTCAACACCACGGATGTAGCACAGCCGATAGGTGTTCTCGTAGTTGACCACCTCATCGACCACCGACGCCCCCAGCTTCTTGAGCCGCTCAAGCGTGTCATCTATGTCCTCCACCGCGAACATGACGCGCAGGTAGCCCAGGGAATTCACCGGTGCTGCACGGTGATCGGATGCAATCGTCGGGGTATCGAACCTGGACAGCTCCAGCCTGCTGTGGCCATCGGGCGTGCACATCATCGCGATCTCGACACGCTGGTCGCGTAGGCCAGTAACCCGCCCGGCCCACTCACCTTCGATCGGCATGCGCCCCTCAAGCACCAGCCCCAGTTCGAGGAAGAACGCTATGGCGCCATCCAGATCCGCGACCACGATACCCACGTTGTCCATGCGCTTGACAGTCATGCGTGCTCCTCGGCTGCAGAAACCAGACGATGCGCAGCACAGAGGCTGCGAATTTGCGCGAGCCTACACCCTGAGCAGTGAAGCCAAGGCACTCCTGCCCACGGCGTCAGCAAGCAGGGACAGCAGCTTGCCGCCGTGACCAAAGCGGCAGCGGGGCCACGGCCGCTTCCCCAGCGCGGCGGCCACGCAAGTTCATCCGCAACAACGCCGCCCGCTCCCCATCCACGTCGCTTTGCACTTGCCAAGGGCCCTGCCCTCAACTAATCCTCGACACCAGATCCCAACCTCCAACGAGCCACTGACGATGCACCACGCAGCTACTGCCCCAAGCCCGCCGTCTGGCCGCGCCCGCAGCCTCCAGGTCCGCCATGTTGTAGCTGCGCTCGCGCTATTGTTGTTTGCACCCTGCACCTTGGCGCGCGCGCCGGCTGATGCGGCACCGGGGCAGGACAGCGCGCCGGAGGTTCAGGCCCGCATCGCCCGGGTCGAACAAACCCTTCTCACACCCGTCGTGGTCAAAGACGCCCCGATCCAGGCCATGCGCCTGAGCGAGCGCATGGCATTCCACAAGGTTCCCGCGGTCAGCATCGCCGTCATCAACAACGGGCGCGTCGAGTGGGCCCGCGCCTATGGCGAGCTCGATACCGGCAAGCACACACCCGCCCAAGCTGGCTCGCTGTTCCAGGCCGGGTCGATCAGCAAGTCGGTCAGCGCCATGGCCGCACTGCGGCTGGTCGAGCAGGGCAAGCTATCGCTCGACGTCGATGCGAACACGCAGCTCCACGGCTGGCAGGTACCCGCCAACCAGTTCACCCGGCAAAGCCCCGTCACGCTACGCAGGCTGCTCAACCATAGCGCCGGCATGACCGTGCATGGCTTCCATGGCTACGCACCGGACAAGCCGGTCCCCTCGCTGCTGCAGGTACTGGAAGGGCAAGCGCCGGCAAATTCGGACCCAGTCAGAGTCGAGTCCACACCCGGCAGCATTTGGAAGTATTCCGGTGGCGGCTACAGCGTGGCTCAGCTGATGATGATCGAGGCAGGCAAGCAGCCCTTCCCTGAGCTGCTGCAAGCGCTCGTCCTTGATCCGCTGGAAATGCACGACAGCACGTTCGCGCTGACGCTTCCGCCTGCATGGCAAACGCGGGCTGCGACCGCGTATCACAGCGATGGCGTCGCGGTGGTCGGCAACTGGCACTTGTATCCGGAATCGGCCGCCGCCGCGCTATGGACAACGCCTGCCGATCTGGCCAGGTTCGTAATCGATATCCAGCGTGCGCAAAACGGAACGTCGGGCAAGGTACTTTCCAGCGCCATGACCAGCACCATGCTTCGCCCCGAACTGGGCGACTACGGCTTGGGCTTGTTCATCAACAAGGTGGGCGAAGGCATCCGCTTCGGGCACTCCGGTGGCACCGATGGATTCCGCGCACAGGTCTATGGCTACACCCACACCGGGCAAGGTGTAGTGGTGATGACCAACAGCGACAACGGCGGCAGCTTGATTGACGAGATAGTGGCCAGCGTTGCCACTGTATACGGCTGGCCAGACCTCAAGCCCGTCGAGAAGGCCGCCATTGCCGCCGATCCCGCAGCCAATGCCGCCGTCGCCGGCGCCTACCAGTTGCTGGGCACGCCAGCGCATGTCACCGCCGAAGGCGACCGCCTGTACTTCCAGAGCGACCTGTTCGGGGCCGCTCGCATGGAGCTGCTTGCACAATCCAAGAGCAGGTTCTTCATGACGGCCAGTGACATGACGGTCGACTTCCAGCTGGGAGCCGACAACAAGGCCAGCGGCTTCTCCTTGCAACGAGGCGGCAGCACCTATGAAGCGACGCGACAGGAGTAGGACTACGCTGGCGGAACGTCGATCGCGAGCACTGCTGCCCGGTCGTATCGGCATCACGCAGGACTGTTGAAAGAAATCCCTGCAGCCTTCAAACCTGACTCTGACCCCGGTTTTCTTTACCCTGTGCGCGTTCTGTCGTGAGGCTTGCCGTGGATTCCTTCAACCTGATGCGTGCCTTCCGGCGGATTGTCGAGCGTGCCAGCCTGGCGCGTGCGGCCGAGGACCTTGGTATGTCGGCGGCGGGCTTGAGCAAGCAGCTGCGTGCGCTGGAAGCGCATCTGGGCGTGGTGCTGCTGCAGCGGACCACCCGCCGCATGAGCTTGACCGATACCGGCCAGGCCTATTACCTGGAGTGCTGCCGCCTGCTCGATGAGCTGGATGCGCTGGAACGCGGCATCGCCCAGCAGAGCGGCGAGGTCAGCGGACGGCTGCGGGTCAATGCACCGTTGTCGTTCGCGTTGAGCACGCTGTCGCCGTTGCTGCCACGGTTCCTGGCAGCGCACCCGCAGCTGGCATTGGACCTGGTGATGGAAGACCGGGTGGTGGACGCCGTGGGCGAAGGCTTTGATGTCTCGCTGCGGATACGCGCCGAGTTGCACGACTCCAGCCTGGTCGCACGCCGCCTGGCCTCCTTGCAGCAAGTGCTGTGCGCTGCGCCCGCCTATCTTCAACAGCATCCAGCGCCGACCACGGTGGCGCAGCTGGGCGAGCACGCATTGCTGGCCTATAGCCTGTCCGATTCGCCCGGCAGCTGGCCGCTGCACGGCCCCGATGGGCAGGTGACGGTAACCCAGCCGACCCGCGTCAGCGCCAACAACAGCCTGCTGCTGCGCGAGCTGCTGGTGGCCGGCACCGGCATCGGCGCACTGCCTTCCTTCCTGGCCGCACCCGCCTTGGCCAGCGGCCAGCTGCAGCAGGTGCTGCCGGATCATCACTACCCGCAGCGCATCGTCTACGCGGTCTACCCGACCCAACGCCACCTGCAGCCCAAGGTGCGCGCCTTCATCGACTTCCTGCACGACGCCCTGCCCCGCTGCGCCGGCCTGGATTGCTGACGTCCAGCGAATACTGAGCTGCCCGGCAGCCGCTGTTTCGCGCTGCGGCAGCTACCTAAGCTGCGTTCTCCCGCTGAGCCGGGCCTGATGTCAGTGCGCTGCCCTTACCAGCAACGCGACCGACAGCCGACGCATTGCGCGCGGCGACCCTGCTGCAAAACGGAGACCCGTGCACGCCACCGCGTGCCTGTTGCGACGCCATCGCGTCGTTCCCCGCACAGAGCTTTCCCCGATGAGTATCCGCAAACTCACTACCGCACTCGGCCTGCTGCTGGCCGCCACCGCACTGCCCTCGGCGGCCCACCCTTCAGCCACGGCCGAGTCACTCCGCTCCGGCCAGCAGGTCGGCGTCAGCCCCTGGGGCCCGAACGACGAGATCGGCCGGCTCAACCTGATCACCGAAGCATCACGCGCGGCGATCCTGTCGCGGGTGAGCGGCGGCAAGGTCTACGACCTGGCCACCGATTACTACGTCGGCATGCCGAGCTGGCAGGACGCCGGCGATCCGCATTACCAGTTCTGGATGACCCACACGCCGCAGGGCACGGTGATCGATGACCCGATGGGCGTGGGCGAAACAATGAACATCACCCGTAGCTACACCGGCACCGCGTTCTCGATGTACAGCCACACCGGCACGCATATCGACGCGCTCAATCACTTCGGCATCCACGGCAAGATCTGGAACGGCTTCGAGGCCAGCAAACACCTCGGTGATCGCGGCTGGAAGGTCACCGGCATCGAGAAGTTCCCACCGCTGGTTGCCCGCGGCATCCTGATCGACATCGCCGGCGCCAAGGGCGTGGACATGCTGCCAGACAGCTACCGCGTCACCCGCCAGGACCTGCAGGATGCACTGCGCCGGCAGAAGGTCAGCCTGCAGCAAGGCGACATCGTGCTGATCCGCACCGGACGCATGCAGCTCTTCAACCAACCCAAGGCCTATATGGCCAACCCGCCGGGCATGGGCCTGGATGCCGCACGCTTCCTGGTCGAGGACGGCGGCGCGATGATCGTGGGCGCCGACAACCTCAGCTTCGAGACCTTCCCCTCGGAAGTGGCCGACGACTACGTCCCGCTGCACACCTACCTGCTGGCCCAGCAAGGCGCACCGATCATCGAGCTGATCGCGCTGGACGAACTGGCCCGCGACAAGGTCTACGAGTTCGCCTTCATCGGCGGCCCACTGAAGATCCGCGGCGGTGACGCAGCCCCGCTACGCCCGATAGCGTTGCCAGTCCGATAACGCCCCGCCGCATTTGTAGGAGCGGCGTAAGCCGCGAAGCAAGAACACCACCAGCGCAACCAGCTGCCAAACACCCAACACAACAAGCTTCGCGCCTTACACCGCACTCCTACAAATCGACCAATCTGCTGACAACACCCAACCCAAGCGCTAAGTTGCCCTCTGGAACAGGGGGTTCGCATGGGACGCAGAACAAGACAATCTCCTATCGGCACATTGGCAACCATGCCGTGGCCAGTAGGCATCCTCGCAGGGATCATCGGCTTCATCCTGGTGCGCTACGGCATCCAATGGTTCCTGTCCCTTCAAGGCGGCATGCTGGCGCAAGCCTTTGCCCAACAATCCAGTCCTGTCTTCGCGCCGCTGGCATGGATGCTGCTCGGCATCTGCTGGATCGCGGCCCTGGCCTCCTACCTCAATGCCCGCAAACGTCGCCGCTTCCTGGACACACGCACCACGCTCGAAAGCCTGGCGGCCGGCGGCTGGCGCCAGTTCGAGCAGCTGGTAGGCGAAGCATTCCGCCGCCAGGGCTACGCGGTGGAAGAAACCGGACTAGGCGGTCCCGATGGCGGCATCGACCTCATCCTGCGCAAGGACGGCCGGCGCACGCTGGTGCAATGCAAACAGTGGAAGCGCCAACAGGTTGGCGTCAGCGTGGTGCGCGAGATGGCAGGGCTTCTTGCCCACCATCGAGCGCAGGCGGTGAAGATCATCTGCATCGGCAGCTATACCTCGGACGCGGAGGCATTCGCCAGAGGAAAGCCCATTGAACTGATCGGTGGAGAGCAGCTGCTGGAGATGATCCAGGCCGCGCAGCAGACGGATGCGCCACGGCGTCAGCCAGATCAACGTAACGAGCCGACATGGACACAGCCGCCAGCGGACACCTCCCCGCAACGCCAAGCATGCCCACGTTGTGGAAGTGCTCTCGTGCAGCGGACCAATAGACGCACCGGCGAGGGCTTCCTTGGATGCAGCCAGTTCCCAAGATGCAGAGGCAGCAGCTAAGGGCTGCAGCTTCCACTGTTGCCACGAAGCCACGAGTGACCATCAACCGATCCGTGGAGCGGCCTGGTCACTGGCCCACAGCCAGAAGGTGCTTCCCCAATCACTGCCCGCGATTTCAGGGAACAATTCTCCCTGTTTGAAATAGCGGCGCGAGCCTTGCGCAGGCGTATACCACCACCCGCTAACAGGTACCGCCTTTCCGGCAGGCACGCGCTCCGGGCGAAGATCAATGTTCGAGGCGCCGGAGTACGTGCCATCGATCTCCTCAAACTCGTCTTCGACCGCCTCTACGAAATACCATTCGCTTGGGCGATCTTCAAAGCATTCCGAGGCCACGAAGGAATTGGCGATATGGGCCTTATCTGCAGTTATGTACGACCAGTCGTAGGGGGTCATCCCGCGATTTCTATCCAGTATCTCGTACAGCCTCGCACTGTCTCCCCAAAGGCCGGCCCAGCCAATTTTCTGGACAACGCTTCGACCGAACTCGTTGAGGCTACTGGCTCCTATCAACTCGCCGCGGCCTCCCGTCCACGCAAACTGCAAAGCGCCATACGGATCTTCCTTCGGCACGTAAACGCCCGTACGCGGCGGAGGCTGATCCGTGAAAGCGACGATATCCTTGCTTACGCGGAACCGTGGAATCATGTGAGCGTCCACAAGTCCTTCATTCCAAACTATCCAGAACCAGAAGTCGTCCAGAGGGCTAAGCCTCCCCGCAACCGAGCTAATAAGACCGGCGTAGCTGAAAACCGAGACAGCTTCGTCCTTGAAAGCACTCTCCTGATCAGGAGTAGCCCAAGTCATGTGATGGCCGTACTCATCAAGCATTCGACCGCACTGGTTCTAACCCGCAGTCCTATACACTTCATTGGCCCTGAGTGCGATGGCTTCTAAAACACCCTCTCGAAACTCGATCAATGCAGGAAAGGCATGGGTCGAAAAGTGAGCGGCAGTGTCTAGCTGTTGCCAGTTCGCCACTGCCAACCCTAGCGAATCGAAAGGTGTTCGCTCATCTAGGAAACCGTTAGCCATGGCAATGAGCCTGTCGATCCTTCGCAGCAAGCCCAGTAGGTACTCATTCGAGGTGAAGTGATAAAGCAGGGTAGCTTGCCGCTTATGCCACGGATTGAGTCCAAAATTAATCGTAGACATGCACTTCTGCCTAGCTATCTAACCCCAAACTAAAATTTCTATGGCCCAAAAACTGAGGACGAAAGCACGCAATTAGTCACATTGATTCCTAGCGCCCCGCACCTGCCAACCATCACCGGTAACATGCAAATCCAGCTGGAGCGTGCATACATCATTGCTAACTTGAAGTATCGCTGCATCAGATTTTGAAATAGAAATCTTTACAAATTCCGCATAGAAACCAGAGGAGACGATCAGCTGCGCCATGTCGTCGGGCGATGCGATAACCGCCTCCCTGTCGAGCGGTCCCTCTTGGGCAGGAAAGCTCTCTGCAACGTAACTGATCGGCGAGATGATGAACTTCTTCATTTCCCTCTGATCCTCTTCGATTGCTCCGCGTGGACACGTCGCCAAGGAAGCCAGTGCCCACAAAGCTTCAGGATTGGAAGCGCTTGAGAATATCTCAGATTTAAGATTGTCTCGCGCCTGCGCCAAACAAGGTGTATCTACTGAATATTCATGCACCGAATCATGCGAAGGCGACGCATGACAGCCTTGCACTGAGAGCATCAGCATTGCAGCGACAACAACAAGTATAGCAATATTATTTTTCATCTAGATCCAATGCTGACACATGTAGATGATGCCGGTGAGTTGTATCCGTGCTGGCCCTTATCCAAGGATCAGCCTTGAAGCCACTGAGATTCTTGGAGTCACCAAACACAAACCCTTCAAATGCTAAATAGAGGGCAGATCTACTACGATTATTCTCATGCACATGGAATTTTCGAATTTCCTGACCCTGAGCTGTGCGATCATCAAAGTCATCGACAAAGACAACATCTAACGCTATACCCATTCGATGCAGTATCGATCCAAGCATCGGACGCCATGTACTGCTTAAGGTCAGCTCATCAACACCAGATTTCCACGCGGCCTCGATAACTCCCTTGTATGTAACGGGATTAGTGCGCCTTAGAACGTCACCTACAGTCACTGACTTACCTGCTCCCGTAGCGTTCGCAAATGCGCCCGCAGCATATCTGAGACGTATATTTACCACTGGCAAGTCGATATAGCATGCGTATTCACTATTACGAGAACCCGTAAGGCCGCGAACGTCTCCGTTGTATATTGGAGCCAGGACACGAGTCCAATCGGTGACGATTAACGACTCAGTGTCGCCTATGCGAGTGGGCCTCTGGTCCACCGGATAGGGAGATGTCTGGCCCCAAGGAGTTGGTCGTGGCGCTCCTGTGGTTGTTGCGGGAAAAGCAGCCGGAGCTTGCGGAGGCTCGATACGACTCCGCCCTCTATCCTCAGCATAAGGGCGCTGGATAGTTGTCGCTTCACAAAGGCGCCGAACGTCATCGAGGGTAAAAGCGTATGAAAAGCTCTTCCACACATCTCCTGTCAAGTAACCGATATGAGATTCATCTGCTAATTTAGTGGTTCCACCCTGCGAGTTTACTGGGTAATTGACTGATGTTGCGGCGGCAAGTTGCAGCCGATCCAGTCGCTTTTGGGGTAACTCGTGGATGATGATGAGCGTAGTTCCTACGCTATTCAACGCAGTTCTAAATAGAGGAGTGTGCCTTCTGTTTCTGAAGGCATCGTTACCAAGATAGATCTCGATCTCCTCGACATCAACAGGAACAGTTACTTCAACCGTATTAAATGGCGAGGCTCCAAGTCGGGAGAATGACGAACCTTTCGGTGTAGCGTGCAGGATCCGCGCAGCATCCCCAGATGCGGTGATGGCGTATGGAAGATTCTTTAAGTTGCTCGCACTTCCGGTAACGATTAGATCATTCCGATCACCGCCTGGCGCAGAAGCATCCAATGGAGCGGCTATAAATCGAAATTGGGCACGACGGGTTCCCACCCTTGCGGAAACCTGTTGCGTGTGATCGGTTGTAGCTGTCGCTCGAGACAAGGGTTCGCCCCGACTTCCATTCACAGCTGCCATGGTCAGCACTCCTTGCAATTTTCGATCTTAAAACCATCTTCCACCGGGGCCAGGAAGTCAGGGTAAAGTTCATAAGCTTCCCCTTTTTTTCCGAAAATTCTCTCGGTTTCACCTTTCTGATTGGTCGTCCCACGCGCCTCGCTCCCTGAGCCTCCCACTACTACATAAGAGAAATTTGGGATCGGACTTCCATACTCATCCTCGACAACAAACTGAACGCTAAACATGCCCGTCAGAACATTTGTCAAAGCATCGATAGGGAGATGCGGCAATTTGGTGGTGGTCGCGTTCCCTATCAGGAACCTATGATCCCCAGCCTTGACCTTGAACTCCCCCAAACAGCTGAACGCGATATCACCGTCCTCCAGCGTGACGGAGCTACTACCCGCCTGCAGCACGATCTTGTTCTTCGCAAGTACGTCGATACGGCTGTCAGTGGCAGTGATGGTGATCGCTTGTTCCGCCAGCACTTCCAGCTCCCCATCGTGCGCCTGCAGACTTACCGGGCCGTTGGCGGCAATCACGCGCACCGGGCCGCTTTGCGCGAACAGCGAAACTTGTCCGCCGGAGACGGTGGCGATGGTTTCGCCACTACTGGTGTGCAGGTCTTGTTGTACGGTGAGTTGCAGATTCTGACCGGCGTAGGCGATTGCGCTCGCTGTCGTGGTCCATGCGATGTGATTGGGGGCTTCGACCAGCAGCATTGGCTTGGCGAAACGCTCAACCGGCTCATCGCCAGGGTTGCGGCCATCGGAGGGTTTGAACGGCGATTGCCCGTTGACCTCACCTTCGAAGCGGCCATCGGCGTTGGGATCGGCCAGCTCGCGCAGCATGCCGGTGCTCTGCCATGCCGATAGTCCGGGCACTTGCTGTTGCTGCAACGTCTGCTGCATCTGCTCCAGGCTGCGCTCGGCGCCTTTGAGTTGGGCGACGACTTCGGCGTTGTCCATCACGGTGGATGCGGCGTGCTGTTGGGTGCTGGCTGACAGCAGTAGGCCTTCGCCTGCATGCACATTGCTCCAGCCCTGCGTTGCCAGCTCGAAGCCTTCGCCGCGCAGCGCGCCGCGTGCTTTGTTCTGGTGCTGGATCAGGTAGCCAAGCTCCAGTCGGCTATCGGCCAGCGAGCTGTGCAGGCGCGTACGCAGCTGGCCGGGCGTGTCATCAATCACCCATTGCTGGGTGCCGCTGCCGTCGTGTGCTTCGGTGTGCAGGCCGCTGAGCACGCCGGGGTGCTGGGCCTGCGCATCGATACCGCCGCCAAACGGCGGTTCGACTTCGCCGTTGTAGAGCTGGCCGGTTATGCGCGGCTGGTCGATATCGCCGTGCAGGAATTCCACCAGCACTTCGCTGCCGATACGCGGCAGAAATGCAGTGCCCCAGTTTGGCCCGGCTACCCATTCGACAACCGGCACCCAGCTGCCGCTGGTCTGGTCGCCGGGCGCGTGCCCGGGCTGGCTGCTGCCGGTGTCACTCAGGCCGCCCGGATTTGGCGCACTGCCGCGCTGCCAGTTGAACTGGATGCGCACTTGATGGTCGCGATTGGGGCTGAGCGCGGCGTTGGCAACGCCAACCACCCGCGCAGTCTGTGGACCGTGCAGGCTGGGCTTTTCTTGCGGCAGCGCTCGAACTGCGACCGAAGCATCGGTAGCGAGGAACTTGTTGCGGTAGCCGCCGCGCTCCAGCTCATTGTGGCCCAGCAGCTCGGCAATACCGCTTTCCAGATTGTTGACCGCCGCGTGGTGCACCACCAGCAGCTGGAAAGCCTGCGCTTCATGCTGTGGATGCTGGACAAGGCTGAAGCGACTGCCAGCTGCCAATCGGCGCTCACTGCCGCTACCGCTGTACAGCACCTGCGACACCCGAAGCGCATCCAGCCGTGCCTGCGCTTCACTTTGCGCCCAGCTCGATTCGGCGAAGCGGCCAGCGCGTGGCTGCACATAGACCTCAAGTGCAGGCAGATCATCGGTTGTGGCAGTGGCCTGCGCTGAGACGGCTTTGATCTGCTCGCTGTGCCAGCTAGCAACCGTGCTGCTGTTGGACACCAGCTGCTGACGCTCGGAAAATGCGCTGATGCCATCGGCGGATTCAGTTGCGGCAACGCGATGAAAGCGCACCGAGCCTGTATCAGGAAGTTCCGCCTGCGGCCCAAACACCACCAACGTGTGTGCACCCTCGCCGCCTTGCATCTGCTCGATGCGCCAAGCCAAGCCCGCCTCGGCAAGCAGGCGCGTCACGAATTCCCAGTCGGTCTCCCGGTACTGTGTGGTGATCGGCCGGCGCGGCAGCGCTTCAACATCGAAGCGATACGCGGCTTGCGGGTAATCGGCAAAAATCCGCTCGCAGATGCCGCGAATGTCCACGTCCTGGAAGATCACAGCGTTGCGGCGCAGGCGAAGCAAGGCGGTCCAAGGTTCAAGCACCAGTTGGTAACGGGCCAAACCACCATCGCTGCCGAGCTGTGCGACTTCCGTACACAAGCCATGCCATTGCCGCAGCGAGCCATCAGCTGCCCGCAGTTGCAAAGTCAGCGCCTGCTCGAGCCAAGCATCGATGTCCAGAAAGGCATCAGTGGAGAGGCAGTCGATCCGCAGGCGATGGTCGCCACAAACGCTCTCCTGTCCCTCAAAGCGTTCCACTACCAGGCCGTCATGCGGCCCCTGCAGTTGGATCAAACGATTGCGGTGCGACAGCGACGCCAATGAGGCGAGCAGTGCCGAGTTTCGGATATCCATATCGACTGACTCATAGCTAGGGCGAGATGCACGCGATGCCTCCAGTCATCGCGAGCGCGGACCGATTAAGCCATAGCGCATAGCTGATATTACCTTGGCACCGCATTTTTGAGACCTTTCTCGTGAAATCTGTCAGTACCGCTGTCAGCCACTTGTCTCGCTCACGGCGGGGGCCATTGCAGACATTGGGTGCTTACGTCTGCCTCTAATGCAGCAACTGAGCAAGCATGATTGCGTTGCCGATAACACCGCGCTTCTTGCTTTCGACCAAGGGCAGTCGTTAGCGACTGGCGTGTACAGTGACGAGCTCATCGCAGGTACGCCAACGCAAAAGGTCACGACATGAAGTCACTCCTCTCGGTGCTGCTCTTTGCCCTTGCTGTGGCCGCTTATGACCTTGCCTTGGCCAGCTTGGCGCCGCGTGCAGCTGGCCTCAGAACATGCCCTCTGCAAGCCTGCTGCTGGTGGGTGAGGTCCACGGCACCAACGAGGCACCAGCACTGATTGGCGACCTGGCATGCGCCAGCGCAACGTCCGGAAATCCAGTGGCAGTCGCGCTGGAGATTCCAATCGAAGAGCAGGCAAGCCTCGATAACTTCCTGGCAAGCAGGGGCTCAGATGCAGATCAGGCAACACTTCTAGCCAGCCGATTCTGGACACGCCAGCCCCAGGATGGGCGATCCAGCGCAGCCATGCTGAAACTGCTGCATCGTCTGCGAACACTGCGTGCGGAAGGCGCACGAATCAGCGTGCTGGCCGTCGACGATGGCATGCCAGGATCGAGGGACGCCGGCATGGCCACGCGCATCAGGGCAGCACACCACGCCGTGCCTGCGGTAATTGCGCTGCTGGGGAACGTCCATGCCAGTCGCGAAAAGGGCAGACAGTCGGCACCCGACCATGAGCCAGCCGGATACCTGCTGTCAGACCTGAATCCACACAGCCTCTATGTGCGCGGGCCGGCCGGCACAGCCTGGGTATGCGTGCCGGAATGCGGTATCACCTCGACCCCTGACAACCGCCACATTGGCGACAAGCGGGGCTACCTGCCGGCAGCTGGGTTGATACCCGGCTATGACGGCCTCTATGCGCCAGCGAGCAGCACGGCGTCACCTCCAGCTATCGACTGAAGGCGCCGTATTGGCTCGTGCCGCGGTGCGTCGTCACAATGTTGCTTGCAGAGCGTCGCAATCTGGCCCCAAACAACCCGACTCTGACCCCGGTTTCAGCTTCGCCTCCAAGCGCTGGATGATCGCAGCGACCACGCCACGGGTGGATTCCCAGTTCATGCCGGTGATGAGCCGGCCATCAACTTCCACGTGCGAAGTGCCGCGTGCGCCGTAGCTGAACTGGCCTTTGCTTCCGCGCAGGCGTTGCTCGATCGAAAACGGGAAGGTCTTGTAGTACGCCGCGCTCATGTCCTCGTAGGCATCGGGATAGCCGGTGACACGCTTTCCGCTGACCAGCGCGGAGCCATCCGACAGGGTCAGGTTTACCAACCCGGCGCTGCCGTGGCAGACCGCCGAGACGATGCCGCCGCGTTGCTCGTAGATCTGCACCGCCAAGCGTTGCATGCCAGGATGCTCGGCAACGCCATACATCGCGGCACTGCCGCCGATATACATCAGCGCGGCGTAGTCGCTGGCGGTCACCTCGTCGGGTCGGCGCGTGTTGGCCAGCGCCCACATCATATCGGCGTCATAGATGCCGGCCTTGTGCTCGCGGATGCTGGTGTCGATGTAAGCCAATGGCACGGCGCCACCTTCGGGGCTGACGAACTGCACGCCGTAGCCGGCCTCACGGAAGCCGGCATAGGCATGGATCAGCTCCGAGAAGCTGTTGCCGGCGCTCAGGCGGGTGCCGGGCATGGTGTCCACGTTGGACACCGCCAGCAGTACCTGGCGGCCATGGGCGGGTGCGGTTTCGCGGGTGGCGGTCTTGCTGATGATCAGCCAGCGCCCTTCCAGCTTCTTCAACAGGAACAGGTCAACGTAGCGCGCCTGATCCTTGCTGATCAGAATCTCCGCCTTGGCAGTGGCGATGGTGCCTTCGACCTCGATGCCGAGCAGGCGGCCGACACGGCCATTGAACTGCCCCGCGTTCTTGCCGAACCAGCTGCTGTATTCGGCGATGCCCACCTCGCGCATGCCGTCCGTGCCCTGGCTCAGGTATAGCCGTGCATCGGGATGAAAGGCGCTGCTGAGCCGATCGCTCTGGTTGTAGGAACTGCCGCGCAGGTAGTCCTCGATGACCACCGAGATCTCACGCTGATCCGCGACCGGATCGGCATGTGCCAGCCCGCCGAACCACAGCGCCAGGCTGGCCACGGCGAACCATCGGATGAGGCGTGCTGGCAGCGATAGCACACCGGCAGTGGCTGGCTTGGAACGCGTTACTGACATGATCAAGACTCCGCAGGATGGGTGCCCCGAAGTCTGCGGAATTCCTTTACGAATCAAATTACTGAAGCGTGTTTACGGACTCACCAAACACGTTTCAGGAGCCGGCCGCCAAGCGCGACTGGGCCTGCCGCCACGCCGCAGGCGTGGTCCCTTCCACCTTCTTGAAGCTACTGTAGAAGGTGGAGGTGGACAGGAAGCCGGACGCCTCCGCCACATCGTCCATCGATGCCGACGCCTGCGCGCGCAGCAACTGCTTGGCCGCCTCGATCCTGACCTGCGCCAGGTAGGGCTTGAAGGCGGTCTTGAGGTTGTCGTTGAGCAGCTGCGACAACCGGGCCGTGGGGATGTTGAGCCGCTTGGCCAGCTTGGCGAGGGTCAGACCCGCGTCCTTGTACAGACCTTCGTCGGCCATCAGCGCGTGCAGGGCACACAGCGTCGCCTCGGCTTCGCTGGGCGCGATCTTGCGGTCGCGGTAAGGCTCGGCGACCGGAGCAGGCTTACGCCGGGCAAGGGCAACGCTGATGCTCAGGTACAACACCAGCGAGAACGACAGCGCGCCGACGATGTAAGAGGTCAGCCCGGCGGTGGCATAGGCCAGCCAGATCACGCCCACGCCCACGATCACCGAGACAACATGGCTGCGGCTCAGTGCGCCGGGCGCCGCGTCGGCCCGACCTTGCTTGCCGCCGCGCAGGAACAGCCCGGCTGCTACCAGCAGACATACCAGCCAAATCACCTGGATGGAGGCCCACACCGGCCCAGCCCACAACCAGACGTTCTCGGTATAAGGCCAAGCGATACCAAAGACAGTCGCCAGCACCAGCAGGCCCAAGGCGATTGCCGCATCGTTCCGCGTCTGCCGCCCACCGGGATCAAGCCAGGCCCGCACGAAACCGATCAGGCAGATGCCGATGAAGAAACAGGCGGTCAGACCGACCTGCAGAACCAGCTTGGAGATATCGGGCCAGAAGTAGAACAGCAGGGACTTACCGGTGCGCAAGCTCAGCATCAGCACCAAAGCCGCCAGCCAGCGCTGGGCAGGCCTGACGGGCTTTCGGCATAGCAGGTAGACCGACAACGCCGCACCGTTGAAGACGCCCAAGCCAGCGAAGAAGAACAGCAGGTATGACGTCAGCATTGGTTCGTGGGTGCCGGAGAAGAAGCGGATTGGTTTGGTTGGTTTCAGAGCACGGAAGTATGTCTGCTTCGGGTTGTGGCGTCATGCCTAGGAGGTAGACGCTCAATCCGTCGTCGAGGACGAAGTGAACCTGACACCGTTACCTAGTTATCTACTACGACGACATTTCCGGTGACTAATTGAAGTCTCCGCTTCGATTCCGGCGCTGCACCGAGCGGTTGTGCTGCAAGAAAAGTAGCGAAGCGGCATTCAAACAACTCGCTGAAGTCCCCTTTCCTCCCTGACTCGTCTGTTCCTAACCGGACCTTTCTCTACTTACCTCTCACCGCCTTAATGACAACTTCTCGTCCAAGCGTTATGTTGAGAACCGGGACGGGGGTTCTTGCATGAAACGCAGAAAGAAGCGACGCAACTTGGTAGCCTTATTAGCGACGCATCGGTCGGCGTGCGGCAGTGGCGCCATAGTTGGGCTTGTAGCAGCAGCCTACGGCCCGCTCTGCCGGCCAGCCTGCGAAGATGAAATGCTCTCGCAAACATTTGCCAGTCAATTGGGCGCGGCACTCACGTCACCGACATCAATGATGCTCAGTTATTCTGCGGCACATCTCTTGCCATCTCACCTCGGCATGAGCAGTCACTGCCGCCTTTTCGATATGCACAAAAACATACACAGCCTCTCCTCTGGTGGCTGCCGGTGCTTTGAGCAACAGGCTACCGACGCAATCCCTTGCCAAGGCCGTAGCTTCGCAAAAACCGGATTAGGTGACCCTGACAGCGACATCGCCCATTGTCGCAAAACACCACGCCCCCACCTTTCACTAACTTTCCAATAATTGGGAAATTAAATTGCCTGATATAAATTACAAAAAACAAGCACAGGAATACTACGGCAAAGCTCCCGTCATTATCTTGGGGAGTGGTGCCTCGGCTGCGCATGGCATGTCAGGCATGGATGCACTTGCTAAGCACCTCGTCGCCAACACAGACATTTCTGACTTGTCGGATCATGAGCTGGAGGTATGGGACAAATTCTGCCGAATTTTGCACGACGGCATCGATCTGGAGAACGCACTGCATCAAATAACGGCTTCAGAAAAACTGACATCCCGTATCATCAAGGCCACTTGGGAACTAATCTACTCCGAAGACATTGATCTTTTTGAAAAAAGCCTGCAAAACAATAAGATGTTCCCGTTAAGTCGGCTTCTTGAACATATGTTCAGAAGTAACTTAAAAGCCATTAACATAGTGACTACTAATTACGATCGCTTGGCCGAATACGCGTGTGATCAAGGAAGATTTTACCACTACACCGGTTTCACCCACGGATTCTTCCGCCAACTTTCAACTCCAGCAGAGATTGCATCTGCCCGGAGAGTAAACATATGGAAAGTGCATGGCTCTCTGGATTGGTTCCAATCACCACTTGACGATACCATCGCACTTTCAAGCGCTCCTCGCGTTCCGAAAAATCACCAGCCTCAGATCGTTACACCCGGTACGCAGAAATATCAAAAAACGCATCTTGAGCCATTTCGATCGATCATAAACAGTGCCGATCAAGCCATTAATGGGGCGGGTTCTTATTTGTGCATCGGATACGGCTTCAACGACGAGCATATTCAGCCAAAATTGATGGCACGGTGCCTTCGACAGGACGCACCCATAACAATAATAACCTACAAACTTTCCGAATCGACTACCAATTTAATAGTCAATGGAAAAGCGCGAAATTTCCTGGCAATAGAGCGAGGAGAAACAGACAATCAGTCCATTATCTATTCATCCCAAAGCAAGACTCCTCTAAAGGTAGAAACGAATATCTGGAGTCTTGAAGGTTACCTATCACTAATAATGTAGGAATGAAATATGCCGATTTTCAAGTTTAAGGACGAACAGGCACTTGGCAAGGTTGCCTCCGTCGATACCACGAATGTAGTCATTGATGTAGAGGACGTGGATCTACTCAAAAGACTGCAAGTCAATCATCTCGCTGTATTGCAGAGCAGCCGACCCGGCCAGCACCTCATTGGCCTTATAACCCAGGTAACTCGGAAGAGGGGCATAGATGACATTATCGATGACGGCATTAATGCCCATACTCCCGAGTTAAATCTTTGCCGCATCGCACTTATCGGCACGATGTTAGATAGAGATGGCGACAGGGAGAACGTATTTCGCCGCACACTTGAGAGCGTTCCCGAAATCGACGCGAATTGCTTCCCCCTCGAGGGTGACAACCTCACCGCGTTCATGCGCACCCTCTCCAGCGTATCAAACAATGGAAACGCACTCACTCTTGGAAAATACACTCTGGACGAGCATGCAACCGCCTATCTAAATGGTAACAAGTTTTTTCAGCGTCATGCCTTCATTGGCGGCAGCACTGGCTCCGGAAAATCTTGGACAACCGCCAAGATAATCGAGCAGATGTCAGCCCTTGCTAGCGCAAACGCTATTGTATTCGACCTTCATGGTGAATATGCGCCTTTAACTGGCAAAGGCATTCAGCATTTCAAAGTAGCGGGCCCAGCTGACGTTGAAGCCAAGCGCACTATTGAAGACGGAGTTATCCATCTCCCGTATTGGCTACTTTCTTACGAAGCTCTTGTTTCTATGTTCGTCGATCGCAGTGATCAGAACGCCCCGAACCAAGCCATGATCATGGCGCGCGAGATAAACAGCGCAAAGCGTAATTACCTAAAAGACAACGATCAGCAGGATCTACTAAAGCACTTCACTGTTGATAGTCCAGTTCCGTTTGAGCTCGATCTTCTGATGAGCAAACTTAACGAAATAAATGTGGAGATGGTTGCTGGAGCGCGCGGCGATAAGCAGGGTGACTTCTACGGCAAACTCGCTCGAATGATCTCCCGGCTGGAGAACAAGATTTCAGATAGGCGCCTCGGCTTCATGTTCAACTGCGGCGGTGACGTTCTTGATTTCTCTTGGCTAGATAAATTCGCCACAGCCTTACTCGGCAGCACCGAAGAAAACGGCAAGGCCGGGATTAAAATAATCAACTTCTCTGAAGTTCCCTCTGACGTCCTACCGCTAATCGTGTCGCTTGTCGCTCGAGTGACGTTCTCAGTGCAGCAATGGACGCCGTCTGACGTGCGCCACCCCATTGCACTTCTTTGTGACGAGGCCCATTTGTATATGCCACAACGTAACAGCGCAGACGCGGCCGATGACATATCGTTAGATATATTCGAACGCATCGCAAAAGAAGGTCGAAAGTATGGCGTCAGCCTCGTTGTGATAAGCCAGCGTCCTTCCGAAGTAAATAAAACGATGCTCAGTCAATGCAGTAATTTCGTATCAATGAGGCTAACGAATGCTGAGGATCAGTCCGTTATCAAGCGCTTGCTTCCCGATAGCCTCGGCGGATTCAGCGACATATTGCCAACTCTTGACACTGGCGAGGCTCTTGTAGTCGGTGATGCTAGTTTGTTACCAAGTCGAATCAGGATCGACGAACCAGAGAACAAGCCAAACAGTGGGACCGTTAACTTCTGGGATGAATGGCAAGATCCAGTAAGTGATAAGCGTTTACTGATCGCCGTTGATAACTGGCGCAAGCAGAATATTCAATAACGACGATACTGGCAAGCCTCAAAATCACGAAACCCTTGAGTCCTGCCAGATGCATGGCAATTCCTCCCAGAGAGCGCTCCTAAAATCCATCATCCTCCCAGACTGTGCAAGTCACCCATGGCGGCCTCTTTCGAACGCGAGCTATCAAATAGAAAGCCCGCTCTTTCTGCAATGCATCTCACACCTTCACAGCAACACGCGTAATCATGAAGTATATTACCTATGCATATACCTCTCCATCGCCACGCCATATCAGGAGAAATAAACCCCAGCGGAGCTGACCTAAATTTAGCCCTTCCGCTTCGCCCGAGGATGCGCAGCATCATAAACCTTGGCCAGATGTTGGAAATCCAGATGCGTATATATCTGAGTGGTTGCAATATCCGCATGTCCCAGCAGTTCCTGCACTCCACGCAGATCGCCTGAGGATTCCAGAATATGGCTGGCGAAACTGTGCCGCAGCATATGCGGGTGCACGTTCTTGAACAGCCCTTGGCGTTGCGCTAGTTGCTTGATGCGTATCTGCACGGCGCGTTGGCTGATCGGGCCGCCGCTGCGGCCTGGAAATACCGGCTTCTCGCTTGTGCCGCTGCTTTCCCTGCGCCACTCCTGCAGTGCGTTCATTGCATGCGAGCCGACCGGCACGGTGCGTTCGCGGTTGCCTTTGCCGTGCACCAGCACGATGCCGCTTGCGGTGTCAAGATCGCGCCAGCGCATGGCACAGAGTTCGCTCAGGCGCAGGCCTGAGGAATAGAACAGTTCGAGCAGCGCGCGGTCGCGCAGGCCCAGCGGTGCGTCGGTGGGCAGTTCGACCAGTTGCACGGCTTCGTCGGCGTCCAGTACCTGCGGCAGTTTGCGCGGTGCTTTGGGCGCGCGCAGGCCGGCGGCGGGGCTGTTGTCGATGACGTTGTTCTTCAGCAGCCAGGCGTAGAAGCTGCGGCAGGCCGACAGGCGGCGCTGCAGGCTTTTGGCCGACAGGCCACGGCGGTGCTCGCTGGCGACGAACTCGCGCAGCTGGTCACCTTGCAGGGTTTGCGGATCGGCGACGTCATGCGCTTCGCACCATTGCGTGAGCGCGGCGAGGTCGCGCTGGTAGGCGTCCAGCGTGTGCGCCGACATGCGGCGCTCGACCTGCAGATAGGACAGGAATGCCTGGACGGCGCTCATCGCCGCGTCACTCCACTCAAGCGCTGCGGAAGCGCTGCAGGCCCGTCACCAACGATTCGCCCATCATGCGCAGGAACAGCGTGCCCATGCCGGGATAGAAACGGTTGGGGTCGTAGCTGCCTACCGCGATCAGGCCAACACCCGGCAACGGCAACAGTGCGGTGGACGACACTTCGTTTACCCGCTCGCCGTATAGCACATCATTCTTTTCCTGCTGCAGGCGGCCGCAGATGGGCTCGCCGTCCTGCAGGCAATCGTGGAACGCGGCCAGCCGTTGGTCGTCCTTGGCGATGACCTGCAGCCATGGCGCTTCAGCAAGTTCCGGCACGTCGTCGAAGGAGACGATGCGCACCAGGTCGCCGGCGAAATCTTCTTCCAACGAGGCAGCCATCGCACGCAGGGTGTCGGCGGCGCTGGTCTGGCGCATCAGCGCCAGGGTCAGCTGGTGGGTACGCACGGCCAGGCGTTCGTTGATCTGCGCGTTCGCGCCGAGGTCGGCCAAGCGCCGCGACAGCTCGCGGTTCTTGTCGCGCAGCACTTCCAGCTGGTAGCTGGCGAGCGAGGCGGTGGGGCCGTCGTCGCGCGGCACCACCATGGTCAGTGCCAGATCGGGGAACTGCTTGAGGAAGGTCGGATGACGCCGCAGCCAGGCTGCAACTTCATGGGCACCGATTTTCTCGACTGTGTCGTTCATCCCATCCACTCTCCGTCGAATACGAATGCTGCCGGGCCGGACATCACGATCTCGGCATCGTCTGCCGGCCATTGGATACGCAGGTCGCCACCGGGCAAGGAGATCAAGGCGTCACGCTGCAGGCGGCCGCGCTGCATCAGCACTACCGCGGCCGCGCAGGCACCGCTGCCACAGGCCAGGGTCTCGCCAACGCCGCGCTCGTAGACGCGCAGTCGGGCGTGGCCGGCATCCATTACCTGGGCGAAGCCGACGTTCACCGATTCCGGGAACGAGGGGTTCTGCTGCAGCAAGGGCCCTACCCGCTCTACCGGTGCGGCGTCGACCGAACCGACTTCCAGCACGGCGTGCGGGTTGCCCATCGACACGGCGCCGAAGCGCACGTTCTCGCCCTGCAGCGAGGTCATGTATTCCTCGCGTGCACGCGGGAAGCCCAGCAGCGGAATCTGTTCCGGCTCGAACTCGGGCTTGCCCATGGCCACGGCGTATTCGCCATTGGCCAGGCGCTGCACGGCGTGGGTGCGGGTGGGGCTGTCGATGATGAAGTCGTCGCCCTGCACCGCGCCGTCGCGTACCAGCCAGGCGGCCACGCAGCGCGCGCCATTGCCACATTGCTGCGAGGTGGAGCCGTCGGAGTTCCAGATGCGGTAGGACGCCACCGCGCCTTCGCTGCGCGGGGCTTCGATGGTCAGGATCTGGTCGCAGCCCACACCGCGATGGCGGTCGGCCAGCAGCGCTGCCTGTTCGGCATTCGGCGGCGCGCTGCCGTCACGCAGGTCCAACACCACGAAATCATTGCCGGCGCCATGCATCTTGCTGAAGCGCATGCGCCCTGTTGCCGACTTACTCATTTACGCCAGCACCACCGGTGGCGTCTTCCACGGCCTCGTCCGCCTTCTTGTCGGCGGCCGGATCGGTTTTGTCGGTGGCGGGGTCGGCAGCGGGCTGCTCGGCCGGGGTGACTTCCTGTTCCTCGATCGGCACCGGCTTCTGCGGCATCACCAAGGGGCCTTTGTTGCCGCAGGCACTGAGACCCAGCAGCAGGAAGGCCGCCGGGATGAGAATCAGGAAACGGGACGTCTTGTTCATCCCCGGAGTATAGCCACTGGACCGCGAAGTCCGAACCGCGGCCGCGCGCCGTTCAGCGTTCGCCCGGGGGCAAGGGGCGCAGCCACAGCCACAGGCAGACGCAGGCCATGATGCTGATCGAGGTCCACTTCACCCAGGCCAGCGGCACGCACCACAGGGTGATCAGGGCGCAGGCCAGCATGGTCAGGCTGGCCATCCACTTACCCTTGCGGCTGACCGCGCCGTGCGCCTGCCAGTCGCGGATGGCCGGACCGAAGCGTGGGTGGTCCAGCAGCCAACGGTGCAGCCGCTCGGAGCCATGTGAGGCCGCCCATGCCGAAATCAGCACGAAGACGGTGGTGGGCAGCCCCGGCACGAAGATGCCGACGATGCCCACGCCCAGGCTCACATAGGCCAGCAGCCACCACGCCCAGCGCAGGCGCGGTGGGCGCGTGCGTGGATCGGGAGGACCATTTGGCGGCGTATCAGGCATCGCTACGGGCCAACTGCGTCAGTCGGCCAGGCCCAGTTGCCCCAGCACGAAGGCGAAGGACTCGGCCTGTTCCTTGTACCGCTGGAAGCGGCCGGACTTGCCGCCGTGGCCCGCTTCCATGTTGGTGCGGAAGACGATCGGCGCGGTGCCGGTGTTGACGTCACGCAGCTTGGCCACCCACTTGGCCGGCTCCCAGTACTGCACCTGCGAATCCCACAGGCCGGTGCCGACGAACAGCGACGGATAGGCCTGGGCGGTGACGTTGTCGTACGGCGAGTACTTGAGCATGTAGTCGTAGTACGGCTTCTGCTCCGGGTTGCCCCACTCGTCGTACTCGTTGGTGGTCAGCGGGATGCTGGCGTCGAGCATGGTGGTGACCACGTCGACGAACGGCACCTGCGCAACCATTACCCGGTAGTCGCCCGGGGCCTGGTTGGCCACCGCGCCCATCAGCAGGCCACCGGCGCTGCCGCCCGAGGCCGCGACGCGGTCCTTGGCGGCGTAGCCCTGTGCGACCAGCGCGCGGGTGACGTCGACGAAATCGTTGAAGGTGTTCTGCTTGTGCAGCAGCTTGCCGTCGTCGTACCAGCTTCGGCCCATTTCCTGGCCGCCGCGGATGTGGGCGATGGCGTAGACCACGCCACGATTGAGCAGACTGACCACGCTCTGGTTGAAGTTGGGGTCCATCGACATGCCGTAGCTGCCGTAGGCGTACTGGTACAGGGCGGCAGTGCCGTCCTTCTTGAAGCCCTTCTTGTAGACCAGCGACACCGGGATGCGCGCGCCATCGCGGGCGGTCACCCAGACGCGCTCGGTTTCATACTTGCTCGAGTCATAGCCGATCACCGGCTGCTGCTTGAGCAGGCGGCGCTCGCCGGTCTTGACGTTGAGTTCGTAGGTGGTGGCCGGGGTGGTCAGCGAGGTGTAGCTGTAACGCAGCCATTCGGTTTCCGGCTCGGCGTTGACCGACAGGCCCATCGAGTAAGCCGGCTCATCGGCCTTGACGAACTCGCTGCGGCCATCGGCGAACAGCAGGCGCACGCGTTCCAGCGCTTCGGCACGTTCGGCGATGGCGGTATAGCCATCGAACAACTCGAAGCCTTCGATCAGCACCTGCGGATCGTGCTTGACCCAATCCTTCCACTGCTTGCGGTCAGTGGCACCTTCCGGCGCGGTGACCAGCTTGAAGTTGGTGGCGCCATCGGCATTGGTGCGGATCACCCACTGGCCGTTGTAATGGTCAGCGTCGTATTCGACGTCGCGCTCGCGCTTGGCCAGCACAGCGAACTCGCCCGGGTTGGCCGCAGAGGTGTAACGCAGCTCGGAGGACACGGTGCTGTCCACGCCGATGGTGATGAAGCGGTCGTCGCGGGTGCGGCCGATGCCCATGTAGAAGCTGTCGTCCTTCTCCTCATAGACCAGCACGTCGGCGCTGGCCGGGGTGCCGAGCACGTGCTTCTTGACGCGCACGGTGAGCAGGGTTTCCGGGTCGTTCTCGACGTAGAACAGCGTGCGGTTGTCATCGGCCCAGATCACATTGGCCGACACGCCCTCGATCACGTCGTCCAGCACCTTGCCGGTGGCCAGGTCCTTGAAGCGGATGGTGTACTGGCGGCGGCCGACAGAATCTTCGGCATAGGCCAGCAAGGTGTTGTCGCGACTGATGTCCATGTCGCTGACGGCGTAATAGCCCTTGCCCTCGGCCAGCACGTTGAGATCCAGCAGCACCTCTTCCGGCGCTTGCATGTCGCCCTTGCGGCGGGCGTGGATGGGGTAATCCTTGCCGGTCTCGTAGCGGGTGTAATACCAGTAGCCGCGCTCGCGGTAGGGCACGCTGGCATCGTCCTGCTTGATGCGGCCGACGATCTCGGCGTAGAGCTTGTCCTGCAGCGGCTTGAGCGGCGCCATCAGGGCGTCGGTGTAGGCGTTCTCGGCGTTGAGGTAGGCCAGCATCGCCGGCTCCTTGCGCTCGTCATCGCGCAGCCAGTAATACGCATCCTCGCGCTGCGCACCGAACGGCGCGGTCACCGTATGCGGGCGCTTCTCGACATCAGGCGGGGTGGGCTGGGACGCGGCGGCGGTATTGATCATCAGGCTTGCAACCAACAGGCAAAGAAGAGGTTTCATCAGGTTCACTCCGGAACAACGGTGGTGCATCCAGTGCTGCAGGCCACAGTGTGCCATGCCCGGCGCTTGCCCCGCTGCCATCAACGGCGCCTATCATGCAGCGATGAACACGCCCCACACCCCGCACGCCCCATACAGCCGCCGCAGTCAGGAGATCGCGCCCTTCCACGTCATGTCGCTGCTGGCCCGCGCCAACGCGCTGGAGCAGCAAGGGCATGACGTCATCCACCTGGAGATCGGCGAGCCGGACTTCACCACCGCCGAGCCCATCGTCCGCGCCGGCCAGGCTGCTTTGGCCGCTGGCCATACCCGCTATACCGCAGCGCGCGGCCTGCCTGCCCTACGCCAGGCCATTGCTGGCTTCTACGGCCAGCGCTACGGGCTGGATATCGACCCGGAGCGGATCCTGGTCACCCCGGGCGGCTCAGGCGCACTGCTGCTGGCCTCCAGCCTGCTGGTGGACCCGGACAAGCACTGGCTGTTGGCCGACCCCGGCTACCCCTGCAACCGGCATTTCCTGCGGCTGGTGGAAGGCGCGGCGCAGCTGGTGCCGGTTGGGCCTGAAAGTGGTTATCAGCTGACCCCTGAGTCGATTGCGGCCAATTGGAATGCCAGCAGTGTTGGGGCGTTGGTGGCTTCGCCTGCCAATCCGACCGGCACCACCTTGGATGCCGGGCAGTTGGCTGGCTTGTCTTCCGCACTGAAGGAGCGCGGTGGCCATCTGGTGGTGGATGAGATCTACCACGGGCTGACTTATGGCTTTGATGCGCCCAGCGTGCTGGAAGTGGATGACGAGGCGTTCGTGTTGAACAGCTTCTCCAAGTACTTCGGCATGACTGGCTGGCGCCTTGGCTGGCTGGTGGCGCCACCGCGCGCGGTGCCGGAGCTGGAGAAGCTTGCGCAGAACCTGTACATCAGCGCGCCGTCGATGGCGCAGCATGCAGCACTGGCGTGTTTCGAGCCGGAGACGATTGCGATCTTCGAGCAGCGTCGGGAGCAGTTCCGGCAGCGGAGCGACTATCTGTTGCCAGCGTTGCGGGCGCTTGGGTTCCGGATTGATGTGGAGCCGCAGGGTGCGTTCTACCTGTACTGCGATGTGAGCACGTTTACCGATGATGCGCAGGCGTTTTGTGCGCATTTCCTGGAGACCGAGCATGTGGCGTTTACGCCTGGCCTGGATTTTGGGAATTACCGGGCGAACCAGCATGTGCGGATTGCGTATACGCAGGATGTTGGGCGCTTGCAGGAGGCGGTGGAGCGGATTGGGCGGGGGTTGGAGAGCTGGTTGGCTGGGAAGGTTGGCTGAGGGTTGAGGGTTGAGGGTTGAGGGTTGAGGGTTGAGGGTTGAGGGCTGAGGGCTGAGGGCTGAGGGCTGAGGGCTAGAAGCTAGAAGCTAGAAGCTAGAAGCTAAAAGACTAGAGGCACCCCTCCCCAACCCTCCCCTTCGCCTACGGCTAAAGGGAGGGGGTAGAAGCGACAGCTGAAGCAAGGGCACAAGCCGCAAGCACAACTCAGCACTCATGCTTTGCTTGCTTGCAACTCCCTCCCTTTCGCCGCAGGCGAAGGGGAGGGTTGGGGAGGGGTGCTTTGGCTTTGGCTTTGGCTTTGGCTTTGGCTTTGGCTTTGGCTTTGGCTTTGGCTTTGGCATCTGCTTTGGCTTTGGCTCGGCTTTGGTTATTCCCTTCTCCCGCTTGCGGGGGAAGGTGCCCGGAGGGCGGATGGGGGGACGCTTTTGAGCTTTTGAGCTTTTGAGCTTTTGAGCTTTTGAGCTTTTGAGCTTTTGAGCTTGGAAGCAATTGCCTCAGTTCATCATCAGTACGCCGCTCTGCCCTCACCCCAACCCCTCTCCCGCAGGCGGGAGAGGGGCTTAAGCAGAAGCAAAAACAAACGCCACCTTTCGGTGGCGTTTGTTTTGCATCACTTCAAACCAAGCATCACTTCTTGCTCAGCTGTTCCCACAGGAAGCTGTAAGCCAGTGCCGACATATGCGCAGCCTGCGCATTGTTCGCCGCACCACCATGACCGCCTTCGATGTTCTCGTAGTAGGTCACGTCCTTGCCTGCGTCGATCATCTTGGCCGCCATCTTGCGTGCGTGGCCCGGGTGGACGCGGTCATCGCGGGTGGAGGTGGTGAACAGCACCGGCGGGTAGCTCTTGGCCGGGTCGAACAGGTGGTACGGCGAGAAGGTCTTGATGAAGTCCCAATCGGCCGTATCCGGGTTGCCGTACTCGGCCATCCACGAGGCGCCGGCCAGCAGGTGGCTATAGCGCTTCATGTCGAGCAGCGGAACCTGCACCACCACCGCACCGAACAGCTCCGGGTACTGGGTCAGCATGTTGCCGGTCAGCAGACCGCCGTTGCTGCCGCCCTGCACGCCCAGGTGCTTGGCCGAAGTGATGTTGCGGGTGACCAGATCCTGCGCCACCGCTGCCATGTCCTCATACGCCTTGTGGCGGTTCTGCTTCAGCGCCGCCTGGTGCCAGCGCGGGCCGTACTCGCCACCGCCGCGGATGTTGGCCACGACATACACGCCGCCCTTGTCCAGCCAGGAGCGACCCATGCCACCGGAATAACTCGGCGTCAGCGAGATTTCAAAGCCGCCGTAGCCGTACAGCAGGGTCGGGTTGGAGCCGTCCAGCTTCATCGCCTTGTCGTGCACCACGAAGTAAGGCACGCGGGTGCCATCCTTGCTGGTGGCGAAGTGCTGCTCGATCACCTTGTCGCTGGCGTCGAAGAACGCCGGCATGGTCTTGAGCACCTCCGGCTGCTTGCCGATCTCGGCAAGGGCCAGCGTGGTCGGGGTCAGGTAGTCGGTGACGGTCATCCACACCGCGTCGCTTTCGTCTGCGTCCACCGCGCCAACACCAATGGTGCCGAAGGCCGGTGCGCCGGTGAAATCGCTGCTTACCCAACCGTCCTTGCCGTGGGTCAGCACCTTCAGGCGATTCTTGACGTCGTCCAGCACGTTCAACACCACGTGCGACTTGGTCCAGGTGGTGCCGGCCAGCGAGGTGGTGTCGGTCGGCGCGAACAGCACGTCGAACTCGCGCTTGCCGGCCATGAAGTCATCGAACTTCGTCGCCAGCAGTGAACCGGCGGTGTAGGTCTTGCCGCCCACCGTCCACGGCTCACGCAGTTCCAGGGTCAGCCATTCGCGACGGACCCCCTTCTCGGCCGAGTTCGGCGCGTCGACCTTGGTCAGCTTGCCGTCGGCGCCGATCAGGAACAGCTCGTTGTTGTAGAAGGCAATCGTGCGGCTGACGAAGTTACGCTCGAAGCCGGGCGTATCGTCGTGCATCGCCGAAATGTACATGTCCTCCGGCTTGCCCTCGTACACCGTGGTTGCGGCGCTGATCGGGGTGCCGCGCTGCCAGCGCTTGACCACGCGCGGGTAGCCGGAGGTGGTCATCGAACCACTGCCGAAATCGGTGTAGACGAAGACGTTGTCCTGGTCGATCCAGCCCAGACCGCCCTTGGCCTCGGCGCGGAAGAAGCCGTCCTTGATCCAGTCCTTCTTCGAGACGTCGAACTCACGGGTGACATCCGCATCGGCGCCGCCGCGCGACAGCGCGATCAGGCAGCGGTTGTACTCCGGACGCAGGCAGTTGGCGCCGTGCCATACCCAGTTCTCGCCCTCGGCCTTGTTCAGTGCGTCCAGGTCCAGCACGGTTTCCCACAGCGGCTCGGCCTTGCGGTACTCGACCAACGTGGTACGGCGCCAGACGCCGCGCTCGTGCTGCTTGTCCTTCCAGAAGTTGTAGTAGTAATCGCCGATCTTCTCGACGCCCGGGATCTTGGCGTCCGAATCCAGCACTTCGCGGATACCGGCTTCCATCGCCTTGAACTGCGGGGTCACGGCCAGGCGGCCTTCGGACTTGGCGTTCTGCTCCTTCACCCAGCCCAGCTGTTTGTCGCCGGTAACGTCTTCCAGCCAGGCGTACTTGTCCTGGGAGTCGTCAGCGGCCATGGCGGCCCCGGCCAGGCCGGAAGAAAGCAGACCTGCCACAAGGCAGGCAGAGGTGAGTCGGGACATGTTGGCTCCATGCGGTCATAAGCCGCGAACGCTAACACAGCCCCTGCCCCGCCCCCACGTGTCGAAGGTCAGGCCGCCTGTGGCAGGCGGCGCCGGGCCGGGCGCCGGCCACGGGTGGCCTGCGGGCCGCGCTTACGCGGCTTGGCGTGGCGGTTCCGCCAAGCTGCGGGTAGGCGAAAGCGGTACAGCGCCCACCAGGCGGTGAGCGGCATGCCCAGCAGCCACAGTGGCAACCAGCCGATCCACTCGCTGTGGCCACGTGCCGCCGGCCATACCAGCACCAGCGCCATCCCGGCCAGCGCCGCTTGTCTGACGCAGCGCAACACCTGCGGATCGGGCGCTTCCTGGGCCTTACGGCGGGATGACGATGCGAGCGGCTTGGTCATGACGTTCTCCGGCAACATGGCTGTGTTGGAGTGCATCCTCGGTGGCCGCCATCTCACAGACTGCGACCTGCCATTGACGGGCGCATCATTGCCCGCCGAACATGCAGCCCTGACCTTCACTGGTGCCTTGCCCGTAATGCGACCGATTCCTGTCTTCCTGTCCGCCGTATTGTTGAGTCTCGCCCTGCCGCTGACCCCGGCCAATGCACAGGAGGCTGCTCCGGCGACGACGACGGTGGAGGGGATCGCCGAGGGCCCGATCGACCTGCAGCGCTTCATGGGCCGCTGGTATGTGATTGGCCGCGTGCCGAATTTCATCGAGCGCGGCCATGTCGCCAGCGTCAACACCTATACCCTGCGCGACGACAACAAGGTTTCCATCAAATATCAATTCCGCGAAGGTTTTGCCGAGCCGGAAGAAGAGATCGACATCCGCGCCAAGGTGGACGAAGAAAGCGGCAACCGCAGCTGGCGTACCTGGTTCTACCGGGTAGTGCCCACCCGTTCGCGCATTCTTGAGGTTGCTCCGGATTATTCCTGGGCACTGATTGGCTACCCGGGCCGCGAGATGGCATGGATCTTCGCCCGCGAGCCGGACATGGACAACGCCACCTACCGCCAGTTGGCCACGCGCCTGCGCGACAAGTACGACGTCAACACCGACAAGCTCAAGCGCGTGCCGCAGCACCAACAGCAGGTGGACAAGCTGGGCTTTGAAGTGCCGAACAAGAAGTAACAGGGTCGGCTTGATTCTGCCGTTGTAGGAGCGGCGTAAGCCGCGAAGCTGACGCTGCTGCAGCCGGCGAAGAGCTACCCCTCCCCAACCCTCCCCTCCGCCTTCGGCGCAAGGGAGGGGGCAAAGCGTAGTGCCGAGCCATGCTCGGCAGGGCTTTACCGGCAACGCCCCCAAGCCGAGCATGGCTCGGCACTACAGGTGCAGCTCACCCGCCGGGCTTTGCGGTCTCGATGACCACACCCAGCTGCTTGCCGGCATCGGCCAGCTTCACCTTCTTGCCGTCGCTGCGGGCGACCAGATAATCCGCCGCTACCCAGCCACTCTTGCCGTCCGCACGCACGTTGCACCATTGCAGGTCGTCCAGGCAGCGCTGCACTTCCACCGTGGTGCCCACCGGCAATACCGCCAGACGCTCTGCTCGCTGGTCCGGCGCACTGCGCAGGTTCAAGCCGTTGCTGACCTGGGCGGCAGGTTCATTGATCTGCGGCTGGAACCACAGCACCACGCCGATGATCGCCGCAGCCGCAGCGATACGCAGATACAGGCGCGGCCTGCCGTCAGTGGATTTGAACAACCTGTGCATGGCGAATACGGCGGGACCGATGCGGCCAGATGAAGCGTCTATGGTGACACGCCAAGCTTGAACCCACGCCGTTGCGGACGCAACGCGTTCAGGCAGCGCCGACATCCAGCGCCGCGAGCCGTGCAGTGCCGTCGCCTGCGGCAATTTCCAAGCTGTACACGCCGGCATTGGGCACATGCATCGCGGTCTGGAAGGCACGGAATGCCTGCATGTCCGCAGGCCTGTTCACCGCCCGTCCTTGCAGGCGCCAGGCCAGCAGGCCGATCCAGATGCCATGGCCCACGAATACGCTGCCATCGTCGAAGTCATGCAGGCGGGCCAGGAAGGCCTCAACCCGAGCCGCGAAATCATCGAAGCTGTCGGCAACATCGTCGTCACGATGTGCAGGATCGCCGCGCTGCCAGTATTCGCGTGCCAATACCGCCACGTCACCGGGCGCCTTGCCCTCGACAGTGGCAAGCGCCAGATAACTGAACTCGTCCAGTTCGGCGATCTCCTGCGCAGCAAGCCCGTGGGCATCGGCGAAGTACTCCGCCGTCTGCCGGGCACGCAGCATCTGTGAGCAGTACAGCTGCGCTGGTCGCAATGCCCAGTGCGCCAGAAGATCCTGCACCTGCTGCCGGCCCAATGCGCTGAGCGGAATCTCCCGATCAGCCATGGCGAACGCTCCCGCGTTGGCCATGCTCTGCCCATGCCGAACGAAGTACAGCGTCCGCGTTCCAGCCGGGGCGGACGCCACCTGCATCAGGCCGTCATGCCGCTATGCCGTAGAAGGGCATCAATCTGCGGCTCACGGCCACGGAAGGCGCGGAAGTTCTCGGCCGCACTGCGGCTACCGCCACGCGACAACACTTCATCGCGGAAACGCTTGCCGGTTTCGGCCAAGGCGCCCGGTGCTTCCTCGAACGCGGCATAGGCGTCGGCGCTGAGCACTTCGGCCCACTTGTAGCTGTAATAGCCGGCCGCATAGCCACCAGCGAAGATGTGGCTGAACTGATTGGCGAAGCGGTTCCAGGCCGGCGGGATGTTCACCGCCACTTCGCCGCGCACGCGTTCCAGCAGCTGCAGCACGCTTTCCTGTTCAGGCTGGTACTGGCTGTGCAGCAACATGTCGAACAGACCGAATTCCAGCTGGCGAACGGTGAACATACCGCTCTGGAAGTTCTTCGCGGCCAGCATCTTGTCGAACAGTTCGCGCGGCAGCGGCGCGCCGGTATCTACGTGCGCGGTCATCGCTTCCACCTGCTCCCACTCCCAACAGAAGTTCTCCATGAACTGGCTGGGAAGCTCCACTGCATCCCACTCCACGCCGTTGATACCGGCAACTGCCAGCTCACCGATGCGCGTCAGCAACTGATGCAGGCCATGGCCCATTTCGTGGAAGACGGTGGTGACTTCGTCATGACTGAAGGTCGCCGGCTTGCCGTCATTGCCGCGGCCGAAATTGCAGACCAGATAGACCAGCGGCGTCTGCACGCCAGTGGCGGTGACGCGACGGTTACGGCAATCGTCCATCCACGCACCACCGCGCTTGCCTTCGCGTGCGTACAGATCCATGTAGAACTGGCCGACCAGTGCGCCATCGGCATTCACCAGGCGGTAGAAACGCACGTCTTCGTGCCAGACCGGAGCGCTGTCCTGTTCCACCTTGAGTCCGTACAGGCGCTCAATCACGCCAAACAGGCCGGCCAGCACCTTGGGCTCGGTGAAGTACTGCTTCACTTCCTGCTCGGAGTAGCTGTAACGGGCCTGCTTGAGCTTCTCGGCCACATAGACCAGATCCCAAGCCTGCAGCTCATCCATGCCCAGTTCGTCGCGGGCGAACGCTTCCAGTTCGGCGCGGTCGCGCTGCGCATAGGGTTTTGCGCGTGCAGCCAGGTCACGCAGGAAGCTCAGCACCTGCGGCGCGTCGCTGGCCATCTTGGTGGCAATGGAATATTCGGCGTAGTTGTCGAAACCCACCAGTGCAGCCAGTTCGTTGCGCACGGCGAGGATGCGATCGATGTTGCCGGTGTTATCCAGCGCTGCATCGCCGAACTCCGATGCACGCACCGCATGCGCGCGATACAGCTGCTCGCGCAGCGCGCGGTTATCGGCATAGGTCTGCACCGGCAGATAGCACGGCATCTGCAGGGTCAGCTTGTAACCTTCGCGGCCATCCTTCTGCGCGGCAGCGCGGGCGCTGGCAATCACGTCGTCGGGCAGGCCCAGCAGGTCGTCGGCAACGTCCACGTACAGTGCGAACGCATCACCGGCATCGAGTACGTTCTGCGAGAACTTCGCCTGCAGGCCGGACAGCTCTTCCTGCAACTCGGCGAAGCGCGCCTTGCCGGCGTCGTCGAGCTCGGCACCACCAAGACGGAAATCGCGCAGTGCATTCTCCAGCGCCTTGCGCTGTGCTTCGTCATAGCTTGCAGCTTCCGGTGTGGCAGCCAGCAGTTTGTACTGTGCGTACAGCGCCGGGTTCTGCGCCACCGAGCTGCCGAAGCGGCTGATCTTCGGCAGGTTGGCGTTGTAGACCTCGCGCAGCTCCGGCGTGTTGACCACCGCCTGCAGGTGCGAGACCTGGCCCCAGGCGCGATACAAGCGCTCGGTAGCATCGTCCAGCGGCACCACGAAGTTCTCCCAGCTCACCGGCGCCACGGTTTCAGCGGCTTTCACCGCCGCTTCGGCCTCGGCCAGCAGCGTATCGACGGCCGGGGTGACGTGTTCGGCACGGATCGCGTCGAAACGCGGCAGGCCGGAAAAATCGAGCAGGGGATTGGTGGTGTTCACGGCATTCCTTCAAACAGTTCCGGCTGCGCCGGCATCAGACCTGATATGGCGACGCTTCCAGCCAGGCACAAGGCAGGGCCGGCATGCCCTGCCCGGCCACGGCCGTGGCCACCACCGCGTCGGCACCGACCACGTCGATGCCCTGCTGGCTGTACCAGTCCGGGTTGTAATAGCTGTGCGCGTAACGCTCGCCGGCATCGCAGAGGATGCTGACGATGGAACCATCACGGCCGGCATTGCGCATCTGCTGGGCGGCGAACAGCACGCCGATGAAGTTGGTGCCGGTGGAGCCACCGACGCGGCGTCCCAGGGTGGCACTGACATGGCGCATCGCAGCCAGGCTCAGCGCATCGCTGACCTTGACCATCGCATCGACACAGGTCGGGATGAAGCTGCGCTCCACGCGCGGGCGGCCGATGCCTTCCACGCGCGAACCGCCCTCACAAGTCATGTCACGCCAGTCGCGGCCTTCCAGTGCGGCGCAGTAGCCGTCGTAGAAGATCGACACTTCAGGGTCCGCGCAGAGAATGCGGGTGTCGTGGCGGCGGTAGCTGACGTAACGACCCAGGGTGGCGGCGGTGCCACCGGTACCCGGGCTGCAGACAATCCACTCCGGCACCGGATGCGGCTCCTCGGCCATCTGCTTGAAGATGGACTCGGCGATATTGTTGTTGGCGCGCCAGTCGGTAGCGCGCTCGGCGTAGGTGAACTGGTCCATGAAGTGGCCGCCGGTTTCGCGTGCCAATCGTTCGGATTCGCAGTTCAAGTCGCAGGCGCGCTGCACCAGATGGCAGCGGCCGCCGTGGAATTCGATGGCGGCGATCTTTTCCGGCGAGGTGCTGGCCGGGATCACCGCGATGAACGGCAGGCCCAGCAGGCGTGCGAAGTAGGCCTCGGATACCGCGGTGGAACCGCTGGAGGCCTCGATCACCGGGCAACCCTCGCGCAACCAGCCATTGGCCAGCGCGTACAGGAACAGCGAGCGGGCAAGCCGGTGCTTGAGGCTGCCGGTCGGGTGGCTGGATTCATCCTTCAGATAGACATCGATACCCGGGAAGCCCGGCAGGTCGATGGGAATCAGATGGGTATCGGCCGAGCGGTTGTAGTCGGCTTCAATCTTGTGGATGGCCGCCGCCACCCAATCACGCTGGGACATGGATCGCCACTTCTAGGTGAATGCTGCTGCCGATTCTACTTGGTTAGTCAAAACCGGGGTCAGAGTGCGATTTCGTGGCGAAACCGCACTCTGACCCCGGTTTTGACTTGGCTTCAGCTTCCGCCTTTCCTTCACGACCAAGCAAAAGCCAGAGCCAGAGCGATTCCCGCCTTCGCGGGAATGACGATCTGAAAGATTTCCGGTGAGAAAACCGGGGTCGAAAACCGGGGTCAGAGTCGGGTTTCTGCGAAACCCGACTCTGACCCCGGTTTTCTCACCAACCATTCAGCCCAGCCCGTACTCAGGAATGCTATGGTTCAGCCCTGATTCCGAACCTGAATCCCGTGCCGCGCATCCTGCTGACCCTGCTGCTGTGCCTGACCCTGATCGCTGGTGCGGTCGGTTCGGTCTGGTCTGCTACGGCGATGGCCATGCCGATGGCAAAACCGGGGTCAGAGTGCGGTTTCGGATCGAAACCGCACTCTGACCCCGGTTTTGCCATCGCTGACAGTGCGCATGATTGCTGCCAGCACGAAAAGGCCACTACGCCCTGCGCCAGCGGCGACCACTGCGACTGCCAGCAGCACTGCAACATGCTGCCCAGCGTCACGATGACCCGCCTTGCACCGATGCGCCATGCCTTGGCGCCGATGCCTGCACTCCCCTCTCGCGGCGACGTGGCCCCGGGCGAGCTCAACCGCCCTCCCATCGCCTGATTCCCGCGCCTTCTGGCGTCCGCAGATATCTGTGCCAAGGCCATCGCCCTGGTGCACCCTTGATCTGTTCAGGGCATGCAGCAACGCATCGTGATGCGGCTGTGTGACCGGGAGTTCCACATGTCTTCTGATTTCCTTTCCGATTCGCGCTCGGTACTGTCGCGACGACGCTTCGTGCAGGGCCTGGCGATTGGCGGCGTCGTTGCCGGTGCCGGCCTGGCGCGCATTCCGCCGGCTTTTGCCTCAGGCAGCGCCATGGCGGTGCCGCCGGTTGAGCTGCGCGGCACCGAGCTGAGCCTTGCGATTGGCCGCTCTGCGGTCAACTTCACCGACCGTACCCGCCCTGCCATTACCGTCAATGGTTCATTGCCCGCGCCTATCCTGCGCCTGCGTGAAGGCGATACGGTCAACCTGCGCGTCGCAAACACGCTCACCGACGAGATGACCTCCATCCACTGGCACGGCATCCTGCTGCCGGCCAACATGGACGGCGTGCCGGGGCTGAGCTTCAACGGCATCGCACCGGGTGAGGCCTATCAATACCGGTTCCAGCTCAAGCAATCCGGCACCTATTGGTATCACAGCCATTCGATGTTCCAGGAACAGGCCGGCCTGTACGGCGCACTGATCGTCGATCCGCTGGCACCGCCGCCTTATCACTTTGACCGCGAGCACGTGGTCATGCTCTCGGACTGGACCGACATGGACCCGACTGCGCTGTTCCGGCGCATGAAGAAGATGCCGATGCATGACAACACCTACCAGCGCACGGTGGGTGACTTCATGCGCGACGCCCGCAAGGACGGCCTGCGCGAGACGCTCAGCGACCGTGGCATGTGGGGTCGGATGCGGATGACGCCTTCCGACATCTCCGACATCAATGCCCACAGCTACACCTACCTGATGAACGGCACCGCCCCGGCCGGCAACTGGACTGGCCTGTTCCGCAGTGGTGAGAAGGTGTTGCTGCGCTTCATCAACGGCTCTGCGATGACTTACTTCGACGTACGCATCCCCGGTTTGAAAATGACCGTGGTCGCCGCCGACGGCCAGTACATCCATCCGGTCAGCATCGACGAGTTCCGCATTGCCCCGGCCGAGACCTTCGACGTGATCGTCGAACCGACCGGCCAAGACGCTTTCACCCTGTTTGCGCAGGACATGGGCCGCACCGGCTACGCCTGCGGCACGCTGGCAACGCGGCAGGGCCTGCAGGCGCCGATTCCGCAGATCGATCCGCGTCCGCTGCTGACCATGAGCGACATGGGCCATGACATGGGTGGCCATGGCGATCATGCCGGCATGGAAGGTGGTTGTGGCGCCAATATGGGTGCCAAGGGCATGGAAGGCGGCTGCGGTGCGGCGATGGGCCACGGTGCCCACGGCGGCGGCGACAAGTCGCCCAAGCACAAGCCCAGCGAAGCCGGTAACCCGCTGATCGACATGCAGACCGCGGCCACCGAGCCCAAGCTCGACGACCCCGGCATTGGCCTGCGCGACAACGGCCGCAAGGTGCTGACCTATGGCGCGATGCGTTCGCTGTTCGAAGACCCGGATGGACGCGAGCCCGGTCGCGAGATCGAACTGCATCTCACCGGTCACATGGAGAAGTTCGCTTGGAATTTCGACGGCATTCCCTTTGCCGGCGCCGAGCCCATCAGGTTGAACTACGGCGAGCGCATGCGCATCGTGCTGGTCAACGACACGATGATGCAGCACCCGATCCATCTGCACGGCGTATGGAGTGACCTGGAAAACGCCGACGGCGAGTTCCAGCTGCGCAAGCACACCATCGACATGCCGCCGGGCACACGTCGCAGCTACCGCGTGCGCGCCGATGCGCTGGGTCGCTGGGCCTTCCACTGCCATCTGCTGTACCACATGGAAGCGGGTATGATGCGCGAAGTGAGGATCGACGCATGAAGACCTTCTCTCACTCGCTGCTGTTCATCGCCCTGGCCGCCAGCGGCAGCGCCTTCGCGCAGGACCCGCATGCAGGCCACGCGGGGCATGCCGCTAAAGCAAAGCCAGCAGTGGATCCGCATGCCGCGCACAACATGCCCAAGACCAAGCCGGCCGATCCGCATGCCGCGCACCGTGGCCATGACAGCAAGGCCAAAGCTGCTGATCCACATGCAGGCCATGCCATGCCCGAGGCAGAGGATCACTCCAGCCACGGCGCGACAGCTGATCCGCACGCCGGCCATGCAATGCCCAAGGCGGAAGATCATTCCAGCCACGGCGCAGCAGCTGATCCGCATGCTGGCCATGCAATGCCAACCGATCCGCATGCTGGCCACAACATGCAGACCAGCAGCGACACGCCGCGCGAGCCGATCCCGACGCCGACCAAGCAGGACTTCGACGATGCCTTCCCGGTATTGAAGCCGCATGCGATGGAGCATGCGCCGTCGTTCAACAGCCTGGTGGTGTTCGATCACCTGGAAGCCTGGGACAACGCCCACGGCAGCGGCCAGGCCTGGGGCATCGACTCCTGGTTCGGCAATGACATCAATCGGCTGTGGATACGCAGCGAAGGCGAGCGCAGCGAGAACGCGCTCGGCGACTGGTCGGTGGATGCGCTGTACGGGCATTCGATCTCGCCCTGGTGGGACGTGGTGGCCGGTGTGCGGCAAGACAACAGCCGCGAGTCGCCGGACCTGACCCGCGCAGCCTTCGGCCTGCAGGGCATGTCGCCCTACAAGTTCGAGGTCTCGGCGATGGCCTATATCGGCGGACCGCGCAAGGCCGAGTTGGCCTTCGAGGTCGAATACGACGTGCTGCTGACCAACCGGCTGATCCTGCAGCCGGTGGTGGAAGCCAGCATCGTTGCCGATGACGATCCGCGCCGTGGTGTCGGCAAGGGCTTGAGCAGCGTGGAAGCAGGCCTGCGCCTGCGCTACGAATTCACCCGCAAGTTCGCGCCATATGTGGGTTTCGTGCACGAACGCGCGTTCGGCGATACCGCTGACATGCACCGTGATGCCGGCGAAGGCGTGAGTGAGTCGCGCTGGGTCGCCGGCGTGCGCTTCTGGTTCTGATTCGTAGTGGTGGCGTCGCATGCCGGCGCCATCCCCACTCTCCCAACAAGGAATACATTCGATGAAGTTCTTTATCCAGGCTGCACTGATCGGCGCGATCACCCTTGCTTCCATTTCCATCGCGCAGGCCCAACATGCAGGTCATGAGCACCATGCGCCGGCGGCCAAGCCTGCTGCAAAGGCACCGCAGGCCGATGCTGCGGCAACGTTCAAGCGCTTCGACGCCAACAAGGACGGCTTCATCAGCCGCGAGGAGCTGCCCAGCGATCACCCGCTGCTGCCGCACTTCGGCATGAGCGATGGCAACCGTGATGGCAAGCTCGACGCCAAGGAATTCGAGCGCGGCCTGTCGATGCTGTGACGCCCTACTGCCGCAGCGACCAGCGGTCGTTGCGGCGAACTGACCAAGGAATCAAGACCATGAAAATGCGTTCGAAACCGATGTTCTCGTTGCTGGTGCTGGCTGCCGGCACCTTGTTGATCAGTGCCTGCAATGCCAGTCCGTCGACTGCTAGCACGGCAGCAGCTGCGGTTGCTGCGGCACCTGCGAAGGCGGCTGACGCGGCACCGGCAACCAAGGCGTTGCCGTTGGTGGTTGTGCACAAGGACCCGAATTGCGGTTGCTGTGGTGGCTGGGCCGAGCATATGCAGGCCGCTGGCTTCCCGGTACAGCTCAATGACACCAGCGACATGATGGCTGTCAAACAGCGATTGGGAATAGGTGACGGCATGATGTCCTGCCACACCTCCGAGATCGACGGCTATGTGGTGGAAGGCCATGTGCCGGTCGAAGACATCAAGAAGCTGCTGGCTGAACGCCCGCAGGCACGTGGCCTCGTGTTGCCGGGCATGCCGGTGGGTACGCCGGGCATGGAATCGCCGGATGGTTATCGTCAGGCGTTTACGGTTGCATTGCTCGGCAATGATGGTTCGTTGAGCGAGTTCTCAAAGCACGAGTGATCTGCTTAAGCCCTTCTCCCGCTTGCGGGGTGAGATGGGCAGCTTGCGAACCACTGGTTCGCTGCCCGTCGAACGCCCTTGCGCCAGCGCAAGGGCCGGGGCGCGGAGCGGGGGTTGGGGTGAGGGAAAGCTTTTAGCTAAGCAAAGTCAAAAGCTCCCCTCATCCGCCCTCCGGGCACCTTCTCCCGCAAGCGGGAGAAGGGAATATCCAGAGCCGAAGCCGAAGCCGAAGCCGAAGCCGAAGCCGAAGCAACAGCAAAAGCAAAAGCAACAACAAAAGCAACAACAACAGCAACAACAGCAACAGCTGCAGATCTCTGACATCTGCAGCCGCAACAGCCAGACCCGAAACTACTCAGATTTTGAAGTCATCAAACGCAACCCGCTCATCCGCAACACCCAGCTTGCGCAGCAGCTGCCTGGTTGCCGCCAACATCGCCGGCGGGCCACACAGATAGAACTCGCATCCGGCCAGATCCGGATGCTGCTTCAATAGATCCTCATGCATCGCTTCATGCACACGCCGTGCATCGGCTCCCTGCCCCGACCACACCGGGTGCCAGCTGAAGTTGGCATGCTCATGCGCCCGCTCCTGCATCTGCTCGACATAGGGGCAATCACGCTCGCCACGGGCGCCGTACCAGTAATGCAAACGTTCGCCACCACCTTCATCCAGCCGCTGTTGGATCAGCGCACGTAGCGGCGCCATGCCCGCACCAGCGCCAATGAAGATCTTCTCGCGCTCACTGCCGCTCAGTGCGAAATCACCAAACGGACCGCTGTAGCGAACACGATCACCTTCATGCAACGTATAGGCATAGGTCGAGCCCTTGCCTGGCGGATGCTTGCGGTTCTCCTGCCAACCGGGACTGAAGCGCACCAGCAGCACCAAACCGCCGTCCGCGTTCGACATCGGCGTTGCCAGCGAATACGAGCGCCGCACTGCGGCCTTGTTCTGCAGGGTCGCAGGCAAGGACAGTGCCTTCCAATCCTCGTCATGCTCGGCCGGGTACCACACCGCAGTGCGCGGCAACTCGTACTCGGGCACGTGCAGCTGCAGATAGCAACCTGGCTGGAACTGCGCATCCGCGGCCTGCTCCGGGCGTAGATGGATCTCTCGCAGGAACGGGGTCACCGCGACGACCTTCTCGACAATGGCCCAGTGCTCGGTCCACAGGCTGGCACCACCGGCCACTTCGATCTCGACATCTTCATCCACCTGCAGGTTGCAGGCCAACCGGCAGCCGACCTTGCGTTTTGCTTCGGGCACGTGCGCGCGATCGGCCGCCGTCGCCTTGCCGGCACCGGAGCGCACTCGCACCTCGCATAGACCGCAGCTCTGGCCGCCACCACAGTTGGAGGGAAGATTGATGCCCTCGCGCGCCAGTGCCACGTAGACGCTATCGCCACTGGCCACCTCGACCGTACGCAGATGCGCGCCGCCCGGTGCGTAGACCATCAGCTGCCGACGCGAACGCCAGCGCCGCGGGATGAACTCCTGCAGGTGAAAACTGGCGATCAGCAACCACACCCCGGTCAGCGCCAACCACAGGCCGCCGATACCCATGCCCACCACCAGCGGGTTGTTGAAGTTGACCCGGCTGCTGTAGTCCATGATGTGCAGCATCCAGAAGATGTCGAACAACCGCCACGTCGCGTTGCGATGTTCCATCACCTGGCCACTGTGCGCGGAGACATAAATGCTGGTGTCCTGCGCATCGTTGAAATCCACCCGCCAAACCGGATCCGGGTTGGCCCGGGTTTCCAGCGTCTTTTCCAGATACCGCGGCGCGGCTGCGACACCATCACCGGCATACGCGGCCTGCGCAACTTTCGCCGCGATCGCCGCATCGATACTGATGCGCTCGCCGTCGCGGGCATCGATGACCTCGGTGCCTTCCGGTGACTGCAGGCGGTACACCGGCTGTTGCAACAACCAGCCACTGTCCAGCGTTGCCGCCTCACCCTTGGCTGCAGCCAGCGCTACGCTCGGCGACACTGCCGTGGCCGGCCACGCAGGATTGGCGACAGCCGCTGCTTGCTGGGCACTGCCTTCGATCTTGTCCGGATCAAGCAGGCTCATCATCAGGCCACTGCCCAACCAGACCACGAACTGCAGGCCGACGATCAGGCCCACCCACTTGTGCAGGGTCCGCATCCAGGGCGTCATGCGTTCCTCCGCTTGCCGAAGCTGTAAAACAGCAGCCAGATGCCGCTGAGGGCGAAGCCCAGGCCAATGATCGAGGCGACCCGCAACAAGGTGTTGTTGACGTCGGTGCGGTTCTCGTAATCCATGATGTGCAACATCCACACGAAGTCGAACACGCGCCATAGATCATGCCGGCGTGCTAGCAGCTCACCGCTGTCCGGCGAAAGGTACAGCGTGCTGTCGCCGCGGCCGCTGAAATGCACCGCCCACATCGGCACCGGCCGCGTCTTTACTTCTGACGGCGCGCGGGTGATCCATTCCACTCGCTCCACTTCGCCTTCCCCCTGGTACAGCGACTGCGCCAGCGCGATGGCCTGCTCGCGATCCATCGGTGCCAGACGCTCGCCGCTGGCGGCATCCACCAGGTATTTCTGCCTGCCCTGGCGAATCTCATAGACCTCGCGCTCCAGCACATGCTTGAGCCGAAACGATTCCATCTGCGGATAGCGTGTGGCCAGCACATCGGCGCTAACGCGCGCAGTCTGCGCCGGCAGCGGTGTGCCATGCACATGTGCGAGGTGGTCGCCATGGATCACGTCCAGCGGCACCACGGTCATGTAGACACCGCTGAGCATCCACAGCAGTGCCTGCACGCCGATCACCAGGCCGATCCATTTGTGGGCACGGCGTGCCCAGAATGCGGGTTTCATCAACATCGTCCTCGTTCAATGAAGCGCCCCGCCGCGGCTGCGACGGGGCGCATCCAATCACCAGCGGTAGCCGATGCGTGCGTACCAGCGGCGACCCAGCAGGTCGTAGGTCATCGTATCGGTGTTGGCATCGGTATAGCTCTGGATGAACGGCGGCTTCTTGTCGAAGACGTTGTCCAGGCCCAGCGATACATCCAGCGCCTTGCTCACCGCGTACTTGAGCTGCAGGTTGTGATAGAACACCGACGGCGCGTGGTCACCGATGTCACCGCGTGCCGCGTTGATGTCATCAGCACGACCGATGTACTGCGTGCTCCAGCTACCCGACCATTGGTCGCGCGAGGCATTGACCGAGACCAGGCCGCGCCACTTGGCATAGCTGCCGCGGCCGCCGGTGATCTTGCCTGCGTATTCGATCAGGTCGGCGCCATCGTACGGCCGCACGTCATAGCGCTGCAGATAGGACACATCGGCACTGACGCTGGCATCGAAGCCGGCTGCCTTGAACTCATACAGCGCGCCGAAGTCGTAGCCGGTGACATGCTCGTTGGCGGCATTGACCGGCTGCGAGGACAGGAAGTCGACTTCGCCGGTGCGCGGATTGCGGGTGAAGTTGCTGGCATCGCAGAACGGATGCACCAGCCCCGGGGTGTTGTAGCAGATGGCCAGTTTGGTGGAACCATCGATGCGCTGGATCGCGTGCTTGATGCGGATATTGTAGTAATCCAGCGTCAAGGTCAGCCCGGACAGGAACTCCGGCGTCCACACCACGCCAGCGGTGAACGAGGTGGCGTCTTCCGGCTCCAGCGCCGAGTTTCCGCCCGAGGTGGTGAGGATGGTATTACCCGGCTGTACATAGCCAGCCGTCACGCCATAGGCCTGGCAGTTGGCACGCACGGTGGAACCAGACGGCAGCGCCGACCAGTTGCTGCACGGATCGGTGGTGGTCAGGTTGCCTTCGGCCACGCCGCCAAACAGTTCCGGGATGTTCGGGATGCGGAATGCAGTGGCATAGGTGCTGCGAACTTTCAGCGAGGGATTGATCTGCCAGTCCAGCCCGGCCTTGTAGTTGTAATCGCGGCCGAACAGATCGTAGTCCGAGGCACGCCCGGCCAGATTCAGATACAGCGAATCAGCGATGACATTGTCCTGCAGCAGCGGAATCGCCAACTCTGCAAAGACCTCCTTGGCGGTGTATTCACCGGCAATCGGATCCTGCTGGTTGGTGTTGCCGATGCCGAGCACGGTCAACGGATCGGGATTACGCCAGCCGCGTTCCTTGCGCACTTCCACGCCGGCAGCGAAGCCTACCCAACCTGCAGGCAGCTCGAAGATCTGTCCGCTCAGGTTGGCAGTGAAACTCTTCTGTTCGTTGCCGCCGGTATCGCGCGAGGTGTAGAGGATGTAGTCGAGCACTTCGCGACTCAGATCGCCATAGCCGAGATAGTCGCCGCAGGGAATCGCTGCGCCCGGCACCGGGCTGCAGACGCTGCGGTTCAAGGTCTGCTCGACACGATCAAGATTGGCGACGTTGTCCGAACCATCAACGCCGGTGTTGCGGCCCCAGTTCAAGGCCGCCGACCAGTCCCAGCCAGTGCCGAACTGGCCCTTCACTCCGACCAGGCCACGGAAAGTATTCACCTCCTGCGAGAAATGGCGCGGACCGGCTTCTTCCAGGCGACGGCGCTGCAACAGCAGGTCCTGTCCGGTCGGGTTGGTCGGGTGATTGGCGGCGATGTTGATCGGCCGGTACACACCCAAACCGCCCGGTGCGGCCAGCTGGTCGGATTGGCGGTTGGTGTACATCAGCTCGGTGAACACGGTGGTGTTCTCGCTGAGCTGGTTGTCACCGAACACGCTGATGCTGATGCGCTTGATCGGATTGACCGCGTTGAGCGTGGGGTTGCCGTTGTAGTTGTGCTTGGCGGCCGAGTACGGTTCGTAGAAATCGCCGTTGCCGCCCAGTACCTGGTTGAAGTTGACGCGGCTGCCATCGGCCAGCAGCGCGCGGCCACCCACCGTGGTGGAACTGCCCGAGCACACCAGCTTGCCGTCCACTTCGGACAGGCCGCAGGGCGCACGCGACGCCATGTTCACCGTGCCGCCTTCGGCGTAGTTGATGCCGGCCATCAGCGAGCCGCGCTCGCTGGTGACGCCCCAGGCCAGGTCAACGGCGGTTTCATCACCATCGCCACGCGTGGTCTGGCCGTAGCGCACTGCCGCTTCGGCGCCGTCGAATCCCTGCTTGGTGATGATGTTGACCACGCCAGCCACCGCATCAGCGCCGTAGATGGCCGACGCGCCGTCCTTGAGCACTTCAACGCGCTCGATCAGCGCTACCGGGATCATGTTCAGATCGACCGAGCTGTTGGCGCCGGTACCGCCATTGACGATGCGGCGACCATTGAGCAGCACCAGGGTGCGGTTGATGCCGAGGCCGCGCAGGTTGACCTGGGTGGTGCCATAGCCATTCTCGGCCCAGTAGGCATTGCTCTGGCTGCCGGCAAAACCGGCCGAGGCCGGCAGGCGCTGCAGCAGCGTGTCCACCGAAGTGGCACCGGAGCGTTCGATGGCCTGTGCGTCGATCACGCTGACCGGGCCTACGCCCGACAACTGCGCGCGCTTGATGTGGCTGCCGGTGACCTGCACGGCATCCAGCGTGCGGGCGGCTTCATTCGGGGGTTGCGCGTCCTGCGCGTTGGCGGTGTGGACGGCGGTGGCACACAGCAGCGTGCCAATGGCCGCAGCCAAGGCTTGGGGCTTCAAATACATGTTCTCTCTCGCTGGGATTCTGTCTCGGGGCGATAGCCGCGGTCGCGGGCGCGAGCACGGTTCACTACTACGTCGTGGTGACGCGAGAACAACCGCTCAGACGATGGGAGGTCGGAAGACGCGGGACAGCCTGCCCGCCGGCAATACCAGCGCCGGCAATGGCGTATCGGCAGATACCGGCGGATGCGCACCGGCGAACAACAGCGCCGTCGCGGGGGGATAGATGGTGAACACACACAGGCATTCGCAGCCGACGCTGTCAGCGCAGCTGCAGTCATCGGCATGGCTGGAAGTCGACTTGCCAGCGTGCTCGTCGTGGCCGCTGCCAGCTGTTGCGCCCGGCGCTGCCGACGTGCGATTCACCAAATCACTTCGAACCGGATTGCAGCTGGCACTGGCCGCGCGGGTGATCCCGGCAACCGACGGAGCCCGGTCCGCATGCAGCACCATGCGCGTGCTCGCCCATGCACCGAGCACGCCTTCGACGGCGAGCACCAGCATCAGCAGCAACGGCAGCCACACACGGTAGGACATGAAGTTCCGGACAGCCTCTTTATTTGTATATACATACAATGAATAACGCGAGCAGCGAAACCTTGTCAACCGCCGTTGCTCACGTCATGGCTCCGTCCGTGGTGGCATTCCCTGCCAACAATCCGCGCAGGCCTTGCGCCAGCGTCACTCCCAGCGCACATCAGGCGATGCATGCGCGCTTCATCAAAAACAGGGGAACAACGACTATCCTGCGACGCAGCATAGCCAGCGCGCGCGCAGCCGCCTAGCCGTGGAAGGTATGCCGTTGATGATTTTTTGTATCGACGCATGCAAGCTGGGCTAGCGATTTGAAATGCAACTTTTTGCATGAGCGTTACGCTGCCACGGCAGCGCACCCGCCCCCCCCATTCATCGCAACAGGATAGTTTTCATGAGCCTTCAAACCCTTGCTCAACAGCCTGGCGTCGCTGCCCAGGTGCCGACCGAAACCAATGGCTTCGTGTTCAACCACACGATGCTGCGGGTCAAGGACATCCGCGCCTCGCTGGATTTCTACACCCGCGTGCTTGGCTTCCAGCTGATCGACCAGCGTGATTTCGCCGAGGCGCAGTTCAGCCTGTACTTCCTGGCCTATGTGCCTACCGGCGTGCAGGTGCCGCAGGACGATGCCGAGCGCCGCCTGTGGATGGCCGGCATTCCCGGTGTGCTGGAACTCACCCACAACCATGGCACCGAGAACCAGGAAGGCCCGGTCTACCACGACGGCAACAGCGACCCGCGCGGCTTCGGCCACATCTGCGTCTCGGTGCCGGAACTGGAAGCAGCCTGTGCCCGTTTCGAGGAGCTGGGCGTGCCGTTCCAGAAGCGCCTCAGCGATGGCCGCATGAAGAGCCTGGCCTTCATCAAGGACCCGGACGGTTATTGGGTTGAGATCATTTCCAATAGCGTGCGCGCCTGACCAGCGCATGGTCTTGAAACAACAAACGCCGGCATAAGCCGGCGTTTGTTGGTGTCGAACCACTTGGCAGAGATCGACTTACTTGGTGAAGGTGCCGGCCTTGACCAGCACCATCTTCTGCGGATCCACGTACTTGCGGATCACGCCATTGACCTGCTCCAGCGTCACCGACTGGATCGCCTGCGGGTAGTTGTCCAGCCATGCCAGGCCAACACCGCGCTCAACCGTGCCGATGATCGCGGCCGACATGCCGTCGGTATTGCCCAGGCCAACCTGGTAGCTGCCGACCATCGCCTGCTTGCGTGCGTCCAGCTCTTCGGCAGTGATGCCGTCCTTCCACCAGCGCTGCAGTTCGCGGCGGGTGCTGGCGATGCCCTTGTCCATCAGCTCCGGTGCAAACGTGGTGCTGATGCCCAGGCCGCCGTCCATGTAATCACTGCCCAGCAGATTGCCGCCGATGCCGTAGGTCAGGCCTTCCTTCGCCCGCACCGCCGCCATCAGGCGACCGGTGAAGCCTGAACCGAGTACGTCCACGCCCACCGTCATCGGCAGGTAGTCGGCATCGGTGTAGCGCAGGCCGGTGGCCTGGCCCAGGAACACGCTGACGCTGGCCTTGTCCTTCATCGCGATGCTGTGCTCGGCGGCCTTGGCCGGCAGCCGTGCCGGAGCATCACGCAGATAGTCCACGCCGCCGCTCCAGCCGTTGAAGCCGTGTGCAACCGCGGTTTCAATCGCCTTGGCATCGACGTCACCGGCAAACACCAGGGTCATGTGCGCCGGGCCGTAGTACTTGGCGTGGAAGGCCTTGATCTGCTCCAGCGTTACCTGCGGCACCGCCTTGAGCATGGCTTCGCGCGGTACCGGTGCGTTGATGCTGCCGGCGGGGAAGATGCTGAGCATCATCGTCTCACGCGCCATCGTGCCCGGATTGTCGCTGGCCTGGCGCAATGCCGCTTCCAGCTGCACCTTGGCCTTGGTCAGTTCATCGGCGGTGAAGGACGGCTCACGCAGCTGCTCTGCGAGCAGGTCGAGCACGGTCGGCAGATCCTGCTTCAGGCTCTTGCCGTAGATCCCGATGCGCGCCGCGCTGGGGCTGAAAGACAACTGCGCACCGATGCCATCGAGCGTGTCGGAAATGGCGAACTTGTCGCGGCGGGTGGTGCCGGCTTCCAGCAGCATCGCGGTCAGCGTCGGCACCGCCGGGTTGTCGGCCTTGGCGGCGAGGAAGGCATCACCCAGCGGCATCGAGCCGGTGAAGGTGACCACGTCCTTGACCCCCATCGGGTAGACGATCAGGTCAATGCCCGCGGCCTTGGCGTGCACGGCGCTGTCGGCAACACCGGCCTGGGCGGCGAATGCGGCAAGGCTGGACAGTGCAGCCAGAGCCAGCGGAATCAGTCGAATGCGTTTTGCGTTGTTCACTTGCTGCTCTCCGGCACGAACCAGCCAACCGTGCTCTGCTCTGCGGTGAAATACTTGCCGGCGACGCGCTGCACGTCGGCCGGGGTGACTTTCTCAAGATCCTTCAGGGCGCTGGAATACAGGGTCCAATCACCCATCGCGATGAACTCGTTGAGCGCATCGGCGGCCTGATCGGTGCCATCGCGGCGGTAGGCTTCCTCGGCGCGGTACGGACCAAGCACGCGCTTGATTTCCTCGACGCTGACGCCATCGCGGGCGACCTTGGCGATCTCGTCGCGGACGATCTTCTCGATCTCTTCGTGCTTGCTGTCCGGGGCCAGCGCCACGCTCAGCATGAACAGGCTGGGATCACGCTGCTGGTACATGCCGCCGGATACCGCCACCGCCTTGCTGGTGTCCACCAGCGCACGCTGCAGGCGGGCGCTGCGGCCGCCCTGCAACACCAGCTCCAGCACGTTCAGTGCGGGAATGTCCTTGTCCAGGCCGGCCGGGGCCTTGTACGCCATCATCACCGTGCCGGTCTCACCAGCACGACGCAGCGTCACCCGACGCTCGCCCTGCTGCTCCGGTTCGGTGGTGTAGACCTCGGGAATGGCATGCGGCGAGCGCGGCACCTTGCCGAACTTCTCACCGATGCTGGCCAACACCTTGGCACTGTCGATATCGCCGACCACGGTGACGGTGGCATTGTTCGGCCAGTAGAAGGTGTCGTAGAACGCACGCAGCTTCTCGATGGACACCTTCTCGATATCGCTGCGCCAGCCGATCACCGGATGGTGGTACGGATGCGCGTTGTAGGCGGTCGCCCACATCAGCTTCATCAAGGCGCCATTGGGATTGTTCTCGTTGCGCTCGTATTCGTTGCGCACCACGGTCATTTCGCTCTGGCGGTCCTTCTCGCGCAGCAGCAGGCCGCGCATGCGGTCGGCCTCGATGGCGATGTAACCGTCCAGCGCGGCCGGCGGCAGCGTGGCGTAGTAGTTGGTGCGATCCAGCGAAGTGGTTGCATTGAAGCCGGCACCGACGCGGTCCAGGTAGGTATCGACGTTGTTCTCGCCGTCGAAGTTGGTGCTGCCCATGAACATCAGGTGCTCGAGCAGGTGGGTGCCGCCGGTGGTACCGGTCACCTCGTTGCGCGAACCGACCCGGTAGGTCATCTGGAAGGTCACCACCGGTGCGGCGTGGTTGGGCAGCAGCAGGACGCTCAAGCCATTGGCGTCGAGCCGGTACTCGTCGATGCCATCGGCGGATTTTACGTAAGTGAAGCCATTGACCTTGACCGGCTCGGCCGAGGCAGCAGCTGCCATCAAGCCCAGCGCAAGGCCGGCGCACAACAGGCGTTGCGAAATCATGCGTTGCGTTCTCTCTAGATGCGCCCGGAGGCGCGGGGAAAGTCGGGGCGGGAGTTCAATCCCGTCCTGGTGGGGTAGCGTTGTCCAGCGCGGAGAGCACGATCTCCGGCGTGAGTACCTCGGGCAGTTCGCGCGGCGGGCCGCCACCGGCCGGATAGGCCAGGTTGAACGGCACCGCGCTGCGGTTCCAACGTTCCAGCTCGGCGGTGATCAGTGGATCGGCATTGGTCCAGTCGGCCTTCAACGCGACCACCTCGTTGTCGCGGAAATAGTCGTTCACCCGTGCCGCGGCGAACACCACCTTCTTGTTGACCTGGCAGGTAGCGCACCAGCGCGCAGTGAAATCGACGTAGATCGGGCGACCTTCGGCCTGCAGCTTCTGCACGCGTTCGCTGCTCCAGGTTTCCCATTGCAGCGCCTCAGGTGCCGCTGCACGCGGCCAGCCAAACAGCACCGCCGCAGCCAACACCAGCACGCCGGCAACCGCACTGAGCTTTGCGCGGCTACCGCGTGCACCGGGACGGGTGCCGCGGCCGTACAGCCACAGACCGAAACCCAGCAGTGACAATGCGAGCAAGGCATTGAGCAGGGCCGCTTCGTGCAACTGCCCGGCCAGCACCCACAGCAGGTAGCCGACGGTGGCATACAGCGGGAAGGCCATCAGCTGCTTGAAGGTTTCCATCCACGCGCCCGGGCGCGGCAACAGTTTGACCAGCGACGGGAATACCGACAGCAGCAGGTACGGCAGCGCCAGCCCCAGCGCGATCGCAGTGAACACCACGAACGACTGTGCCGTTGGCAAGGCCAGCGCTGCACCCAGCGCAGGTGCCAGGAACGGTGCACTGCACGGTGTTGCCACCACGGTGGCGAGCATGCCGCTGAAGAAGCTGCCGGTTACGCCGCTGCGCGACTGCAGGCCCGAGCCAACACTGGTGGCACGCATGCCAACCTCGAACACGCCGCTGAGGTTCATCGCGAAGGCCAGCATCACCAGCGCCAGCACGAACACGAACGACGCCGACTGCAGCTGGAAGCCCCAGCCCAGTTGCTGCCCGCCTTCGCGCAACACCGCCAGCACGCCGGCCAATGCCCAGAACGACAACAGCACGCCAGCGGTGAACGACAGCGCATGCAGGCTGACCTTGCGCCTGTCGTTACCCGCCTGCTCGATGAAACCAACCACCTTCAGGCCAAGCACCGGGAACACGCAGGGCATCAGGTTGAGGATCAGCCCGCCGAGCACTGCGAACAGCAACACCAACAGCGACAACTGCGCGCCATCATTGCCTGTGGCCGAAGCCGGTACCGCAGCCAGGTCGGCCGTGCCGACCAAGGCAGTCGCCTCGGCCTCGGCCACGAACGGCAACTCGATGCTGACACCACGGTAGACGCCCTGTGCATCGGTATAGGCCAGCACGCCGCGCAGCGCCGCATCGGCCGGCATGGTCTCGGCCGGGTCCAGCGGCAGCTTCAGCAAGGCGCGTGCACCGCGATTGCCGATGGTCTGCGGCACCTTGTAGGAAACGAATTCGTCGGCCGGGAAGAAGTGCAATTCGGCGATATCGGCCGGTGCAGCCACGCGCAGGGTCAGGTCGCCCTGCTCGCGGGTCGCCGCCAGCTGCCAGCCTTCGCTGGAGCTCGGCATCGGCAATGCCGCCAGCGCCGTCTGCACATCGGCATCGGGCTCTGGCGGATCCGCGCTGACCGGCACACTCAAACTGACTGTCGCCTTGCCCGGGATGCACACGGTCTCGCACATCAGCCAGCGTGCCTGCGCCTTCAGCTCGACCGCACTACCCGGCTTCAGGTCAGCCGGGGCGATCAGCCGCACCGGCAGATACGACAGGCCTTCGTAACCGTGGCCGGTGATGTTGCCTTCGCGGTCGCGGACCAGAATTGGTGTTGGCCACTGGATCGCCTCGGCGGTCCAGCCCGGCGGCAGCTCCCACATCAACTTGGTCGGCAGGCCGGTACCGGCGTTCTTCCAGAAGCTGTGCCAATGCGGATCGTGCTGCATGCGCAGGGCCAGTTGCAGCGGCTGCCCAGGCTGCACCGAGCGCTGCGCAGTTACCAGCTCGGCCTGCACCTGCGCCAGCACGCTGCCAGGCAGCAGCACGCCGAGCAGCAGCAATGCACTCAGCGCGGCGCGGCGGATGACATCAACGTGCAGGCGCATCTTCAACCTTCTTGATCTGCGCGCGCACTGCACGCTCGACGTCCCACTCGCGCATGCCGACGCCGACGATGGTGCCGTCACCGGCGATCAGGTAGTTCTGCGGCAACTGCACCACGCCATAGGTCTGCGCGGCATTGTCCTCGAAGCCCGGCGCCTGCAGGTTGATCCACGGCAGATCATTGCTGCCGCCCTCTTCCTGCATGGCCTTGGTCCAGTCCGCCTTGTCTTCATCCAGTGACACGGCGTAGATCTCGAAGCCGTGTGCATGGAACTCGCGGTAGACCTTCAGCAGATGCGGGAACTCGCCACGGCACGGGCCACACCAGGACGCCCAGAAATCGAGCAGCACCAGCTTGTTGCGCGCCAGCACCTCGGACAGCTTGACCACCTTGCCGTCCACGCCGACCGCTTCGATGTCGGCATAAGGCTTGCCCGGGCCGAACTTCTCGGCCAGTTGCTGGGTCTTGGCGTAGTCGGCGGCCGCCTGCTCCATCTGCACGATCAAGGGATGCGCGCCGAGCTCCTGCTTGTAGCTGGCCAGCAGCTGCGCACGACGGGCCACGTCGTAGCGCTTCCAATCGTAGTTTTCGCTCAGCACCAACAGCTTGAGCAGCGTCGGCTCGGCACCGTCGAGGATGACCGCGTCGTAGTCGTTCCTGACTTTGGCCAGGGCAGCGAACGGCGCAGCCACCGAATCGCGCGCAGCCTTCATCGCCGCTTCGTCGTTTTCATCGACGCCGTCGAAGGCCTTGTGGTTGGCTTCGCGGTTGGCATTGTAGGCGGCCACGTAAGCTGGATCTTCCAGATAGCCGTAAACCCGCTCGGTCAGAATGCCGCCCTTGGCCACCGGGCCCAGCGCGCCGGCTCCGATGCGCAGCTCGCCCGGCTCCAGCACCAGCTTCACCGAGCCTTGATTACCCACCATCAGTACCGCCGGTACGGCCTGCTTGACCTCACCACTGAGAACGAAGGCGCCGCCCTGCGCGGTGGCCGTGGCCACCGGCTCAACATGCAGCGGGTCGGTCGCCGCCGACGGCACCAGCAGCTTGAGCTCGGTGCCATCTGCCAGCCCCGGCAGCGTGCCGCGGATGCTGTACGCACCGCTGCTTGCGGGCGCGGCGGCGGCGTCCAGGCCTGGAGCGGCAGGCGGGGATTGCGATTGGCTGCAGGCAGTGAGGCCGAGTGCAGCAACGACCGCGCTGGCCAGCAGGCAGGCGCGCAGGGTGTTGGCGATGGATTTCATGTATTTCCTTGCAATGGATGCAGCGCGCCGCCGACGAGGGATCGGCGCGCCGCGTTGTTACGGAGCAACTGCTTGGCGTCAGAACTCTTTCTTGATGTCCAGATAGAGCACGCGGCCGCGGATGTTCACGCGGTTGGAGACGAAGCCCGATAGGTTGTCGACGAACGGATAGTCGCGGTCGAACATGTTCTGCACGCCCATGCGCGCGGTCACCCCACCCAACCAACCATCACGCTGATGCTTGCGATAGCCGACCTGCGCATCGAAGGTTGTGTAGGACGCCGAACGCGTACGCGGATTTTCATTGGGGATGAAATCGTTGTAATCGGTGGCGGTGGCCGACAACGGATACAGCACGCGGTGCGCAGCGCTGTAATGGCTGCCCAGCGACGCGAACCACGCGTTGCCTTCCCAGCCGACGAACAGGTCACCGGCCCACTTGCTCGGCCCCAGCTCACTGTCCGCATAGCTCAGCGTCGGCATCGACGCCAGCGAACGCGAGGTCAGTTCCAGCGTGCGCACGGCATTAAGCTCGATGCGCCAGTCACCCCAGTCATTACCGAAGTAGTAACTGGCGGTGGTATCGATGCTGCGCGAACGACGACCGAGGAAGTTGATCGCGCGGTTGTCCCACAGCATCACCCCGTTCTCGCCCAGAGTGAAGGTCCCTTCGGGCATCTTGCTGATGTCCTTGAAGATCTCCGAATAGGTCAGCCCGGACAGCGGATCACCGATGTAGTTGTCGAAGGTGGTGCGGTTATAGGTAGCCGACAGCTGCAGGCCGGCGGCGAAACCCGGTACCCAGTCGAAGCCATAGGTCACCACGCTGGCCACCTGCGGCTTCAGGTTCGCATTGGGACCACTGAGCGCGACGATCTGGGTGACCCCATCCGGTAGCTGGCCGCCATTGAACAGCACGCGTGCGGTGTAGTCGTCCATGATCAGCTGGCCGAACTGCTGCTGCGCCTGTGGCACCAGGAAGGACTCGCCCCAGGTGGCGCGCAGACGCAGCTGATCGATTGGTTTCCACGCCAAACGTGCCAAGGGACTGGTGCGGCTGAAGCTGCGCGACACCGTGCTGTCACTACCGGTGATTCCACCGGAGCCGTCATTGTTCACGCCGGTCAGCTGCTCGACATCGAAGCCACCGAGCTCGCCCAGCCCAGCCGACCAATCACGCAAGGCGCTGTCGCCGCGCTGGTCGAAGCGCTCGTAGCGGGCAGCAACGGTCAGGCTGAGCAGCTTGGCCAGCGGCTGATCCTTCAATAGCGGGATGCCGATTTCGGTAAACAGCGCCTCGGATTTACCGGTGCTCTCTGAAGTCAGCTGCTCACCGAGATTGCTCTCGTAGTTGTAGCGCTGCTCACGGTGCTGTGCGCCGACCGCCGCTTCGATCCTGCCTGCGGGCAGCTGGAACAGCTCACCACGAGTCAGCAGGTCGACGGTATTGGCACGCGACTGGAAACGATAGACATGGCGTTCGACCAGGCTCTGCAGCAACTGGCGGTTGCGCGCGACGATGGCATCGTTGCTGCCGTCGCCAAACACGTTCAAGCCATTGAGCACTTCCAGTGTGCGCGCATAGCCATCAGCGCCCATCGAGCCGGTCAGGTCCATCAAGGCGGTGGTGGTGCCCTTTTCGCGGCCGGTGCTGAAGGTCGCTTCGTAGTCCCAGCCCTTGGCGAACGGCAGTTTGCCGTTGATGCCGACATGCGCGTCGCTGTTGGTCTGCTTCTGGTCTTCGCTCAGGTTCATGCCCTCGAACTCGCGTTCGAAGGAATAGCCCACCAATACGTCGCTGCCAAAGTTGTTGTATGGATTGCTCTCGGGAACGTAGGTGTTGTAGCCCTCCTCGAAGATGCTGAAGTCGAACAGCGTCGGCCGCCAGTTCTCCTTGTTGACCTGGCGCACATGGCTGATGCCGTAGTTCAGCTGCGTGGTTTCACCGAGATCGTGCACGCCGCTGATGCGGACATAGCGGTTATCGACCTTGGGGCCGATGCGGCTGCGCTCATAGGTCGACGGTGCAGTGGCCGGGTCATAGGCGAGCAGACTGTCCGGATCCAGCGCAGTGCCATCCTGGCCGCCGGGAATCACCCCGAGCGCCTCGCCCATGAAGTGGTAGTCGATGCCGAAGTCCAGCGACTCATAGACCACACCAGGCTGGCCCTTGTTGCGGGTGCGGCCGTTGACGCCCCCCCGGTCGGTGAAATCACCGCGGCCGTTCGGACCGACATGGATCAGGCTGGTGACATCGGCAGGCAGCGTGCGCTCAAGCCCGACTGCGGCAGTAACGTGGCCACTGCCATAGCCGAAGGTGCGGGCCAGATCCAGCCGCGACACATCGGCACCGGTGCTGGAATTCTCATGCCGCAGCTGTGCGGTGGTGCCATCGTAGGACTTCTTCAGCACGATGTTGATCACACCGGCCACGGCGTCGGAGCCATAGATGGCGCTGGCGCCGTCGCTGAGTACTTCGATGCGCTCGATCTGCGACACCGGGATCGAGGAAATATCGGTATAGGCGCCCTGCGCCTGTGCCGAGCCGCTGCGGCGGCGGCCATCCACCAGGATCAGCGTGGAGCGGCTACCCAGGCCACGCAGGTTGGCACCGGACGAACCCAGCCCGGACACACCATCGCCATAGGAACTGCCGAACTCCTTTTCGCCCAGCGCGCGCGAGGCGCTGGTGCGGTTGGAGAAGTTCTGCGGCAGGTTGCGTAGTACGTCCTCGATCGAGGCGTAGCCACGGCTTTCGATCAGCTGTGAATCGATCACGATCAGCGGTGACGCCGGATCGATGTTCTTCAAATAGGTACCGGTGACATTGATCGTCTCCAGCGTTTCCGCACTACCTCCATCCTGTTCAACTACATCGCCTGCGCTACTGCGCGGGCGGATGGCGACAGTTTTTGCGTTGATGAATTCATGCGCATACGCAGTTGGTGCGAGCAGCTGCTGCAGGGCCGTCGCCGCGTCCATCTGGCCACTGACCACGCCGCTCTGCACGCCGCTGCCTGCATTGCCGGCGTAGACCACCTGCAAGCCGGACTGCTCGGCAAACACTTCAAGCGCCGACGCCAGTGACTGCGCAGGAATATCAAACTTGAATACCGCTGCACCGGCCACTGTATCGGTCGCCGTTGCTGACTGTGCCATCGCCACATTGCCGGTGCCGACCAGCAGCGCTAGCGCCACCGCCTTCACCAACGCGTGCTTATGAAGAATAGTGCTGGACCCCATGGATAATTCGCCCCCGAAAGACATCGAATGGTTACCGAGCAACCGGAGCCGCCTTGCGCGGAACCAGCCTCTTGTTACATCCGTGTGTCCAAGTGCGAAGAAAGGGTACTCACTACCGCAAATATTTTTTCGGATACCTGCATTGCCACCTACTGACGACTGCCGCGGCTGCCGATCACGCTGCGATCAGCCTGTCGACTGACCTGCAATTGTGAGCAGCACTCCAGGAACTGCAGGAAGGAATCGGCATCATCTGCATGGAACACGCCGCTGTAGCGCTGCTCGCGTATCAATGGATCGGTGACCACGATCGGGCGCGGGTTGTAGCGATTGAACTCACTGACGATGTCGGCGAGCGTGTCGTTGCGGAAGCTCAGGCGGCGCTTGCCATCGACCGGTTCGTTCGACACCTCCAGCGGCATCCGCAGCATGGCCTGTTGGCCTTGCGGAATGCGCGCCTGCTCACCGGCCGACAGTGCCGCCGGGCGACCCAGTGATTCGACCTTGGCCTTGCCCGCCTCCAATGTGGACGCATCGTCGCGCCACAGCGATTCCAGCCAGTTGCTGTTCGCCGTCACCTTGACCTTGCCCTCACTGACCGCCACCAGGGTGCCGGACGGCAGGCGGTTGACGGTGAAACGTGTACCTACCGCCTGCACGGTGTTGTCGCCGGCGTGCACGCGGAACGGGCGGCTGCTGTCGTGCGCTACGTCGAAGGTGGCCTCGCCATCACGCAGCTCGATGTCGCGTACACCCGCGCTGAAGCGCACAGCGATATACGAAGCCGGTGCCAAGGTGACCATCGAGCCATCGGCCAGGGCGATGCTGCGCTGCTCACCGACCGCGCTGGCGTACTGATAAACCGGCACTTCCGGTTGCAGCAGGGTCCAGCTGCCCGCAAGCAACGCACAGGCGGCAACGCCCGCTGCCAGCGCCCAACCCAGCCTGCGACGGCGCCCACGTGCGGCAGGTTTACGTTCCTGCAGCCTTGGCGCCGTTACAGCGCTGGGCGCATCGTGCAGCGGCACTACGTTGTCCATTGCCTGCGCCTGTGCCAACACCGCGTCCAGATCGAAGGCCTGCAGCGCGGCGCTGGAGGCCAGCTCGCGCTGCACCAGCTGTGCCATCAGCAGTTCTTCCAGGTGCAGCGGCGAACGCGCCACCCAGGCGGCAAAGCCGGCGCGGTCCGCATCGCTGGGCGTGTCGCCCATGACCTGCAGCCACTCCGCCGCCTCGCGTGCGGCGCGCTCCCGGCTCTGTTGCGGCGATGTGCGATAGATATTCATGGTTTCACCCGCCCTGCGTCTCGCAGGATCAACATCCTGTTCATCGTTCCAAGCTCGCGCGTACGTGCGCCAGCGCTTCGACACTGTATTTCTTCACCGTATGCACGCTCAGCCCCAGCTTCTGCGCGATCTGCACATGGCTCAGGCCTTCGCGCCGCTCCAGCAGCAGCACCGCCAGCCGGTTGGCCGGCAGCTGCGCAAGCGCATCGCCCACCTGGCGCTCGAAGAAGCCGCCACCTTCGCTGAAAGCCGCCTGCCCCGGGTTCTCGGCTACCGCCTCCACCACGGTCGAGTCGTACAGCAGCCTGCCCTGACGCTGGCGCATGTTGAACTCGCTGGCTACGTGCGCGGCGATGCCATAGATGTAGGCCAGTGGATTGCGCACGGTCTCGATGTTCTGCACGCGCAGCAGGCGCAGGTAGACCTCCTGCACCAGGTCGCCCAGGTCCTGCGCCTCGGCCACCCGCCGGCGCAGGTAGCGGTGCAGCTCGGCGCTGTAGTCGTGGACCGCGCGGGCAGCGAAATCGCGCCCGGGCTGTTCGTGTTCAGCCGGCACCATCACCGCCCCCACGTCGCCTGCGTCCCCGGCTTTTCCACTTTGTCATCACCAGCTCCCAATGGCAGGGGCCGCAGACATGGTGCCCCTTCGACCATGCAGTGCGTGGCAAGGGGCGATTTGGGTACTTCCGGAAAGCAATTGATTCAGCCTGCGATCACCTGGCCGCGCAGCTTAGCGGGCCCGGAACGAAGACGCCCGGCACTTGGCCGGGCGTTTTCGTTCAGCTATCGCGATGGGTTACGGGAAGGCCTCACCGCGCTGACTGCCGCCGGGACGCCTGCAACGGCGCCCCTTGCAGTCGTCGAGTGCCGATTCCCCAACCTGCCCAGGCATCATGCCAGCGCCCATCCCGCCGCTGCCGTAGCTGATGCGCAGGCCGACGCTGTTGCTGGCTGCGCTGTTGCTGCCCTGGTCGCGTCCGAACAGCAGCGAGATCAGCCAGCCACGATTGGTCTTCACATCGAAGCCCGCTGCCGCAGTCACCATGTTGTCGGCATACGCCTGCATGTCCAGCACATAGCCGCCAGCACTGGGCTGCTGCACGTAGTTCATCCACGCATCGCCGGTGTTGGACAGCGACTGGCGGTACTCCAGCTTCCAGAACGGACGCAGCGACACCCGCTCGCCCTGCCAGCTGTAGCTGCCATCGAAGCCCACGGCCAGACCGCTGTTGCTGACGGTCTGCTCGGCATAGGCCAGGTCATGCACGCCCAAGCCATGCTCGCGGTAGCCGTCCAGGCGGCTGCGGCTGCCATCGAAGCGGCCGTAGCCGGACAGGCTGTAAGCACCATGTTGTTGCTGGTAACCGAAGGTCAGCGCACCGAAGGTCTGGCTGCCATCACGCTGGCCCAGCGCCATCGTGCCCGCCACGCTGCTCCAGCGCGCGACATCGAAGTCCAGCTGGCCCTGCGCCACAACGCCGTCAACGAACAGGTGTTCGCCCGCACGCCACAGGCCATACATCGCCAGCGAGTACTGGTCGGCATCCATCCGCGAGGGCGAGGCATCGAAGCGCGTGCGGTTGCGGCCCAGGCTGGCGGCCATGCCGAGCAGGCCGTTGTCACCGAAGCTGCGGTCCACACCCAGGCTGATGCCGTCGGTGTTGAAGTCGAAGCTGCCACCACGCTGCTGGCCGCTGTTGCCGAAGGTGGCGGTACCGGACATCCAGCCACCCCAACCGCTCGGCATGCCCGTGAAGTGGTTGACCGGCAGCTTCACCGGCACCGACATGCCCTGCCCAAGCAGATCGCCTGCATAGGCCAGGGTCAGCGCCGCCGACGACGCGTTCTCACCCGAGCGTACCTGCTGCAGGCGCGACTGGATGTTGCCCAGCTGCACGCGTGCGAAGCGCACGCTGGCGTCCACCTGTGCCTGCAATCCACCACGCACCTCGGCATCCAGGGTCGGATCCGGGCGTGCACTGACCGTCAGCTCCACTTCAACCGTCGCCGCGGTATAGCTGCCCTGCGCCTGCTGCGTGGCCACCAGGGTCGCCGCACCTGGCCCCACCAGGGTAACGGTGCGGCCACTGACCGTTGCCACCGAGGCATTGCTGCTGCTGAACGTGAAAGCGCCCTGACTGTCGCTGCGCGGATCGACCAGATCGAACGCGGCTTCGCCATAGATCTTGCTCAGCGGCTGCATCCACTGCAGCGTTGGCGTGGCGGCGGCAATGGCTACCTCAAGGCGTGCCTGCGGCGCGGCCTGGTACATCGCATTACCTGCCTGGTCCGCGTTCAACACGCAGGTGCCTGCTGCCAGCATCGTCACCTGCGCAGCGGACACCGAACAGACGCTGGGCGAGCCACTGCTGAACTGCACCGGATTGCCGGAACCACCACCAGTAGCCAAAGCGGTGAAGCTACCTCCCTTCACGAACTCCGGCAGCGCCGGATCGGTATGGATGTTGGTGATTTCCTGCGCGCTCAGGTCGACTTTCAAGGTCACCGGAGCGGCGCCGGTGAAACCGTTGGCATCGGTCACCTGCAGGGTGAAGGCGTAGCTGCCCGCGGCCTGCGGTTCGCCGGAGAAAGTGCCGTCCGCCGCCAATGACAGGCCCGGCGGCAACTGGCCGCTCATCACCATGAAGCGATACGGCGCGGTACCACCACGTGCCATCAATGCCTGGGTGTAGTCCTGATCGCCGCTGGCGGGCGGCAGTACGCTCAGGTCCAGCTCCACCTGCGCGGCATCCACTTCCAGGTTGTACGGCTGCGCAACTTGGAACGGCCCGGTTCCACTGCTGCTGTCGGTCGCGGTGATGGTGACGTTGAAGCTGCCCACCTGGGTTGGTGTACCGCTCAACACACCGGCGCTGGACAGCGTGATGCCGGTGGGCAGGCTGCCACTGCTGACAACGTAGCTGTACGGCCCGGTGCCACCGCTGGCGAGCAGCGTCTGCGAGTACGGCGTACTGGCCCGCGCCGCCTGCAGCGCAGTGGTGGACATGCTCAGTGTTGGTGACGTCACGGTGACGTCCACCCGTGCCGGCGTGGAGGTGCTGTATGCATCCTTGGCCGCATAGGTGAACTGGTCCGGGCCCGCATAGCCTGGCTGCGGCTGGTAGCTGATCGAGGTACCGCTGACCGTCGCGGTGCCGTGGGTCGGCTGCGACATGATCAACACTTCATCCGCGCTGCCGGTGATCGACAGGTTGATGCTGGTGGGCGATGCGCCGTAACCGATGTTCTGGCTGACATCATTGGCCTGCAGCAGCGGAATGGTGCTGATCTGGTTGGAGACCGCAGATGGCGAGCCAATGCCGACCGCATTGGTCGCGGTCACCGTGAAGGTATAGCTGGTTGCCGGGCTGAGCCCATTGAACGTAATCGGGCTACCCGAGCCAGTCTTGGTCAGCCCACCGGGACTGGCGGTCACCGTATACGAGGAAATCGCGCTACCGCCATTGCTGGCTGGCGCGGTGAAATTGATCTCGGCCGTGTCAATGCCCTGCGCGACGGCCGTACCGATGACGGGCGCGCCCGGCACCACGGCGTTCACCGTGAAGCTGCGGGTTACCTGAGCAGCGGCCAGATAGCTGCCGTTGCCGCCCTGGTCGGCATTGATGGTGCAGGTGCCGGCGGTCAGGAAGGTGAGCGCACCACCGCTGGTGATGGTGCATACGTTCGTCGTGCTGGAACTGAACGTCGGCGTCAGGCCGGAATCGGAGGTAGCGGTCAGCGTCGGCGTGGTGCCGAAGTTCTGGGCCCCCGGGTTGTTGAACGTGATGGTCTGGGTCGCCGCAGGCGTCGCCGGATTCGAGGCACTGGAGGCCGGCCCGGTACCCGCGCTGTTGTCGGCAGTGACGGTGAAGGTATAGGACTGACCGTTGGTAAGGCCGCTCACAACGATTGGCGAACCAGCGCCGTTGACCGGCGCGACATCAGCCGGGCTGACGGTGACGGTGTAACCGGTGATGGTGGTGCCACCCGTGTAGGCAGGTGCCACGAAGGCCACGCTGGTCTGGTTGTCGCCGGCAGTTGACACCACCGAGGTGGGCGCACCAGGAACAACCGCGTTCACCGTGAATGTGCGGCTGACCTGTGTCGCCGCCAGATAACTGCTGTCACCTGCCTGGTCAGCGTTGATCGTGCAGCTGCCCGCCGTAACAAAAGTGAGCACGCCCTGGCTGGTGACAGTGCACACGCCGGTAGTTGAGGAGGTGAAGGTAACGTCCAATCCCGAGGTCGCAGACACCCCCCGTTGATGACACGCAGGTCCGGCGTCGAGCCGAAGTTCTGCGCGCCCGGGTTGGCGAAGGTGATGGTCTGGGGCGCGGCGGGAATGACGGAGTTGCTAGCGGATGAGGCGACGCCGGTGCCCGCCGAATTGGTCGCAGTCACCGTGAAAGTATAGGAAACGCCGTTGGTCAGCCCGGTCACGGTGATCGGCGAGGAAGAACCAACTTCGGTAATCCCACCGGGGTTTGCGGTGACGGTATAACCGTTCGGCGAGATGGCCGCGCCACCGGTGCTTGCCGGCGCAGTGAAGGTCACCGTTGCCTGCTGGTCACCCGCCGTCGCCGTGCCGATGGTCGGCGCAGCAGGCACGATCGCATTGACCGTGAAACTACGGGTAACGGTAGAAGCAGCGTTCGTCGACGAATTACCCGCCTGGTCGGCATCGATGGTGCAGGTGCCAGCGGAAACGAAGGTCAGTGCACCGCCACGGGTGATGGTGCAAACGCCGGTCGTGGACGAGGTGAAGTCAATTGCGAAGCCCGTCGCTGCCCCACCTATTGCAAAGGCAGAGCTGGCAGTCAGCGTAGGCGTAGCACCGAAGTTGTAGCTGCTCGGCTGGGCGAAGGTAATGATCTGGTTGGCTTTGGGAGTGACGGGGTTGGATGCGCCGGAAGCACTGCCGGTGCCAATGGCATTCGTCGCGGTCACGCTGAACGTATAGGCCGTGCCGTTGGTCAGGCTACCAACGGTGATGACACAGGCCGTCGGACCGGCACAGCTACCGGTTGCACCGCCTGGGTTGGCGGTTGCGGTATAGCTTGTGATTGCCGAACCACCACTGCTGCCCGGTGCGGTGAAAGTCACCGTAGCTTGCGTGTCACCAGCCGTCGCCGTCCCGATGGCAGGTGCACCCGGCGCAGTTGGTACAGCAACGGTATGGGTACTGCCACTGCTGTAGGACGGAATCGCGTTGCCCGCATCATCGACGATGTTGGTGGAACCGTTGAGATTCACCTTGAGGGTGCCACTGCCGGTGATGCTGGCAATGTTCACGTTGACCGAGGTACCGCTGGATGCGGAGACGCTGGCAATGGTGCCGGTAGCAGTTCCCGTCCCCACCAGGATGAAGTCGTCGGTGGACACATTCATCACCGCCTCATCGAAGGTCACGGTGAATGCCATCGACGTATCCGTCGACGCCGGTGAGCCGGTGACAGCGATGCTGGTGACAGAGGGTGGGTTGTTGTCCACCGTCGCATTGGTGGTGTCGCCGGTTGTCGTCGCATTGCCCGCATTGTCGGTGGCCGTGACACTGACATTGCGATTGGTGGCATCGATGCTGCCAGAAACGATCGTATAGGTTGCCGTCCAGGTGCCCGAGCTATTGGTGGCTGCGACTGCCGCACCACCACCGAACTCGGAGAAGTTCACGGTGACGCCGGAAATGGTGTCGGTGTTGTTGTCACCGCCGGCGGTATTGTTCCAGGTGGCGGTGACTGTATCGCCGATCTTGTAGGCACCGCTGGTCCCAGTAGCACCGCTGATGCTGATCCGCGCGTCGGTCACCGTTGGCGCGATATTGTCCACGGTTGCATTGGTGGTGTCCGCGGCTGTGGTGCTGCCACCGGCATTCGTCGCAGTGACGCTGATGTTGCGGTTGGTTGCATCAATGGAGCCTGCCGCAATGGTGTAAGCAGCGGTCCAGATGCCACCAATATTCGACGCAGCCACGGCCGCGCCACCACCAAACTGACTGAAGTCCATGGTAACGGCGGTGATCGTTGGATTGTTATCGCCGCTGGCCGAACTATTCCAGGTGGCGGTGACCACATCATTTATCTTGTAAGTATTGCCCGCAGACGACGCGCCACTGATGCTGATCCACGCATCACTGACAATTGGTGGCGCGGGAGTGTTCAAGGCGCCTGCTACCGAGAAACTCTGAAAGCTGAAAAATGCCGGCTCATCGTTCGGGGTCTGACCAGTGCATGTCGTTGAGCAATCGAATAGAAGCTTGAATCCTTTCAGCTTCTTCCCCAAAAATCCGCCAAGATTGCCGCTATTGAAAACGAAGCTGTCTTCGCCGGGCGTTCCGGACAGCGCCGCTGATGTCACGGTCCCACCGCTTTGCAAATAGCCAACAATACGGACATTGGTAAATTGGGATGCTCTTCCACTCAACGCTGCCGGCGCCTCGAAGCCGTGTACACCCGTCAACTCGAACGCGGTTGTGTTGACTCCGTCGGCACGTACGTAGAAGTAGTTCCCAGTGGCGCCAAGCGTGTTTGGAGAATAGAGATATTGATTACCACCGTAGGAGTACTTACCAATTGTGCCCCCAGCCTTGGTCGTCACGGTGAAATCCGATGACGAAATCGTTCGACTGCCAAAGCCGCCCCAGCCCTCCGCATCGGTGAACCCCTTCATCCCGTCAGTCGCAATCAGTACATCGGAGAATTCCCGCAGGGCCTTCTCCGAGAAAGCCAGCCCAACCGCAACGTCTCCGCGCTGCACTTCCAACTCCCAATCACCACCCAACGCCACGGCACCAGTAAGGTTGCTGGACGCTGCCACATCCATCCCGGTTTCACTACGGACGATGTCCAGCAGTGCACCGCCATCGGCGTTGGCAGCCAGATCACAGCCATAGAACAGCAGATCCGCGCCCTCACGAACGGAAGTACGCAGCGCCTGCAGTGCGCCCAGCTCTGCATGCAAGGATTCGGCGGTTATACGGCTGCTGCCCAGTTGCAGCGCACCTGGACTGGCATGCGACACCACATGGATCGCGGCGAGGTCCCGATATCCCCGCAGCGCCTGCACCAGCTGCGGCAACCCGGGATGACCCGCGTCGATCTCAACCACACCGACACCGGGATTGAGCCCCGCGTAAAGCGTGGCCCGGTCCTGCACCGAGCTGTCGATCACCACCAGCTCGGTGATGCCTGCATGCTGCTGGATGGCCAGCGCGTCGCTGGCTTCCTCCAGGTTGGGCCGCTGCTTGTGGCTGGTGGCCTTGCCAAGCGGCAGGCTTGCGACAGCATCCCCCTGCCCCACCCGCATGTAGCTGCGCGGCTGGTAACCGCCACGCATCAGGTAGCCACCTGCCGCAGAAGAAGCGGCGGCATGCGCCGAGAACGGGAGCAACAGCGTGGATAGTGCGCCGAGCAGTGCGTGCTTCATGGGATGGCCTTGGTGATGAGTGGAGCCTGGGTCTCGGAACGTCGGGCGGCGATGATGCCCGCCGAGCTGCCCGTCTGGTCCTGCCAGAAATCCATGTCCTGGTATTTGTTGAAAAGATCCGGCGGCAGGATGCTGCGCCGGGTCTTGAACTCGACTTTGCGGCGCACGTCGTGCAGCCCTTTCACACCCAACTGCTGGTCGAAGCTCTCTTCGGCGTACTCGACGTTGTCGAAATCGTGCGCGAACTCCGCTTCACCCAGGAACTGGTAGACCAGCTGCATGGTGCGTTCCGGATGACGGCTCAGCAGTTCGTAGTCCACCAGCAGCAGGCGCTCGGAGAACTCGCCGTAATACGCTTCCTTCAAAGCAGTCCAGGCACCACCAACCACACCGCCGGCACTGATCAGCTGCTCGCAGCGGCTGTACACGGTCTGCCGTGTGGCTGGGTTGTACATCCGGCTGTAGTCGAATGGGTTGCGCCGGTGGATAGCCTCGAAGCTGTCCATCACCCAAGCCGGGTTGCGCACGCAGCAGATGACCTTGAAGTCCGGTACCAGCCCGGCCAGTTGGTGCATGCGCGCGGTCCACTGCCGGTTGGTGTCGAACACCAGCTGCGCCGGGGTATCGGCGTAATAGGCACCAAGGATGGCGTTGCAGATGGCCTTGCGCTTGGCCTCGTCGAAGAACGCCGCCGATTCGCCGCCCGCGCCCATCTGTTCCAGCGCACCATTGAGCAGGCCGGCGACCGGGCTGCTCATGGCCGCATGGAAGCGTGGGTTCTGCCGCAGGATGCCGGCCAGCAGGGTCGAGCCGGAACGTGGCAGGCCAGCAATGAAGTGGTAACGCCGGCTCATGCGCGCGGCTCCGCGGCCACCGCACGGGCGGCAGCCATCGGATAGCAGCGGACGCGCACCACCCAAGCTGGCGGCACGCCTTTAGCAACACACATACAGCCCCCTGTCATGACATCCCCACCGGCAGCACCGGCTTTTTTTGCTCGCTCTATTGGGTTAACCGGCAAAAGCGGCGCGCCACGATCACGCCATTTGTGAAATCAATCACACTTCCGAGTTGCCGAACCCAAGAACGCTCCCGGCGCGAACTGTGACCGAAATCCAGAGCGCCGTCTGTAGGGGCCACCCGGACACCCCACAAAGCAAAAGCCCGGCGCTGGGCCGGGCTTCTAGCAACGTCGGGGAGAGAGGACCGGGCTGCTGGATGTGATTATCCGCAGCCTCGGTTACACCCACGTGACAGATATCACTCTACGGTAACGCTCTTGGCCAGGTTGCGCGGCTTGTCGACGTCGGTGCCGCGTGCCAGGGCGGTGTGATAGGCCAACATCTGCACCGGGATGGTGTGCACGATGGCGCTGAGCACGCCAGCATGACGCGGGGTACGGATCACATGCACGCCTTCGGAGGCGTTGAAGTTGCTGTCCTGGTCGGTGAACACGAACAGCTCGCCACCGCGCGCACGCACCTCCTGCATGTTGGATTTCACTTTCTCCAGCAGGCTGTCGTTGGGCGCGATCACCACCACCGGCATTTCCGCATCCACCAGCGCCAGCGGGCCGTGCTTGAGCTCGCCGGCCGGGTAGGCCTCGGCGTGGATATAGGAGATTTCCTTGAGCTTGAGCGCGCCTTCCAGCGCGATCGGGTAATGCAGGCCGCGGCCAAGGAACAAGGCGTTCGACTTGCCGGCAAAACGCTCGGCCCAGGCGATGATCTGCGGCTCCAGGTTCAAGGCGTGTTGCACGCTGCCCGGCAGATGCCGCAGCTGCTCCAGATAACCACTCTCCTGCTCGGCATCAACCTTGCCATGCAGCTTGCCCAGCACCACGGTCAGCTGGAACAGCGCGGCCAGCTGGGTAGTGAAGGCCTTGGTCGAGGCCACGCCGATCTCGGCGCCGGCGCGGGTATAGCAGACCAGCTCGCTGGCACGCGGAATCGCGCTCTCCGGCACGTTGCAGATCGATAGCGTATGCGTGTGTCCCAGCGACTTGGCGTACTTGAGCGCTTCCATCGTGTCCAGGGTTTCGCCGGACTGGGAGATGGTGACGATCAGGTGCCTGGGGTTGGCATAGGCGGCGCGGTAACGGTATTCGCTGGCGATTTCCACGCTGCACGGCAGGCCGGCGATGGCCTCGATCCAGTAACGCGCGGTCAGGCCAGCGTAGTAGCTGGTGCCGCAGGCCAGGATCTGCACGCCTTCGATGTCCTTGAACACCGCTTCGGCATTCTTGCCGAACAACGCTGCCGGAAAACCACCCGCATCAATCGCCGCCTCGATGGTGTCGGCCAGCGCGCGCGGCTGCTCATGGATTTCCTTCTGCATGAAGTGGCGGTACGGGCCCAGCTCCAGCGAAGCCAGCGAGACGTCCGACATGCGCTGCTCGCGCTGCGCCGGGGCGTTGTTGGCATCGAACACGCGCACGCCCTGACGGGTCAGTTCGGCGGTGTCGCCCTCTTCCAGGAACATCACCCGGCGGGTGGCCTGCAGGATGGCCGATACGTCGGAGGCGACGAAGTTCTCGCCATCGCCCAGGCCGACCAGCAACGGGCAGCCCATGCGTGCCACCACCATGCGTCCGGGTTCGTTCTCGCTGATTACCGCCAATGCGTAGGCACCGGTCAATTCCTTGACCGTGCGCTGCAGCGCGCTGAGCAGGTCGTCGTGATCGGCCTTGAGGTGATGGTGGATCAGGTGTGCGATCACCTCGGTATCGGTCTGCGACTCGAATACATAGCCCAACGCCAGCAGCTTCTCGCGCTGCTCCTCGTGGTTCTCGATGATGCCGTTGTGCACCAGCGCCACGCCCTGGCTGATATGCGGATGGGCATTGGATTCGGTGACACCACCGTGGGTGGCCCAGCGGGTATGGCCGATGCCCAGCACCGAATGGAACTGTTCGGCGATGGCCGCCCCTTCCATTTCAGCGACGCGGCCGGTGCGACGCACGCGGCGAATGTGCTCGCCATCCAGCACGGCGATGCCCGAGGAATCGTAGCCGCGGTATTCCAGCCGCTTGAGTCCTTCAATCAATACCGGAACCACATCGCGATCAGCGATCGCCCCAACAATCCCGCACATGGCCTACCCATTGGTAATTACGAGCGGACATTCTAAGTCAGCTGGATCAGACAACCAGCGGACATGTCGGGACATCGGCACCCGGACACTGTCCGCGCGAGCGTCCGCGGACACCCGGACACTCACATCACTGAATATTTTCCAAACAAATTCAATACCTTGGAGTTGGCACGCGATCTGCTTAATGGATAACAAACCCAGCAGCGAAGCCGACGATGATCCGCGACACCTCCGCCCAGGACCAGGTAAGTACCCAGCGCCCGCAACCCGTGTGGCGTCGCTACATGTGGCCGGCGTTGATCACCGTGGTGGTGGTCGCCGGCATTGGCTACGTCGTCAGCAACTGGCTGGGCGCCAGCCGCTCGTTCGACGGTGACCGCCTGCGCATCGCCGAGGTCAAGCGCGGCGACCTGGTCCGCGACATCGCCGCCGATGGCCGCGTCATCGCTGCCAACAGCCCGGTGCTGTACGCCATCTCCGCCGGTACCGTGACCTTGAAGGTGGTCGCCGGTGACGTGGTCAAGCAGGGCCAGGAGCTGGCGGTGATCGACAGCCCGGAACTGCGCAGCAAGCTGGCCCAGGAGCAGGCAACCCTGGCCGGCCTGGAAGCCGAAGCCAGCCGCGCCGCACTGGACGCCACCCTGGCCCGCGCCACCGGCGCCAAGCTGTCCGACCAGGCCGGACTGGTGCGCACCGCAGCCCAGCGCGACCTGGAACGCTACCAGCGCGGCTTCGATGGCGGCGCGGTGCCGCAGGTCGATCTGGCCAAGGCCCAGGACGAGCTGAAGAAAGCCCAGATCGAACTGCAGCACGCCCAGCAGGACGCCAGCCTGCAAAGCCAGGGAGCAACCCTGGATGCACGCAACAAGCGCCTGCTGGCCGATCGCCAGCAGGCGGTAGTGGACGAAGTGAAGCGCCAGGTCGATGCACTGACCCTGCGCGCACCCTTCGATGGCCAGGTTGGCCAGGTGCAGGCCACCCAGCACACCCAGGTCGCCACCAACGCCCCGATCCTGGGCGTGGTCGATCTGTCGCGCTTCGAAATCGAAATCAAGGTGCCGGAAAGCTTCGCCCGTGACCTGGCCATCGGCATGCCGGCCCAGCTCACCAGCGGTTCGGGCCAACCGTTCCCGGGTGAGATCGCCGCGGTGTCGCCGGAAGTGGTCAACGGCGAAGTCGTCGCCCGCCTGCGCTTCTCCGACAAGCAGCCGCCCGGCCTGCGCCAGAGCCAGCGCATGAGCGCACGCATCCTGCTCGATACCCGCAACAACGTGCTCAAGGTCGAGCGCGGCCCGTTCGTCGAGCAGTCCGGTGGTCGCTACGCCTATGTACTGAGCGGCAGCACCGCGGTGCGTCGCCCGATCCAGACCGGTGTCAGCAGCCTGGGCGAAGTTGAAATCGTCTCCGGCCTGCAGCCGGGCGAAAAGATCGTTGTCTCCGGTGCGGACCTGTTCGGCGATATCGAACGCGTATCGATCAATTGATTCAAAGCCGGGAGTCGAGAGTCGGGGTGAAGAAGCTGCAGTTGTCCGGGTTGTCGTGAACCCTGCCGCCAACGCTGAAACGCTCGACTCCCTGGCCCCCGCCCAACTGCTGCTCTGCTTCACCGTCCCGCTCCACCATCCACATTCCCCGTCGCTGAAAGGAATACCCATGCTCCATATGCAATCCGTCTCCAAGGTCTTCCGTACCGAACAGGTCGAAACCCATGCGCTGCGTTCGCTGGACCTGCATGTGCGCGAAGGCGAATTCGTCGCGGTCACCGGCCCCTCGGGCTCGGGCAAGACCACCTTCCTCAACATCGCCGGCCTGCTGGAAACCTTCACCAGCGGCCAGTACCTGCTTGATGGCCAGGACGTCAGCCACCTCGGCGATGACGCCCGCTCGCGCCTGCGCAACCAGAAGATCGGCTTCATCTTCCAGGGCTTCAACCTGATCCCCGACCTCAACCTGTTCGACAACGTCGATGTGCCGCTGCGCTACCGCGGCATGCCGTCGGCCGAGCGCAAGCAGCGCATCGAGAAGGCCTTGAGTGATGTCGGCCTGGGTTCGCGCATGAAGCACTACCCGGCAGAACTGTCCGGCGGTCAGCAGCAGCGTGCGGCAATCGCCCGCGCCCTGGCTGGCAGCCCGCGCCTGCTGCTGGCCGACGAACCGACCGGTAACCTCGATACGCAGATGGCACGTGGCGTCATGGAGCTGCTGGAGGAGATCAACAGCCAGGGCACCACCATCGTCATGGTGACCCATGATCCGGAACTGGCCGCACGCGCCCAGCGCAACGTGCACATCGTCGATGGCCAGGCCACCGACCTGATCCGCGAGCCGGTGCTGGCCCACGCCGCGCGCATCGCCGCCGTTGCCGACAACCAGGGCTGATCGCGCGCATGTCGCTGTTTGCCTACCACCTCCGCCAAGGCCTGCGCAGTCTGCGCCGCACTCCCGTGCTCACCGCACTGATGGTCCTGTCGATTGCGATGGGCATTGGTGCATCGATGACCACGCTGACGGTAAAGCACCTGCTCTCCGGCGATCCCCTGCCCGGTCGCAGTGGGCAGATCTATTACCCGCAGGTGGATGCATCGGTGCGGGGTGAGCGGGCCCGCCGCGAACCGTTGGACATGCTCGACTACACCTCGGCGACGGACCTGTGGCGTGACGGTCCTGCCGATCGCAAGGCTTTGGTGGTGGACAGCCCCGTCAAGTTATCCGCTCCCGGTAGCCAAGAGCCGGCGATGATGACCACGTTGCTGTCCACCACCGCCGATTTCTTCCCGATGTTCCAGGTACCGATGGCCTACGGCGCCGGCTGGTCGGCCGAGGATGACCAGCGCCGCGCCCGCGTGGCGGTGATCTCCTCGGAGTTGAACCAGCGCCTGTTCGATGGCAAGGACAGCACCGGCAAGATGCTGCGCATCCGCGGCAGCGAAGTGCGCATCATCGGCGTGCTCAAGCCGTGGCGTCCATCGCCCCTGTTCTACACCGTCGCCGGTGGCCGCTTCGCACAGGGCGATACGGCCGACTACTACCGTCCGGTCGAAGACGTGATGGTGCCGTTCTTCACCGGCCTGCAGATCAACGCCGGCAACTTCCAGCAGTTCACCTGCAACACGCTGCCGGAGAAGCCGGGCCATCTGGAAAACACCGACTGCGTGTGGCTGCAGTTGTGGGTGCAGTTGAACGACGCGGCCAAGGTCACTGCCTACCAGCAGCACCTGCAGGCCTATGTGCAGCAACAACAGCAGCTGGGCCGCATCAGCCAGCCAGAGCTGATGCGCCTGCGCAGCCTGATGGAGTGGATGGATTACAACGGCGTGGTGCCGCGTGACGTCAAGCTGCAGGCATGGATCGCGCTGGCCTTCCTGGTGATCTGCCTGTTCAACACCATCGGCCTGCTGCTGGCCAAGTTCCTGCGCCGCACCGGCGAGATCGGCGTGCTGCGCGCACTCGGCGCGACCCGCGCGATGGTGTTCCAGCAATGCCTGATAGAGGCGGCGCTGATCGGTGTTGGCGGCGCGGTGCTGGGATTGCTGTTCACCCTGATCGGGCTGTGGAGCATCCGCCAGCAGCCACTGGCCTATGCCGACATGGTGCAGCTGGACATGACCATGCTTGGTATCACCTTCGCCACCGCAGTGGTGACCACCGTAATTGCTGGACTGCTGCCGGCGCTGCGCGCCGCCCGCATCGATCCGGCCCTGCAGATCAAGGCGCTGTAAGCGATGACCCTGGACATCAAACCCATCATCAGCACGTTGTCGCGGCATCGCATCGCCGCAAGCCTGATCGTGCTGGAAATCGCGCTGGCCTGCGCGGTGCTGTGCAATGCCCTGTTCCTGGCCGCCTCGCGGATGGAGCTGATCGGCATGAACAGCGGCGTCGACGAGGCTTCCATCGCGACACTGAGCCTGCTCGACTGTGACTCCTGCAAAGAGGTGGACGTGAACAGCCGCTGGTTGCAGCAGCTTCGTGGCCAGGCCGGCGTACAGGCGGTGGGTGTACTCAACGCCGTACCGTTTGGCCAGCGCGCCGGCACCGCTGGCGTCTCGCTGGATCGGGAAGGCAAGCACCATGGCGGCGTGCCGCATTTCTACCTGATGGATGCAGGCGCCATCGACGCTTTGCAATTGAAGCCGGTGCAGGGCCGCATGTTCAACGAGGCCGACTACCAGCCGGTGGAGAATTTCCTGCCCGCGAATGCCCAGGTATGGATCACCCAGGCCTTTGCCAAGCACCTGTGGCCGGATCAGGACCCGCTGGGCAAGCAGTTGTGGATGGGCGACTACCAGCTCACCGTGGCCGGTGTACTGGCGCATTTCTCGCGCCCGGACCCGGGCCGCAGCGAGAACGGTCTGGCTGGTATGGAGTGGTCGGTGATCGTGCCGGTGACCACCGATGCGCAGGCAGGTACCTATGTGATGCGTGCCAACCCGCGTGACCTGCAACGCATCGTCAGCGACGCCGTCGCCGCCGCGCCCAAGGTCACGCCGGAGGCGATCATCTCCGCCGACTACAGCAAGACGCTGCAGCAACTGCGCGAGGTCTACTTCCAGCAGGACCGCAGCATGACCCGCCTGCTGCTTGGGATCTGCCTGGTGATGCTGCTGGTCACCGCGCTGGGCATCATCGGTCTGGCCAGCTTCTGGGTGCAGCAACGCACCAAGCAGATCGGCGTGCGCCGCGCACTGGGTGCGACACGCCGCCAGATCATCAGCTACTTCCAGACCGAAAACCTGCTGCTGACCACGGCCGGCATCGCCATCGGCATGTTGCTGGCCTATGCCGGCAACCTGCTGCTGATGAATTACTTCGAAATTCCCCGGCTGCCGCTGTATTACCTGCCGCTGGGTGCCGTACTGCTGTTCCTGCTGGGCCAGGCCGCCGTCATCGGCCCTGCCCTGCGTGCTGCTTCCATCCCGCCCATCGTCGCCACGCGCAGCGCCTGAGCTGCCAAGGATCGTCCATGTTCAGTTACTACTTCAAACTTGCGCTGCGCAGCTTCGGCCGCAACAAGATCCTGACCGCACTGATGGTGTTGGCCATCGCGCTCGGCATCGGTGCGGCGATGACCACCTTGACGGTGTTCAAGGTGCTCTCCGGCGACCCGATCCCGCACAAGAGCGATCGCCTGTTCTATGTGCAGCTGGATCCCTACACCAAGGAAGGCTACAAGCCGGGCGAAGAGCCCGAGATGCAGATGACGCGCTTCGACTCCGAAGAACTGCTGCGGCAGAAGAAGGCGCCGCGCCAGGCAATGATGACCGGCGGCGGCGGCATCGTCGATCCGCGCATCGACGCACTCAAGCCCTTCAGCATCAGCATGCGTTACACCTCTGCCGACTTCTTCCCGATGTTCGATACGCCGTTCGCGTTCGGCCAGGGCTGGAGCAGCGACGAGGACCAGGGCCGCAGCCGCGTCGCGGTGATCAGCGACACCCTCAATGACAAGTTGTTCAAGGGCGAAAACAGCGTCGGCAAGGAAGTACTGGTCGAAGGCAATGCCATGCGCATCGTCGGCGTGCTCAAGGAATGGAAGCCTGCTCCCAAGTTCTACGACCTGTACTCGGGCAAGTTCGACTCCGAGGAGGATGTCTACCTGCCCTTCAGCACCGCGCTGGAACTCAAGCTGGGCCGCAATGGCAGCATGAACTGCTTCGGCCGCGAGCTGGTCAATGACGCCACCGCACTGAATGTGCCGTGCTCGTGGATCCAGTACTGGGTCGAGCTGAACTCGCCCGGCGATGCCAAGGACTTCAAGGCCTACCTGGACAACTACTCCGAGCAGCAGCGCACTGCCGGCCGCTTCGAGCGCCCGGCCAACACCCGCCTGCGTGATGTCATGGACCTGATGGAATACCGCAACGCAGTGCCGGGCGACGTGCGCCTGCAGATGTGGCTGGCCTTCGGCTTCCTGCTGGTCTGCCTGGTCAATACCGTTGGCCTGTTGCTGGCCAAGTTCCTGCGTCGCAGCGGTGAGATCGGCGTGCGCCGTGCACTGGGCGCCAGCCGCGCCGAAATCTTCAAGCAGTGCCTGATCGAGGCCGGCACGATTGGCCTGGCCGGCGGCCTGCTCGGACTGGTATTCGCCTTGTTTGGCCTGTGGGCGGTACGCCAGCGGCCGGCCGAATACGCCTCGCTCGCCCACCTGGATGGCTCGATGCTGCTGGTCACCTTCGCCCTGGCGGTGCTGGCCAGCATGCTGGCCGGCATCCTGCCTGCCTGGCGCGCCATGCAGGTAACCCCGGCATTGCAGCTCAAGAGCCAGTAACGCCATTACCCCCTCCCTTGCGCAACGCGCAGGGGAGCGCCGGGGAGGGGTGCTTTGGCAGTTGCTCTCGCCCTCGCCTCTCCCAACCAAACCCCATTCCCAGCTCCACGCTTCCCCGGAGAAACCTCATGGAAATCCGCCCCATCCTCTCCACGCTGTCGCGGCACAAGACAGCCGCCGCACTGATCGTGCTGGAGATCGCGCTGAGCTGCGCCATCATCTGCAACGCACTGTTCATCGTGTCGCAGCGCATCGACGCCATGCAGCTGGCAAGTGGCATCGATGACAACCACCTGATCGAAATCGGCCTGAGCGGCATTGGTGAGCAGGTTGATGCCGACGCCCGCACTGCCGAGGACATCGCCTCGCTGCGCGGCATCCCCGGCGTCGAGAGCGTGGCCATCGTCAACCAGCTGCCGTTCCAGGGCGGCTCCTGGAACACCTCACTGGCAGCCACCGCGGAGCCCGAAGCGCAGTCGATCAATGGCGCCCAGTACATGGTGGGCGAGAACGCGCTCAAGACCCTGGGAGTCAAGCTGGTCGCCGGCCGCGATTTCAATGCCGATGAATACCAGAGCAGCGATGTACTGGAGAAGGTGGAAGACCTGGGCAAGCTGAAAGCACCGGCCATCCTCACCGAAGCCATGGCCAAGCAGTTCTTCCCGGACGGCAATGCGGTGGGCAAGACCCTGTACATGGCCAACATCCCGGTCACCGTGGTGGGCGTGGCGCAGACCCTGCTGCGGCCGAACATGCAGAACAACAACCGCACGTATTCGATCATCTTCCCGATCCGCATGAACTTCTCCAACGGCGGCCGCTACATCCTGCGCGTCACCGAGCAGGGACGCCGTGACGAGGTGCTGAAGCAGGCGCTGGCGACGCTGGACAAGAACGATCCGAACCGCCTGGTCTGGACCAAGCAGACCGTTGAGGAGAAGCGTGCCAAGAACTTCGCCAATGACCGCGACATGATCGGCCTGCTGCTGATCGTCAGTGGCCTGCTGTTGCTGGTAACCGCGCTGGGCATCATCGGCCTGGCCAGCTTCTGGGTGCAGCAGCGCACCAAACAGATCGGCATCCGTCGTGCGCTGGGTGCCACCCGCGCGCAGATCCTGCGTTACTTCCAGACCGAGAACTTCCTGCTCGCCGGCATCGGCATCGTGGTCGGCATGCTGCTGGCCTACCTGCTCAACCAGTGGCTGATGGGCCGCTACGAGCTGCCGCGCCTGCCGCTGCTGTACCTGCCGGTGGGTGCGGTGCTGCTGTGGCTGCTGGGTCAGATCGCGGTGTTCGGCCCGGCCCGCAAGGCCGCATCGATTCCACCGGCGGTGGCTACCCGCAGCACCTGATCTGAAAGCGCAAGGAAGGGACATGTTCGGCTATTACCTGCAACTGGCCTGGCGCGGCTTCGGCCGCAACAAGGTGCTGACCACCTTGATGGTGCTGACCATCGCGGTGGGTATCGGCGCGACCATGACCACCCTCGGCCTGTACGTCGTGCTGTCGGGGGATCCGATTCCACACAAGAGCAAGCAGCTGTTCTACCCGCAGCTGGAACCGCGCAGTCTCGGCAAGGACGCCACGCTGGAGCAGGATCCCTTGGGTCAGATGACCCGCTACGACGCCGAGGAGTTGCTGCGGCAGAAGCGCGGCGACCGGCAGGCGCTGATGAGCGCCGGTTCGGTGACGGTGCTGCCCGCTGGCAGCACCGCACAGCCGTTCCGGGCGATGACGCGCTACACCTCGGCGGATTTCTTCCCGATGTTCGAGGTGCCGCTGGCGGCCGGCAATGCATGGAGCGCGGCTGAGGATGATGGCCGTGCGCTGGTTGCGGTCATTGATCGCAAGCTGGCACAGCGGCTGTACGGCAGCGAGGACGTGATCGGCAAGGAGTTGCGCCTGCCACAAGGCGTGTTCCGCGTGGTTGGTCTTCTCGGCAACTGGAAGCCAGCACCGCGCTTCTATGACCTGACCAGTCAACGCTACGGTGGCGCCGAACAGGTGCTGCTGCCGTTTTCAACCTCGCGCGCACTGAAGCTGGACACCCAGGGAAACATGAACTGCTGGGGCAGCAGCAATGATGCAGAAGGCAATCGCGGCCTCACCGCACCCTGCGCATGGCTGCAGTACTGGGTGGAGCTGGACACGCCAGACAAGGCCCGCGACTACCTGAAGTACTTGGCTGATTATTCCGAAACCCAGCGCGCAAGCGGCCGCTTCGAGCGCCCCACCAATGTGCGCCTGCATGATGTGATGGGCTGGCTGGACTTCAACCGCATCGTGCCCAACGACGTGCGCCTGCAGATGTGGCTGGCCTTCGGCTTCCTGCTGGTGTGCCTGATCAATACCGTCAGCCTGCTGCTGGCCAAGTTCCTGCGCCGCAGCGGCGAGATCGGCGTGCGCCGCTCGCTCGGCGCTTCACGTGCGGACATCTTCAAACAATGCCTGACCGAAGCTGGCTTCATCGGACTGGCCGGCGGTGTATTGGGGCTGGGCTTCGCGGCGATGGGCTTGTGGCTGATCCGCCAGCAACCGGACGAGTACGCAAAGCTGGCGCAGATGGACACGACCACCTTGTGGATGACTTTCGTGCTGGCGGTCGGTGTGAGCCTGATCGCCGGCCTGCTGCCGGCCTGGCGGGCCATGCAGATTCCTCCCGCACTGCAGCTCAAGAGCCAGTGACGCGGTGGCATTGAATCCCCCCCGTCAGCAACGGCAGCTTTCGCCGCCACGGAGAACACCTTTGGACATCCGCCCTACCCTGTCGATGCTGTCCCGCCAGAAGATTGCCGCACTGCTGGTGGTGTTCGAGATCGCGATCAGCTGCGCCATCATCTGCAACGCTGTTTTCATCATCAGCAACCGCGTTGCGCAGATCCAGCTGCACAGTGGCGTGGCCGAGGATGAGCTGGTCTACCTGGCCACCAGCAGCCTGCTGCCGGACGTCAACTACGACGCCCTGCGCAAGCAGGACCTGGCGGCACTTGCCGCCGTACCCGGCGTAAAGGCAGTCAGCAGCATCAACCAGATTCCTTATGGCAGCAATGTCTGGGGCTCGGGCATACGCCTGCTGTCGGAGCAGACGCGCCCAACCGTACACGCCACCAATTACATGGACGACGGCCAGTTGCTGCCGACGTTTGGCCTGCGAGTGCGCGAGGGTCGCGCATTCAAGCCCGACGAATACCTGGAGAACAGCGCCTTCGTCGGTGGCGACGCCGATCCTGTAGTACCCAGCGTGCTACTGAGCCACGCGTTGGCCAACACCCTGTTCCCGAACGGCAATGCGGTGGGCAGGAATATCTATGTCTGGGGCAACAAACCGACCCAGGTGGTGGGCCTGATCGATGATCTGCTGGCACCGGGCCAGGCTGGCGAGTTCAGCGGCCGCTTTGACAGCATGGTATTCCCGGTCCGCGTTTCCAACGGTGCCTATGCCCTGCGCACCAGCCCGGAACTGCGCGAGTCCGTATTGAAGGCGGCCATTGCCGCACTCAACAAGGCCGACCCCAACCGCATCATCGAGGAACAGGGCACGGTGGCGCGCATGCGCGATGACTTCCATCATCGCGATCGCTCGGTGATCTGGCTGCTGCTGGCGGTCTGCATCGCACTGTTGGCGGTCACCGCGTTCGGCATCGTCGGCCTTGCCAGCTTCTGGGTGCAGCAGCGCACGCGCCAGATCGGCATACGTCGTGCCCTGGGGGCAACCCGCAAGCACATCCTGCGCGCTTTCCAGCTGGAGAACCTGCTGCTGAGCAGCGCCGGCATCGTCGTCGGCCTGCTTCTGGCCTATGCACTGAACATATTGCTGATGAGCCGCTACGAGCTACCGCGGCTGCCATTGATGTACCTGCCCATCGCGGCGGTACTGCTGTTGCTGCTGGGGCAGATCGCCGTGCTTGGCCCCGCGCGGCGCGCGGCGTCGGTGCCACCGGCGGTGGCCACACGCGCTGCCTGATCACTTTTGAATGCTTACTGGAGTCGCCCAATGAAAACCAAGCTGACCTGCCTGCTGCTGATGCTCTGCTCGCTACCGTTGATGTCCGCGCATGCCGCTGATGCCGACAACGCCAGCCTGCACGACACCATCGCCGCACTCGATCACGGCATGTTCGATAGCTTCAATCACTGCAGCGATCCAGCCCAGTTCGAAAGGCATGCGGGCTATTTCGATACGGCGGTCGAGTTCTACCACGACAATGGCGGTGTCACCTGGACCCGCGACGCCATGCTGGCGAACACCCGCAAGCACGCCTGCGGCAACTACACCCGGCAGTTGCTGCCAGGCACGCTGGAGGTATTCCCGATCAAGGACTTCGGCGCCATCGAACAAGGCCAGCACCAATTCTGCGATCTGAAGGGCGAACACTGTGATGGCGTGGCCGACTTCGTCATCATCTGGCGCCTGCGTGATGGTCAGTGGCAGGCAACGCGGGTCCTGAGCTATGCGCACCGCGCAGCGGCAGGACCCACGCCATGAACTACACGCTGGAAACCGGACTGCGTGGTTGCATCCGCCACCCAAGGACGATGGCACTCGTCGTACTCACCCTTGCCCTGGGCCTGGCCTCGGTGATGACCATGCTCACGCTATTGTCGGTATTGGCCGCCGACCCGCTGCCCGGCATCAGCCACAACCTGCACCTGGCCTGGGCAGACTCACGCGAGGCGGCAAAAAGTGGTGAAAGCGACAGCTACGGTGACGGCTCCCCGGTGCCGCCACTGTGGAAGCTGGCCGACGTGCAGGCGATGCGCCAGCTACGCCCGGATGTCCCGCAGGTGGCCTTGCTCACCGCCCCGCTGACCGTCAGCAACATCGACAACACGCTCAGCAAGAACGTTTCGACGAGCCTGGCCATCGGCCCGATGCTGCAGGTATTCGGCGTACCGCTGCGCTACGGGCGTTCCTGGACAGCGGAAGAAGAAGCCGCACGTACACCGGTGGTGATCATCAGCCGCGCACTCAGCCAGCACCTGCTGGGGCGCGAAGACGGCACCGGCGCCGAGATCCGTGTGGGCAAGCACAACTTCCGCGTCATCGGCATCAGCGAGCGCTGGGCGCCGCGTCCGCGCCCGCATTTTCTGCCTTCAAACAATGCCGGCTGGGAAGGCGATGGCGATGAGCTGTTCGCACCCGCCGAGGCGGTGCTGGCGTCAGGCGCGGAGATCACCAGCACCCGCATCTGCGATGGCAATGGCTTCGGCGGCTTCCGCTTCGATCAGATCGACACCCAGCAATGCCGCTGGCTGGTGCTGTGGGCGGAATTGAAGGATGCACAGCAGCGCGACAACTACGCACAAAGCCTGCAGAGTTTTGCTGCCGATCGCCATGCCGCTGGCATATTCGCGCGCGCAGCCAACACCCGCCTGCAATCGATGGCGCAGTGGTTGCATACCAACCGCGTGGTGCCAGACAGCGTGCGCTTGAACCTGTGGCTTGCAACGGGCTTGTTGGTGCTGTGCCTGGTCAATGTCGCCGGCCTGCTGGCAGCGCGCTTCCTGCGCCGTGCCGGTGAGCACGGTGTGCGCCGGGTGCTGGGTGCGCCGCGTGGCGCCATCATCGCCGCCTGTCTGGTCGAGTCCACCCTGGCGGGCTTGCTGGGCGGATTGCTGGCATTGCCGCTGACGCTGGGCGGCCTGTGGCTGATGCGGCAACAAGGTGAAGCCTACTCATCACTGGCCCGGCTGAGCCCTGCGCTGTTTGCGGGCCTGCTGTTGATGGCGGTTGTGACTGGCGTGGTCGTTGGACTGCTACCCGCCATCCGTGCCGCGCGCCAGGAACCCGCGTTGCAGGTCAAAACCCTATGAAAAAGGCCAAGGCATGAATCCCCTGCTCTCCTCCATGCGCCGCCAGCCGCTGATGCCCTGGTTGATCGTGCTGCAGATCACCGTGGCCTGCGCCATCCTTTGCAATACCCTGTTCCTGCTGGCACAGCAGGCCGGGCCGTTGTTGATCGACGACGGCATCGCCGACAAGGAAGTCATCGTCATCGACCAGATCGTGCGCCCGGATGGCAACTGGACCGCCGCACAAGCCAGCGCCGGTGCCGATGCACTGGCAGCAATTCCAGGCGTGAAGCGTGCTACCGCGGTGGTCGGCGCACCGATGCGCGAGACCTTGACCATGGTCTACGACCTCAAGCCAGCCAACGGCCCAACCGTGCAGGCCAGCGGCTTCATTGGAACGAAGCTGATCGACACGCTTGGCCTGCAGCTCAGCCGTGGCCGCGACTTCCTCGCCGACGAATACGCCGACCTGCAGCTCGGTGATGATGCAAACGCTGCCAGCACGCCCATCATCATCACCGAGGCTTTGGGCCGAATCCTGTTCGATGGCAATCCGGTCGGGCAGGCGCTCACCTCTGGCGATGGCAGCAGCCACTATGTAGTCGTCGGTGTTGTCGCCCACCTGCTGCGCTACCAGCTCAGCGAGTTGGACGACGGCAAAGCCGAGTACGCCATCCTGTTGCCACGGCGTCCGGCCGGCTTGCCACTACTGAGTTTCGTGGTACGCGCCGAGGCCGATCAGCGCGATGCGGTGATCAAGGCCGCGCCCGGCGTACTGCAGACGGTCTATGCCGGGCAGATGGCGAAGAGCTTCAACCCGGTCGTGTCCAGTTACGAGCAGTTGCGCAGCAACGGCATGCGCAACCGCCGCGCAGCGGTATGGCTGCTGCTCACGGTCAACGCGGTTGTCGCCACCATCACCTTGATCGGCATCGCCAGCCTCAGCGGCTACTGGATACAGCAACGCACCCGCCAGATCGGCATCCGCCGTGCCCTCGGCGCCACTCGCAGCCAGGTGATGCGCCACTTCCTCGCCGAGAACCTGCTGCTGACCGTCGGTGGGCTGCTGATCGGCCTGCTGCTGGCGTTGCTGATCAACCAGTGGTTGATGCAGCATTACGAGCTGCCACGGCTGCCATGGGCCTACCTGCTGGTTGCCGGCGGCTTGATGTTGCTGCTCGGGCAAGTCGCGGTCGCGGCACCGGCACGGCGTGCAGCGCAATTGCCACCTGCCAGCGCGACCCGCAGCGTGTAATGTGCTGACTTCAGCGCCAGCGCTGCGTCCCCTCATATCCTTCTGCGACAACCGATGCCACAGATCCTGATCATCGACGACAACACCGCCGTGGCCACCGCGTTGGACGTGCTGTTCTCCCTGCACGACATCGACACCCGCCACGCCACCTCGCCCGAGCAGGGCCTGGCGATGCTGGCCGAGCATGAATTCGATCTGGTCCTGCAGGACATGAACTTCACCGCCGACACCACTTCCGGCGAGGAAGGCCAGGATCTGTTCCGGCGCATCCGCCAGGCGCATCCGGACCTGCCGGTGATCCTGCTCACGGCGTGGACCCACCTGGACAGTGCGGTGGAACTGGTCAAGGCCGGCGCCTCCGACTACCTGGCCAAGCCCTGGGATGACGGCCGCCTGCTGACCACGGTCAACAACCTGCTGGAACTGGCCGAGGCGCGGCGCGAGCTGGCCCGCCGCCGTGCCCGCGAGCAGCGCCAGCAGCAGGCCTTGCACGATCGCTACGATCTGCGCGGGCTGGTATTCGCCGATCCGTCCAGCGAGCGCATCATCGCCCTCGCCTGCCAGGTCGCGCGCTCCGAGCTGCCGGTGCTGATCACCGGTCCCAACGGTGCCGGCAAGGAAAAGATCGCCGAGATCATCCAGGCCAACTCGGCGCACAAGAAAGGCCCGTTCGTCGCGCTGAACTGCGGCGCCATTCCCTCCGAGTTGATCGAGGCCGAACTGTTCGGTACCGAGGCCGGCGCCTACACCGGCGCCAACAAGGCCCGCGAGGGCAAGTTCGAGGCAGCCGATGGCGGCACCTTGTTCCTGGATGAGATCGGCAACCTGTCGCTGACCGGGCAGATGAAACTGCTGCGCGTGCTGGAGACCGGACGCTTCGAGCGACTGGGTTCCAACCGCGAACGGCAGGTCAAGGTCCGCGTGGTCAGTGCCACCAATGCCGACCTGCCAGCAATGATCCGCGCCGGCAGCTTCCGCGAAGATCTCTACTACCGGCTCAATACCGTCGAGCTGAGCCTGCCGCCGCTGGCCGAACGGCGCGAGGACATCCTGCCGCTGGCGCAATACTTCCTCGCCGATGGCAAGCCGCTGTCGGCACCTGCGCTACATGCACTGCAGCGCCACAACTGGCCGGGCAATGTGCGCGAGCTGCGCAATGTGATCCAGCGCGCCGCCCTGCTTGCGCAGGGCCCGCGCATTGAAGTTGCCGACCTGAACCTGCCACGCGCGCCCGCGCGCCCCACCGCAGCTGCAGACGAACCCGATCGCGAGCACATCGTCAGCGCGCTGGAGCGTGCCGGCGGCGTCATCGCCCAAGCCGCCGCCGAGCTCGGCCTGAGCCGGCAGGCGCTATACCGTCGTATGGATCGCCACGGCATCCCGCGCGAGTGAGCACCGATCAGTGAAAACGCGCTCCTTTACCTTCACCCTGTTCCTGCGCCTGCTGCCGGTGCTGGCGCTGGCTGCGGCCTTGCCGTGGTTCCTGGCCTACTGGATGGATCGCGGTTGGGTGGTGGTGAGCGTTTCCACCGTGTTCCTGCTGGCTGCGATGTGGTGGGCGCTGAGTCGCGCCACCGCGCCGATCCGCTCGCTGCTGCGGGCACTGGCCGGCACCACCAGCAGTTACCGCGATGGCGAATTCAACTTCGGTGTGCATTGGCGCGGCCATGACGAATTCGCACAGCTGGTGCAGGCCCATGCCGAGCTGGGTGATGTGCTGCGCGAGCAGCGGCAATCGCTGGTGCAGCGCGAGCTGCTGCTCGACACCATGGTGCAGAACACGCCGGTAGCAATGCTGCTGCTCACCGATGGTGGCGATGGCGTACAGCGTGTGACCTTCTCCAACACTGCGGCACGCAAGCTGCTGCACGGTGGCTGGAAGCTTGAAGGCCAGCGCATGCACGAGTTGCTGGAGAACATGCCGATCGAGCTGCGCAATGCCATCGCCCGCGGCGGCGACAGCCTGTTCGCGGTGCGTGATCCGGATGCGGCCGAAGACGATGATGACGACGAGCAGATCTACCACCTGTCGCGTCGTGCCTTCCATTTGAATGGTCGCCCGCACGAATTGCTGCTGCTGCGCCTGCTCACCGCCGAGCTGCGCCGCCAGGAAGTGCAGACCTGGAAGAAGGTGATCCGTGTCATCAGCCATGAACTCAATAATTCGTTGGCACCGATTGCCTCGCTGGCGCATTCCGGCGCCGAACTGGTACGACGCGGCCGCCATGATCGTCTTGAAGATATCTTCGGCACCGTGGAAGAACGCGCGCGTCACCTGGAGGGTTTCATTCGTGGTTATGCGCGCTTTGCCAAGCTGCCGCAGCCGCAGCTGCAGACCGTTGCCTGGAGCCAATTCCTGCATGGTCTGCAGCAGCAGATCCATTTCCGGATGGCGCCGATGGTCGACGAGCAGTACAGCCGCCTGGATCAATCACAGTTCTCGCAGGCGTTGCTGAACCTGCTGAAGAATGCGCACGAAGCAGGCGCCGACAATGGCGCGCCGGATGATTCGGTGGAAGTTCGCATCGCGCGACTGCCCAACTGGCTGCGCATCGAGGTATTGGATCGCGGCACCGGCATGAACGAGGCGGTGCTGCAGAACGCCTTGATGCCGTTCTATTCAACCAAGCGCAATGGCACGGGTTTGGGTTTGGCATTGACCCGCGAGATCATCGAAGCACATGGCGGTCGCATCTCATTGCAGAACCGCAAGGACGGCGGCCTGTGCGTGGCGATCCTGCTGCCGCATGACTAAAGCCATGCTTTTTGTAGGAGCGGCGTAAGCCGCGAAGCTGACATGGCATCCGTGCCAGTTAGACCGAAGATCTGAAGTATCCCGGCTTCGCGGCTTACGCCGCTCCTACAAAAGCTTGAGCCGCTCCCACAAGGAATGGCTTGTACCTATGCCAACTGCCGCTGCATAGCCAGACGCAGCTCCATTGGAAAACCTGCCGCGGCCTCCGCCGCCATCACTTCGCGCATGCCCGTACTCCATGCATGCGATGGCCATTCACTGAAGCCCTCGCTGGCATAGAAGGGCGCGTTCCAGGCCACGTCGCTCAAGGTGGTGAGCACCGCCCGGTGATGTCCGGATGCCCTCGCCTGCTGCAACGCGTGCCGCAGCAAGGCACGGCCGAGGCCTTTGCGGCCGTGCGCCGGTGCAACGTCCATCTGCTGGATATGGAAATCCTCACCGAGCACACCCGCCATCAGGTAGCCGCCCAGCTCCTGCTCGCTGGCAACCACCCACAGCATTCCGCGCTGCCAAGCCTGCGCGAACAATGCTGGTTCAGTTGGGCTCGCAGCGAATACCGCGGCGGCGGGATGTCCCCGCAGACGCTCGCCCGCCCGCGCTTCGATCAATGGCAGCAGCGCGAGCTCATCGCGCTGCGCCAACCTTGGCTCAGGATTTTTTGACAGGGCGCGTCCAGCCTTCAAGCGTCTGCTGGCGTGTGCGTGCCAACGTCAATTTGCCTTCCGGTGCGTTGCGGGTAATTACCGAGCCGGCGCCAATCGTAGCGCCATCCTCGATCGTCACCGGCGCCACCAGCGAGCTGTTCGAGCCGACAAAGACCTTGTCACCAATCGTGGTCTGGAACTTGTTCACGCCATCGTAGTTGCAGGTGATGGTGCCGGCACCAATGTTGGTACCGCTACCGATCACCACGTCGCCCAGATAGGTCAGATGGTTGGCCTTGCTGCCCTTGCCCAATGTCGCCTTCTTGGTTTCCACGAAGTTGCCGACGTGCACGCCATCTGCCAGGACGGTGCCCGGGCGCAGGCGCGCGAATGGGCCAATCTGGGCGGCGCCTTCGCTGACGACCCCTTCCAGATCGCAATGCGGGCGCACTTCGGTGCCGGCGCCGAGTTTGACGTCCTTGAGCCGCACGAAGGCTCCAATGCTGACGCCATCGCCGAGCTCGACCTCGCCTTCCAGGATCACGTTGGCATCGATCTGCACATCACGTCCGACCTTGACCGTACCGCGCTGGTCAAAACGCGACGGATCCAGCAGGCGTGCACCCTGCTCGCACAACGCCTTGGCCGCACGCAACTGCCATGCACGCTCCAGCTGCGACAGCTGCCAAGGGTCGTTCGCCCCTTCCGCTTCCTGCGCGTCGCCGACCAGCACCAGTTCGGCTGGCGCGTATTCGCTGGCGGCCGAGGCGAACACGTCGGTCAGGTAATACTCGCCCTGCGCATTGCGGTTGGAGAGGCCCGACAGCCAGCGGCGTAGCGCGGTGGATTCGGCGGTGATGATGCCGGTGTTCACCGTGCGGATACGCTTCTGCTCATCGTTGGCATCCTTCTGCTCGACGATAGCCGCGACCTTGCCTTCCGCGTCGCGGACGATGCGGCCGTAACCACTGGGGTCGTCCAGCTCGGCGACCAGCACGGCCAGGCGCGGGCCATTCTTCAACAATGCGCTCAAGGTCTGCGCGCGCATCAAGGGCACATCGCCGTACAGCACCAGCACCTGTGCGGTATCCGGCACCTGCGGCATGGCCTGCTGCACGGCGTGGCCGGTACCCAATTGCTGGCTCTGTTCGGCCCATAGCAGGTCCTGCTGCTCGGCGAAGGCAGCACGCACGGCTTCACCACCGTGGCCGTAAACGACATGGATGCCGGCCGGCTGCAGTTCGCGCGCGGTAGCGATCACGTGGGCCAGCATCGGCTGCCCGGCGATGGGTTGCAGCACCTTGGGCAACAGCGATTTCATGCGCTTGCCGGCACCGGCGGCGAGAATGATGACGTGCAGCGGCTGGGTCATGCCTGGAACTTCCTTCGAGAGTCTCTGGATTCTAAGCGCATGGGGTTAGCATTGCAGGCCACCCGCAGGAGCCACCGATTCAATGAGCCTGTTCCGCCAAGGCAGCCAGTACGTCGCCATTGGCCTGCTGCAGCTGCTGCTGGACTGGATTGTCTTCGTCGTGGCGACTGCTGCAGGCATTCCCGTCGCCCCCGGGAATGTAATCGGTCGTGTCAGTGGTGCCTTGCTTGGTTTCTGGCTCAACGGACGCTACACGTTCGCCCAGAATGGCATTCAGTCGCACGGCTGGAGGCGCTTACTCTGCTTTCTGGCAGTGTGGTTGCCAATGACCATATTCAGTACCTGGGCGGTCAACTGGGCGGCCCAAAGCCTGGGCATACAGCTTGCGTGGCTTGCAAAGCCTATCGTCGAAGGCTGCTTGGCCGTCGTCAGCTTCGTTCTGTTCCGCCACGTAGTGTTCCGTTGAGCGCCAAGTCGTCAACCATCCCCGCGTGAACGCTCAAGCAAGCCGACCCGCCATAGTTGCAGGGGGCTGTATCGCAGCATCAGCTCGTGCTCGCCTGCGGGAACGCAAACTGCCCGGAACAGCCCATTGCCTTGCTGAACTGGCAAACGCATGTCGGCGACCTCCGCCACCCAGCCTGGGGCGTTGATCTCATTGATGACGACCCAAGCAGGTGACTCAGCCTTCACATGCAGAATCATCTTGCTGGCTTCGTAGCGCCGAACGACCATCTCCGCACGCCCACTTTCCACATCTGGGCAGGTGGTGGCTGCTTCCATCGGTAACCACTGTGTGTCGGTGAAATTGGTCTGATTGAACTCCACAGCCGGTGGGTAGCGGCCAGCATGGCGCTTGACGGTCCGAGGATTCAGGAGCCGCGGTAATATCGTGTCCCGCTCCAGAACCTGTAACGATGGGCCAATGGGCTTGGCTCCTTCAAAAGGCATGGACGCCAGGATCCAATGCAGGCCGAGCAGGTCATACACAGGGGCGTGGAAATCCGGGGCCCATTCGGTAGCTCGTTTGCTTCCGACATCACCCATGGGACTCTCTGGCATTCCGACCATCGTCAGGTACGCCATGTCCTGTAACGGGTTGTAACCATTGACCAAGGCAAGCCCATGGACTGCCGCACCGTTAGTGAGCAGATCAATCCCGAAGACAGCGGCTCGCTCGGGTATGCCGTCCGATTGCTTTACCACCAGAAAGCGATAGGCCTCATGTCCGCGCCCAGCGCGCTCTGAGGCCATGTCTTGCCGCTTCATGCTCAACGAATTGAACTTCGTCGAGATGTTGAACAGCAACATGTCCAGAATGATCAAGCCAATCACTGCACCTGCCTTGACTACTGGAAGCCGCATTTGCCGAACCACCATTGCGCCCAGCAGCACCGTTACCAAAATCCACAGCAGCCCCAGCGGGCGGCGGTTACTCCATGCCAGCCCGCATGCGAGGAGCAGCAGTACCCCCACAACAATAATGGACGGCCAATGCGGGACAAGCTGTCGATCCCGCAGTGCCTGCTGCATCGCCTGCGCAGCCAGCCACGCAGCCGCAGGCACCGTCAAGAACAGCGCATCGCTTGGCCGCCGGAACAAATCCAATCCCGGCAACCATGAGAACAACCAAGGGAAAAGAAGCGTTGTCCGGCCGACAGCAAATACCACGGCACCTACCAGGACCAGCAGCGCCAAACGCGCACGACCGGGCTGATTCCGTACAACCTGCCCTCCCCACAGCAGCCACAGTGCCAATGGCGCGGCACCAAAGTACAGGTAGTCCGTGGTTATATCGCCGAAAGCCCAGCTCTCTCCGCGGCCCTGCGAGAAGAAGCCCCCCGAAAGCACGGTTACAACGGATTGCCAGTGCAACGCGCCATCCGCCGCGGCATCCAATGACATCTGGATGCGGTTGGTCTCCCCCAGATATGCAAGCGTCGACAGCCATTGCGGCGCACTGATGAGACATGCCAACAACGCAACCAACGCGAGCTGGAGCACCAACAACCATCGCCGCTTCCCGGCCAACGCAACCGCGCCTGTCGCATAAGCGATGCAACCAACAATGACAAAGTAAGTTACCTGCGTCAGTTGCAGAGCGCACAACCCACCGACGATGCCAGCGAGTACCGCGTCGGCCCAGTGCTGCTCCTTGCGCAAGCGCGAGAGTGCGAGCCAGAGCCACGGCAACATGCAATAGGTGATGATCATCGGTGTGTGCTGCAGCCGAGATGCGGCTACGCCACCGAACATGATCACGACGGCGAACAACAGCTGCGGCAACTGCTGAAGCTGGTAGTGGCGCGCAACACGCAGTGCACCCAAGCCAGCGAGCAGCACATGCAGCATCACCACGAAGCCGAACCAATGCAGCGACGTGGGCGCCAACATCATTGGAACGACCATGGTCGGCTGCAGGGTCATCATCTGCGGGTCAGCCAGCTGCGGATACCCCCCGTACAGATACGGATTCCACCAAGGTGCCGCCAATTGGCGGAACTGCGCTGCTGCGAAGCTCACGGCCGGGAAGAACTGCTGCACTGCATCGAATGGAATCGAGCGGATGCCACTCAACCATGGCAGGGATAGCAGCATCCAAACCGCGCCCAACTTGGCATCCGTTGAGCGCTTCAACCACTGCCAGACGCTTCCGTTCGTCACCGCATGCACGCCGTGGTCCATCCTTTCCCCGTCCTTGCTTGATATATGAAAATGCCGGCCAAAGTGGCCGGCATTTTTTTGATCGTGCTCGTTCGCAGCCTCAGTGCTTGAGGTTGCGGCGCAGACGCTCCAGGGCTTGCAGCTGGGCGGTGATCTCGGCCAGCTTCTGCTGTGCCTCGGCCAGTTCCATGGCTTCGCCACGGTGCGCCAGCACGCGCTCTGCTTCTTCCTTGGCCTTGCGCACCGATGCTTCATCGATGTCGGTGGCGCGGATGGCGGTGTCAGCCAGCACGGTCACGACCTGCGGCTGTACTTCCAGGATGCCGCCGGAAATGGCGAAATCCAGGTGCTCGCCTGCAGCGGTGGTAACCACGACCTTGCCCGGCTTCAGACGGGTGATCAGCGGTGCGTGCTTGGGCGCGATGCCCAGCTCGCCCAGCTCACCGGTGGCCACGACCAGGGTCGCTTCGCCGCTGAAGATCTGCTGCTCGGCACTGACGATGTCGCAACGGATGGTGCTCATGGATCTCTCTTCGCCTGGTTGGGTGGGCCTGCGCCCACCGCAGGTTGCCGCGTGGGCGGAGCACGCTCCGCCCTACGTGGTGATTAGGCCTTTTCAGCCATCTTCTTGGCCTTCTCGACCGCTTCTTCGATGCCGCCGACCATGTAGAACGCCTGCTCCGGCAGGTGGTCGTATTCGCCATCGACGATGGCCTTGAAGCCACGGATGGTGTCCTTCAGCGGCACGTACTTGCCCGGCGAGCCGGTGAACACTTCGGCCACGTGGAACGGCTGGCTGAAGAAGCGCTCGATCTTACGGGCGCGCGACACGGCTTCCTTGTCTTCCTGGGACAGTTCGTCCATACCCAGGATGGCAATGATGTCCTTCAGTTCCTTGTACTTCTGCAGGGTCTGCTGGACGCGCTGTGCGGTGTCGTAGTGCTCGGTACCGATGACCTGCGGATCCATCTGACGCGAGGTCGAGTCCAGCGGATCCACGGCCGGGTAGATACCCAGCGAGGCGATCGAACGCGACAGGGTCACGGTCGAATCCAAGTGGGCGAACGTGGTGGCCGGCGACGGATCGGTCAAGTCATCGGCGGGCACGTACACGGCCTGGATCGAGGTGATCGAGCCGGACTTGGTCGAGGTGATGCGCTCCTGCAGGACGCCCATTTCCTCAGCCAGGGTCGGCTGGTAACCCACGGCCGACGGCATACGACCCAGCAGTGCCGACACTTCGGTACCGGCCAGGGTGTAACGGTAGATGTTGTCGACGAACAGCAGCACGTCCTTGCCCTTGCCGCTGGCGTCCTTCTCATCACGGAAGTACTCCGCCATGGTCAGGCCGGTCAATGCGACGCGCAGACGGTTGCCCGGCGGCTCGTTCATCTGGCCGTACACCATCGCCACCTTGTCGAGGACGTTGGAGTCCTTCATTTCGTGGTAGAAGTCGTTGCCCTCACGGGTACGCTCACCCACGCCGGCGAACACGGACAGACCGCTGTGCGCCTTGGCGATGTTGTTGATCAGCTCCATCATGTTGACGGTCTTGCCTACGCCGGCGCCGCCGAACAGGCCGACCTTGCCGCCCTTGGCGAACGGGCACATCAGGTCGATGACCTTGATGCCGGTTTCCAGCAGCTCGGTCGAGGAAGACTGGTCTTCATACGACGGGGCCGAACGGTGGATTTCCCAGCTGTCCGAAGCCTGCACCGGGCCGGCTTCGTCGATCGGGCGACCCAGCACGTCCATGATGCGGCCCAGGGTGCCAGCACCGACCGGCACCGAGATGGCGCGGTTGGTGTTGGTGGCAACCAGGCCACGCTTCAGGCCGTCGGTCGAGCCCAGCGCAATCGCGCGGACGATACCGTCACCCAGCTGCTGCTGGACTTCCAGCGTGATTTCGGTGTTGTCGACCTTCAGCGCGTCGTACACCTTCGGCACGTCGGTGCGCGGGAATTCGACGTCGACGACCGCGCCGATGATCTGAACGATCTTGCCCTGACTCATTGCTGCATCCTCTAAATGTGTGCTGTTGACTGCGCGCGTTAGACCGCTGCCGCGCCGCTGACGATTTCGGAGATTTCCTGGGTGATCGCTGCCTGGCGGGCCTTGTTGTAGACCAGCTGCAGGGTTCCGATCATCTTGTTCGCGTTGTCGCTTGCCGCCTTCATCGCCACCATGCGAGCTGCGTGCTCGGAGGCAACATTCTCCAGCACCGCCTGATACACCAACGATTCGATGTAGCGGGTGATCACGTGCTCAAGCACGGTTGCCGCGTCAGGCTCGTACAGGTAATCCCAGTCGTGCGAAGCCACCTGCTTTTCGGCGGCCGGCAACGGCAGCAGCTGGTCGAAGCTGGCCTTCTGCGTCATCGTGTTGATGAAGCGGTTGTAGACCAGGTAGACGCGGTCAACCTTGCCTTCGGTGAAGGCATCCAGCATGACCTTGATCACGCCGATCAGCGTTTCCAGCTTGGGCTGGTCGCCGATGTTGGCCACCGAGGCGGCCATGTTGACGTTGACGCGACGGAAGAACGCGCCGGCCTTCTGGCCAACGGTCACCACGTCGATCTCGGCGCCCTTGTCCTGCCAGTCGCGCATTTCCGCGACCGTCTTGCGGAACAGGTTGTTGTTCAGGCCGCCGGCCAGACCGCGATCGGAGGAGATCACGATGTAACCCACGCGCTTGACCTGCTCACGCTCGACCAGGAACGGGTGCTGGAAATCGGTGCTGGCCTGGGCCAGGTGACCGATCACCTGCTTCATCGCCTGCGCGTACGGACGCGAGGTCTTCATCCGATCCTGCGCCTTGCGGATCTTGGAGGCCGAGACCATTTCGAGCGCGCGCGTCACCTTGCGGGTGTTCTGCACGCTCTTGATCTTGGTTTTGATTTCGCGTCCGCTTGCCATCTCTTATTCCCGTAGAGCGGGGCTGTGCCCCGCTTTATCAGTGTGAAGCGGAGCAAGGCTCCGCTCTACATACGCTCTTACCAGGTGCCGGTGCTCTTGAAATCGGCGATGCCCTTCTTGAAGGCAGCTTCGATGTCGTCGTTCCAGGCGCCGGTGCTGTTGATCTTGGAGGTCAACTCACCTGCGGTGTTGGCGAAGTGGGCGTGCAGGCCGGCTTCGAACGAGAGCAGCTTGTTGACCGGCACGTCGTCGAGGAAGCCCTCGTTGACGGCGTAGATCGACAGCGCCTGGTCGGCGATCGACATCGGTGCGTACTGCTTCTGCTTCATCAGCTCGGTGACGCGCTGACCGCGCTCCAGCTGCTTGCGGGTGGCTTCGTCAAGGTCGGAAGCGAACTGCGCGAACGCAGCCAGCTCACGGTACTGGGCCAGCGAGATACGGATGCCGCCGGACAGCTTCTTGATGATCTTGGTCTGGGCCGAGCCACCGACGCGCGACACCGAGATACCGGCGTTGACGGCCGGACGGATACCGGCGTTGAACAGGTCGGTTTCCAGGAAGATCTGGCCGTCGGTGATCGAGATCACGTTGGTCGGAACGAACGCGGAAACGTCGCCAGCCTGGGTTTCGATGATCGGCAGTGCGGTCAGCGAACCGGTCTTGCCGGTGACGGCGCCGTTGGTGAACTTCTCGACATACTCTTCCGACACGCGAGCAGCGCGCTCGAGCAGGCGGGAGTGCAGGTAGAACACGTCACCCGGGTAGGCTTCGCGGCCCGGCGGGCGCTTCAGCAGCAGCGAGATCTGGCGGTAGGCAACAGCCTGCTTGGACAGATCGTCGTACACGATCAGGGCGTCTTCGCCGCGGTCCATGAAGTACTCACCCATGGTGCAGCCAGCGTAGGCGCTGATGTACTGCATCGCAGCCGATTCGGAAGCGGTGGCAGCCACGACCACGGTGTGGGCCAGGGCGCCGTTCTCTTCCAGCTTGCGCACGATGTTGGCAACGGTCGAGGCCTTCTGGCCGATCGCTACGTACACGCACTTGATGCCGGTGCCCTTCTGGTTGATCACGGCATCGATCGCCATCGCGGTCTTGCCGGTCTGGCGGTCACCGATGATCAGCTCGCGCTGGCCACGGCCGATCGGGATCATCGAGTCAACCGACTTGTAACCGGTCTGCACCGGCTGGTCGACCGACTTGCGCCAGATCACGCCCGGAGCAACACGCTCCACCGGGGCGGTCAGCGCGGTGCCCAGCGGGCCCTTGCCGTCGATCGGCTCACCCAGCGCGTTGACAACGCGGCCGAGCATTTCCGGGCCAACCGGCACTTCCAGGATGCGGCCGGTGGTCTTGGCCACGTCGCCTTCGCGCAGGTTCTGGTAGTCGCCCAGGACCACGGCGCCGACCGAGTCGCGCTCCAGGTTCAGTGCCAGGGCAAAGGTGTTGTTCGGCAGTTCGATCATTTCGCCCTGCATCACGTCGGCCAGACCGAAGATGCGCACGATGCCGTCGGACACGCTGGTGACGGTGCCTTCGTTGCGCGATTCCGCGGACAGGGCGACCTTCTCGATGCGGGTCTTGATCAGTTCGCTGATTTCAGAGGGGTTGAGCGTGGTAGCCATCGTCAAGTCCTAGTGCCGGCTTGTGGCCGGACGGTAATGTGAATTCAGTGTGCGAGCGCGGTCTGCAGGCGCGACAGCTTGCCCTTGAGCGAGCCATCGATGACCACGTCGCCGGCATCGATCACGGCGCCGCCGATCAGCGAAGCGTCCACCGCGGTCGATACCTCGACGTCGCGGCCGAAACGCTTGCGCAGCGCAGCCTTGATCTTGTCCAGTTCCTCGCCCGACAGTTCGGCGGCCGAGGTGACGGTGGCCTTGACCACGTGTTCGGCTTCAGCGCGCAGCTGCTCGAACAAACCGGAAATTTCCGGCAGTTGCTGCAGGCGGCGGCCTTCGGCCAGCAGGGCCAGGAAGCGACCGTAGGTCTCGCTGGTCGCGTCCGGGGTCAGCAGGGCGACGGCATCGCCGCGGCTCAGCTGCGGATTCGACAGCAAGGCCGACACGCGCGGATCGGCTGCAACGCGGGCGGAGAACGCAAGCGCGTCCGACCACGGCGCGAACTTGCCTTCCTCACGCGCAATCGCGAAAGCGGCGCGGGCGTACGGGCGGGCAAGCGTGAGGGCCTGGCTCATCGATCAGATCTCCGCAGCCAGCTCGTCGAGCAGCGCCTTGTGGGCGTTGGCATCGATTTCGCGCTTGAGCAGCTTTTCGGCACCGGTCACGGCCAGGGCGGACACCTGCTTGCGCAGATCTTCGCGGGCACGGTTGGCGGCAGCGTCGATTTCAGCCTGGGCCAGTTCTTTCTGGCGGGTGGCTTCGGCGATGGCTTCGTTCTTGGCGGCTTCAACGATCTGGTTCGCACGGGCATGCGCCTGGTCGATGATCTCGTTGGCCTTGCCACGGGCTTCTTTCAGTGCCTCGTTGACCTTTACTTCCGCCTGCGCCAGATCTTTCTGGCTGCGGTCGGCAGCGGCCAAGCCCTCAGCGATCTTCTGCTGGCGCTCTTCAATGGCCTTCAACAACGGCGGCCAGATCTTGGTCGCGATGATCCAGATCAGCAACGCAAAGGCCAGGGCCTGTGCAAAGAGGGTGAGATTGATATTCATGATTAGCTCGATCGCTGGTGTCGGGGGTGGCTGCGCCGCCAAGGCGGCGCAACCGAACCTTCATCCGAAGTCGGGCGCCGACAGGCACCCGACCGTCTCACTGCAGCTGGATCAGCCTGCCAGCTTGGCGGCTTCGGCCAGCAGAGCAGCAGCCAGCGGGTTGGCGAAGGCCAGCAGCAGGCCAACGGCGACCGAAATGATGAACGCGGCGTCGATCAGGCCGGCGGTGATGAACATGCGGACCTGCAGGACCGGGATCAGTTCCGGCTGGCGAGCGGCCGACTCCAGGAACTTACCAGCCATGATGGCCAGACCGAGGCCAGCGCCCAGTGCGGCCAGGCCGATCATGATGCCGACGGCAAGGGCGGTGGAGCTCTGAACTTGGGCGAGGTTGGTCAGGACGGCGAAGTACATGGTTATCTCCAGGAACTTTAAGTAGCTAAGGGTGATGAAACGGATGAAGGTTGAAACTGGGTGAAGCTTGTAACTTTAGTGACTGTCTTCCGACAGGCTCAAGTACACGATGGTCAACATCATGAAGATGAAGGCCTGCAGCGGGATCACCAGCAGGTGGAACAGCATCCAGCCGAAGCCGAACACGCCACCGGCAACGGCACCGAACACGCCGGCACCGCCCAGCACCCAGATCAGCAGGAAAACGATTTCGCCGCCGAACATGTTGCCGAACAGTCGCATCGCCAGGGAGATCGGCTTGCTCAGCCACTCGACGATGTTGAGGATCAGGTTGAACGGCATCATCCACTTGCCGAACGGGGCCGTCAGGAATTCCTTGACGAAACCGCCGATGCCCTTGGACTTCAGCGCGAAGAAGATCATCAGGATGAACACGCTGATCGACATGCCCAGGGTGGCATTGACGTCGGCGGTCGGCACCGGCTTCCAGTAATGGATGCCTGCCAGCTCAAGCGGCTTGGCGATGAAATCGGCCGGGATCATCTTGATGAGGTTCATCAACAGGATCCAGAAGAAGATGGTGATCGCGATGGGCGTGATCAGCTTGCTCTTGCCGTGGTAGGTGTCCTTGGCCTGGCGGTCAACGAACTCCAGGCAGATTTCAACGAACGCTTGCCACTTGCCCGGCACGCCGGCGGTGGCCTTGCGGGTTGCCATCCAGAAGGCGAACACCATCAGCAGGCCCATCAGGACCGCGGTGACGATGGTATCGACGTGGATCATCCAGAAACCACCGCCCTCACCGACCGGAGCGGTCAGATTCTGCAGGTGATGCTGGATGTACGTGGTAGGAGTTAGAGCCTCGCCCGCCATGTGTCCGGAACCTTTATGAGTGAATCAACGTCTGGCCAGAGCCAGAACCTGGAACATCAGCGCCACTGGAATTGCCGCCAGCAGTGCCAAAGGAGGAAGTCGCCACCAGAAAAAAGCCATTCCCAGTACGGCAACAATCAGCACAATCTTCAGCACGAACCCCAGGAACAGGCGGACCATTGCTGAACCAGCGGCCTGAACGCCGCCACCGAGCCCTACCCACGCGGCCAGCGCCGTCCCTGCTACCACCGCCAGGCCCGAAACAAGGGCGCCCAGCGCATGCTTTGGCCCCACGAAGAGGAAGGCCAGAGCCAGGACCACCACTGCGACCAGCGGGTATACCGCGGCGCGCAACATCAGTCGCCGACCCGCGTCAACGGAGTTCAGCACGTCAAAGTGTCCTGCTTCAGGTAAAGGGAAGAGCCGAATCGCGCAAAGGCGTCTCGTCGAGCCGCGAAAGTATAACAGCGGGACAATTTGCGAGACAACCGGCATTTGTCCCCATTTGACTATGCAAGTTGCCGCAATATCACGTTTTTTCCCCCAATGCGCGGCCATCGAGCAAGTCCGCGGGACAATAAATATTGCACCGCAGCACGGGAACTTCCCCCCGCCCCGCCGGTCAGACCTACGCAGTCCGCCACCCGCTACCTCGTCGGGCGCGTGCGCAGGCTCGGGTGAGGTGGTGTCGCACGCCCTCGGCGGCACCACCTCGCCGCAATTGATCCCCGCCTACACATTGTCTGCACGCTGCGCTCACCGTTCTCTACATCGGATCGGCGATGGTCAGTTGCTCCAAAGCAACAAGCAGGCAATGGCATGCGCAATCACCGCTTCATTCTCGCACTGGCTCCATGTGCACTGGCACTGGCCCTGACCCATTCGTTACCCGCGCACGCCGCCGAAGGCGACCCGCGCTTCACCGTGCGGCTTGGCGCGATGAACATCGACACCGACAACACCATCCGCGGCAGCACCACGGTTGCCGGCCAGGACGTGGATCTGTCGGAGGATTTCAGCCTCGGCGGCAAGGAATGGGAGCCACGCATCGACGGCCTGTTCCGCATCAGCGACCGCCAGCGCCTGATCTTCGATTACTTCAAGTACGACAAGGACCGCCGCGAGACGCTGGATGAAGGCATCAGCTGGGGCGACACCACGGTGCCCGCAGGCAGCTTCGTGAAGGGTGAATTGAAGTACCAGGTTGCAACGCTGGTTTACGACTACTCGGTGGTCGACGGTGATCGCTTTGATTTCGGCCTGCAGCTTGGTGCCGAGTACGCCAAGATCAGCGCCGACGCTTACGCCGATGTCGGTGATGTCTACCAGGGCCGCTTCCTCAACGAGAAGGCCGACGGCATCGCACCGGTGGTTGGCGCGCGCCTGACCTTCACTCCCTCGGAGAACTGGCTGATCAACCTGCAGGGCCAGTACCTCAATACCAGCTGGGGCAACTTCGACGACTATAAGGGCGACCTGAGCCGCGCCAACGCAATCGTGCAATACAACTTCAACAAGAACTTCGGCATCTTCGCCGGCTATGACTGGTTCAAGCTGGATGTTGACCAGAAAGGCAGCGACGGTGTGATCGGTTTGAAGCAGGAGTTCAAGGGCCCGGTTGCGGGTGTGAGTTTGTCGTTCTGACGCGCCACCTGTAGTGCCGAGCCATGCTCGGCAGGGGCTATACCGGGAAGGCTTCTGCCGAGCATGGCTCGGCACTACAAATGAAGCACCACCGGTAACGCCTCAGCCGAGCATGGCTCGGCTCTACAAATGAAGCATCGCTGCGCTCTATACATCGCGCACAAATGAAAAGGGCCGCTTAGCGGCCCTTTTCAATCTTCGATTACTTCTTCTTCGGGATATACAGATCGGTGATGGTGCCGTCGTAGATCTCCGAGGCCATCGCTACCGACTCACTCAAGGTCGGATGCGCGTGGATGGTGTGGCCGATGTCCTCGGCCTCCGCACCCATCTCGATGGCCAGGCCGATCTCGGCCAGCAATTCACCGGCATGCACGCCGACGATGGCTCCACCGATCACGCGGTGGGTTTCTTCGTCGAAGATCAGCTTGGTGAAGCCTTCGGTGCGGGCAATACCAATTGCGCGACCACTGGCCGCCCACGGGAACTTGGCCACGCCTACCTTCAAACCCTTGGCCTTGGCCTCGGTCTCGGTGACGCCAACCCAGGCGATTTCCGGGTTGGTGTACGCCACCGACGGAATCACCCGCGCGACCCATTCCTTCTTCTCGCCGAAGGCAACTTCAGCAGCCAGCTTGCCTTCGTGCGTGGCCTTGTGCGCCAGCATCGGGTTACCAACGATGTCGCCGATGGCAAAGATGTGCGGCACGTTGGTGCGCATCTGCCGATCAACCGGAATGAAGCCACGGTCGGTGACTTCGACGCCAGCCTTGTCGGCATCGATCTTCTTGCCGTTGGCCGAGCGGCCGACGGCGACCAGCACGCGATCAAACGTGCCGCTTTCCATCGCCGGCTTCTCGCCTTCGGTGGCGGCTTCGAAGGTCACGGTGATGCCCTTGGCATCGGCGCTGACGCCCGAAGCCTTGGTCTTCAGATGAACTTCGATGCCCTGCTTCTTCAGGCGGTCGGCCAGCGGCTTTACCAGGTCCTTGTCGGCGCCCGGCATCAGCTGGTCCATGAACTCGACCACGGTCACCTTGGAACCCAGGGCGCTGTACACGGTCGCCATTTCCAGGCCGATGATGCCGCCGCCCACAACCAGCAGCGAACCCGGCACTTCAGCCAGTTCCAGTGCATCGGTGGAGTCCATCACGCGCTTGTCTTCCCACGGGAAGTTCGGCAGCTTCACCGCCTGCGAACCGGCAGCGATGATGCACTGCTCGAAGCGCAGCAGCTGGGTCTTGCCGTCGTCGCCGACGATCTCCAGCTCATTGGCCGAGACGAACTTGGCCAGACCGTGCACGGTGCGGATCTTGCGCTGCTTGGCCATGCCGGCCAGGCCCTTGGTCAGCTGACCGACGACCTTTTCCTTGTAACCGCGCAGCTTGTCCAGGCTGATCTTCGGCGCGCCGTATTCGATGCCCAGTTCGTCGGCATGCGCGGCGTGATCGATGATTTCAGCGGCGTGCAGCAGCGCCTTGGACGGGATGCAGCCGACGTTGAGGCAGACGCCGCCGAGGCTGGCGTAACGCTCGATCAACACGGTATCCATGCCCAGGTCGGCAGCGCGGAAGGCAGCGGTATAGCCGCCCGGGCCTGCGCCCAGCACCACGATGCGGCACTCGATGTCGGCAGTGCGGCCGCTGGACGGCAGCGCCTTGGCGGCGACCGCCGGGTCCGGCGCGCGGTGCGACGGGGTCACCGGCGGCTTGCTGCCCGGGGCCGCCTTGGCAGCAGCCGGTGCGGCGCCAGCAGCGCCTTCCAGCACCACCACCACGTCACCAACCGACAGCTTGTCATCGAGCTTGACCTTGATTTCCTTGACCACACCATCGGCCGAGGACGGCACTTCCAGCGTCGCCTTGTCCGATTCCAGCGTGACCAGGCCCTGGTCCTTCTTCACCGTGTCGCCGACAGCGACCAGGATCTCGATCACCGGCACGTTCTGGTAATCGCCGATATCCGGCACCTTGACCTCGATCGGGCCGGATGCAGCCGGGGCAGCAGCGGCAACCGGCGCGCTGACGGCTGCCGGAGCGGCTGCAGCGGCGGGCTGTGCAGCCGGTGCGGGAGCGGCAGCCGGGGCTGGCGCCGCGACCGGGGCAGCGCCCTCGCCTTCGGCTTCCAGGATCACCACCACATCGCCCTCGGACAGTTTGTCGTCGAGCTTGACCTTGATTTCCTTGACCACACCCGCGGCCGAGGACGGCACTTCCAGCGTGGCCTTGTCCGACTCCAGCGTGACCAGACCCTGGTCCTTCTTCACCGTGTCGCCCACGGCCACCAGAATCTCGATCACCGGCACGTCGTTGTAGTCGCCAATGTCCGGAACCTTGATTTCAATCGTCGCCATTGTTTTCTCCTGTGGGCTCAGCCGGCGTCGCCGACAAGCCGTTCATGCATCTTGTCGAGCGCGCGTTCGATGTTGGCGTAGCGCTTCTCGTACTTTTTGTCTTTGCTGTGGGCCAGTTCGGTCAGCAGCGCCGCCTGTTCCTGCAGCGCTTCAAGCTGGCCGCACGTCGGCCGTTGACCGCTGTAACGCTCACCGTTGACGGTGAAGGACAGCACCTCGCCATCGGTGACCGGCGCACGTGCCGCCACCTCGGACGAGGCCAGGGCCTTGCCCCAGACCTCGACCAGGCGCTGCGCCAGTGCATCGGGCAATGGCGCCTGGGCGAACTCGGGCTCCTGGTCCAGCTGCAGGTTGACGCCACCGCGCCCGCCCGTGGTGCTCCAGCTGTAGATACGCTTGTCGGCCATGCCGGCCAGCACCATCCAGCCGCCGGTGGCGGCATCGCGGCGCAGCAGCACCTGCGATTCCACCCCTCGGGCCGGCAACACCAACAGCGACAGACCATCTTCGGCCTGGCCACCAAGCAGACTGGTCGCGGCCTGGCCGTAGTTGCCCACCGCCGGCGGCCAACCCTCGCCGACCACCGGCAGGCACTGGCTGGCGGCCAGCGCCGGGCCCGTCAGGGCAGCCAGCACCAGCGCCAGCAGGGCGCGTCGTGGCGCCACTGGCGTCACAGCAGCACGCGCCGCATGTCGGCCAGCACCTGCGACAGGTAGGTGGTGAAACGGGCCGCCAGGGCGCCGTCGATGACGCGGTGGTCGTAGCTCAGCGACAGCGGCAGCATCAGCTTCGGGGCGAATTCCTTGCCGTTCCAGACCGGCTGGATGGACGACTTGGAGACACCGAGGATGGCCACTTCCGGCGCATTCACGATCGGGGTGAAGGCGGTGCCACCAATGCCGCCCAGCGAGCTGATCGAGAAGCAGCCGCCGCTCATGTCAGCCGGGCCGAGCTTGCCGTCACGCGCCTTCTTGGCCAGTTCACCGCTTTCCTGGGCGATCTGCACCACGCCCTTCTTGTCGACGTCACGGATCACCGGCACGACCAGGCCGCTCGGCGTATCAGCGGCAAAGCCGATGTTGAAGTACTTCTTCAGGGTCAGGTTCTCGCCGCTGGCATCCAGCGAAGCGTTGAACTCGGGGAATTTCTTCAGCGCGGCGGCGCTGGCCTTGATCAGGAAGGCTAGCATGGTCAGCTTGATGCCAGCCTTCTCGTTTTCCTTGTTCAGGGCCACGCGCAGGCCTTCCAGATCGGTGATGTCAGCCTGCTCGAACTGGGTGACGTGCGGGATCATCGCCCAGTTGCGGGCCAGGTTGGCGCCGGAGATCTTCTTGATGCGCGACAGCTGCACCACTTCGGTCTCGCCGAACTTGCTGAAGTCGACCTTCGGCCACGGCAGCAGGTTCAGGCCGCCACCGGCAGCAGCCGGAGCACCGGCGCTGGCAACAACGCCACCGGACAGTGCGCCCTTGACGAACTTCTGCACGTCGCCCTTGGTGATGCGGCCGCCCTTCTCGGTGCCCTTGACCTGCTGCAGGTCCACGCCCAGTTCACGGGCGAACACGCGCACGGCCGGGCTGGCATACGGCACATTGGCCGGCAGCACGCCTTCGGCGTTGAACTGCACCGGCGGGGTGGCCGGCTTGCTGGTGGTGACCGCGTCTTCCTGGGCGATTTCGCGCTGGGCCAGCTTGTCGGCGACCGGGGCAACCGCCACCGGCTCGACCTTGGTGCCGGTCTCGACAGCGGCTTCGACCTTGGCCGGAGCAGCCGGCGCGGCAGCGGCGGCGGGCTTGGCAGCCTCTTCGCTGACTTCGATCAGGGCCACGACCTTGCCCTCGGACAGGCCGTCACCGACCTTGACCTTCAATTCCTTGACCACACCGGCGTAGGCCGACGGTACTTCCATCGTCGCCTTGTCCGACTCCAGCGTGACCAGACCCTGGTCCTTCTTGACCGTATCGCCAACCGCGACCAGCACTTCGATCACCGGAATGTCGCTGTAGTCACCGATATCGGGGACAAGTGCTTCCTTGATTTCGGCCATGAACTACTCCAGCAACAATGAGGGAATCCCCTATTGTGGCGTTAGCGGGCCGCAGCGCCAACCGCTACAAGCGAATTCGCCTGCGTATGTCCCCGGACAAGGCCGCGCCAGATCCGTCGTGACGGCCGTATTTTCCGTCCCCGGGCGCGGTTTGTGCGTTGCAGACTGTCTTGCCTGTCCTAGCCAGCCAAACCATTTGTTGCAGGCGATACCACCGTGTTTGGCGCATTCAACCAAGGCTGCAGCGCTTGCCACTGCCCAGTCAGGCGCGGCAACGACCACGCCGCATTGGCCGGACTGGTCGAAGGCAGGGCCAGTACCGGCAGCGCAGCCGCCAAAGGCGGCAAAGCCGGTGCGATCCATCGCTGGAACGCACTGTGTGCCGCAGCGCCGTTACAGGCGATGGCCCGCAGCTCGGGCAGACCGGCCAGCAGCGGTGCAATCGGATTTGGCACTTCGCTGCCGCGCACGATGGCCGCATCCAGACTGCCGGCGCGCTGGCATTGCCCGATCACATCCCATAAGCCAACGCCGGCTTGTTGCAGGCACTGCATACGCTGTGGATAAGGCAGCTGCGCATCGAAGCCGCACAACGCCGCCATCAACGGCCAGAAGCGATTGCGTGGATGCGCGTAATAACGCGATTCATCAAGTGATATCGCACCTGGCATCGAGCCCAGCACCAGCACGCGGCAAGCGGCATTCACCTGCGCTGGCAGGCCCTGCAGCAGATCACCACTCATCACGCGCAGCACAACATCGTGAATGGAAATTTTTGTTGAAGCTTCGTGTCCATGGGATCCCTCTGTTTTTCGCTGAACGCAGTAGTACTGAAAAACCCCTGCGTTTAGAGCGATTCATCTTGCCATCGTTAGGGTGGCCACGCCCCATAACGAGGGCCTTGATAACAACGTAGTCCTGATCGCAACACGAGGAGTTAGTCATGCGTTCCATCAAAATTCTCAGCCTTGCCACGCTCGGCGCACTGGCGCTGTCTTCCACCGCATTTGCGCAGGATGGCAATGGCGATACCGCATCAGGCAAGCATTTTGCCGTGGTTGGCGGCATCAGCCTGCTGCAGCCGAAGAACGATCCGATCGACGGTATTGGCAAAGTCGATGGCGGCCCGGCACCGACGATCAGCGCCAGCTACTACTTCAACGACAACTTCGCCGTTGAACTGTGGGGCGCAGCCGACAAGTTCGACCACCGCGTGCGCACCGATGGCGGCGCCAAGGTTGGCAGCGTCGAGCAGCAGCCGCTTGCACTGAGCGCGCAGTACCACTTCGGCCAGGCGGACAACGTGTTCCGTCCGTTCGTTGGCCTGGGTTACTACGAGTCGAACTTCAGCAACGAGAAGATCGACGGCCTGAGCAGCACCGGCAACCACGTTGGCGTTGAAACCGCCAAGGGCGCAATCGGCACCGTCGGCGTCGACATGAACATCAACTCGACCTGGTTTGCCCGCGCTGACGCACGTTACATGCAGTCGCGCCCTGACCTGCGCATTGCTGGCCAGAATGCAGGCGAGCTGAAGCTGGATCCGTGGACCGTGGGCTTCGGCCTGGGTGCACGCTTCTAAGCGACAACGTTCCTGGCAACACCGTTGTAGATTCAATGCAGTGGTAGTAAGTGAAACACGGGCCGTTCGCGGCCCGTTTTTTTTTATGTCGCTGATCAAAGCCAAAGCCGGAGCAAGAGCTACCCCTCCCCAGCCCTCCCCTGCCCCTACGGGGCAAGGGAGGGGGGGATCATGGGCTGCCGTCATCACTCCACTGCAGCGCCAGATAATCGAAGTTGTGCTGTAGCCGGGGCTTCACCACATCGAAGAACGGCGACACATCGAAGTCGCGCGGCGTGTACAGGCTGTAGTTGCGGATATGCAGGATCTCCTGCGACTGCTCGGCGCCACCTACCTGCGCCAGCACCGTCTCGATCTCCGGCAGGATCGGGTAGCGGATCGACTCGAAGGCCTGCGCCAGCAAGGTCGAACAGATGGCCTTGGTCGGCTCACCACTGCCCAGCGCGATCAGGCGCCGACGCATATGACCGGGCACTGGCGGCTGCCTGATCAGGTAACGCGCCAGATCGAACACGTTCTTCAGGTCATAGCTGTAACCCAGCCTTGCCCGCATGAAGCCCACCAGCTGATCCACCACCACCGGCGACAAACCCTGCGGACGACAGATGCGGGTGTGCTGATTGGCGAATTCGGTCAGCGGTATCCGCCGCACGCCTTGTTCCACATCCACGTCGATCAGCATCGGCTGCGGCTTGCCACCTTCCAGTAGCGGCTCTTCGCCGATGTACAGCGCCGCATGCGACCAGGTGGACTGGCTCAGGTATTTGATTGCTGTGGAGAAGCGGCTATTGCCCTCTACCAGCAACACATCACCACGCCGCAAGGTACTCAGCAACATGGCCGGGTCGCTGGTGGACGGCCGCATCTGGTTGGCGCGTGGCTGTGCCAGGAAGTGCGCCAAGCGGCGCCCGAAAAACTGCAGCAAACCCATCAACGATCTCCGTCAGTGTCCGCACCAGACTAGCCGTGACAGCCCCCGCCCGCCATCGGTCACAAGCTCAGCGCGGGCTGCGGTCAAAGCCGCGGTAGCGTTGATGATGGCGAACCCTACGCCGCAGCAGCCAGGCGTACATGCCCGCATAACCGAGCAGCAAGGCCGCCATCGCCAGCAGACCGGCATGGCTGAGCCAACCCGATTCCGGCCACGGCACGCTGTTCACCGATGCCTGCCAGCCCTGCACCATGCCGGCGACCACGCGCACCACGATCATTGCGGTCAACGCCAGCACCAGCCAGGTATTGGGCATGTAATGCAGCGCCTCCGGGCCGGGCTCGAAGCGGGTCAGGTAGTGGCCGAGCACACCGACCAGCAGGCCTGCCAACCAGCCCAGCGCGGCGTAGGACCAGGCGCCCGGCCACCAGAAGCCGGCGATGCCGACGAACACCGCGAACAGGCCGGTGGACACCAGCGTCGCCCAGTAGTTGAAGATGATCAGCCAGGGCCGCGCCTGCCGGCGCGCGCCTCCGCTGCGCACGCGCTGCCACAGCGACAGCGGCATCAGCAGCAACATGATCGCGACGAAAACCAGTATCGCCAGCGGCAGAGCGAACAGCAGTGGCATGGGCCTGATCCGTTGATGCAGGCCCAAAGATTACGCCATGCCGAATACCGGTAGTGCCGAGCCATGCTCGGCAGAGGCTTTACCAGCATTCCCAACCCGTAGTGCCGAGCCATGCTCGGCAGGGGCTTTACCGGGCCCCAAACCTGTAGGAGCGGCGTAAGCCACGAAGCAAGCGCACCACCGGATCGCAACGTCGCGCGCACCTGTGGCGATATCGGCTTCGCGGCTTACGCCGCTCCCACATTGGGCTGCCGGTAGAGCCCCTGCCGAGCATGGCTCGGCACTACAGGGCAGTCCCGGTCCAGCGGTGAAGCTTAGAACGCCGGCAGTACCGCGCCCTTGTACTTCTGCTCGATGAAAGCCTTCACTTCCGGACTGGTCAGAGCCTTGGCCAGCTTCTGCACGCGGGCGTCATCCTTGTTGTCCGGGCGCGCGACCAGGAAGTTCACGTACGGCGACTCGCTGCTTTCAATCGCCAGTGCGTCCTTGGTCGGGTTCAGGCCGGCATCCAGCGCGTAATTGGTGTTGATCAGGGCCAGATCGACCTGGTCCAGCACGCGCGGCAGCATCGCCGAATCCAGCTCGCGGAACTTGAGCTGCTTCGGGTTCTCGGTGATGTCACGTTGGGTGGACAATGCGTTGCTCGGGTCCTTGAGCTTGATGACACCGGCGGTGTCCAGCAGGATCAGCGCGCGGCTGTTGTTGCTGGGGTCATTCGGGATCACCACGTCAGCGCCGTTGGGCAGTTCAGCCAGCGACTTGAAGCGACGCGAATAGGCACCGAACGGCTCGATATGCACGCCGGTGACGGTGACCAGATCGGTCTTGCGGTCCAGGTTGTAAGCCTTGAGGTAAGGCTCGGTCTGGAAGTAATTGACGTCCACCTGCTTCTGCACCAGCTGGTCATTGGGCTGCACGTAGTCGTTGAACACGCGCACGTCGAGCTTGACGCCTTCCTTCTCCAGCAGCGGCTTGACCACCTGCAGAATCTCGGCATGCGGCACGGCGGTGGCGGCGACCACCAGCTTGGACTCGTCGGCGGCAGGCTTGCCGCAGGCAGACAGGGCCAGCACGGCGGCAATCAGGGGAAAGGTGAGCAGCTTGTTCATCGGTAACGAGATCCCGTGGGGAAGGATGGTGTGGACATACGCTAACAGGCCGGCACGCAACGTGCCGGCCCGCAGTCATTCCATTACTTGCGGCTGTAATGCGTAACCAGGCGGTCGCCGAGCATCTGCAGCAGCTGCACCAGCACCAGCAGCAGTACCACGGTAACCAGTGCCACGTCGGTGTGCGAACGCTGGTAGCCATCGCGGAAGGCCAGGTCGCCGAGGCCGCCGGAGCCAATCGCACCGCCCATTGCGGTGAAGCCGATCAAGGCGATGGTGGTGACGGTGGCACCGGCGATCAGGCCCGGTCGCGCTTCCGGCAGCAGTACCTTGAAGACCAGCTGTTTGGTGGTCGCACCCATTGCCTGGCTGGCTTCGATCACGCCACGGTCGACTTCACGCAGTGCGGTTTCCACCAGACGCGCGTAGAACGGTGCAGCGCCAACCACCAACGGCAGGATCGCGCCACGCACACCCAGCGAAGTGCCCATCATCGCCAGCGTCACCGGGATCAGCACGATCATCAGGATGATGAAGGGCACCGAGCGCAGCAGGTTCACCAACAAGGCAGTGATGCCGTAGACCACCGGCTTGCGGTGCAGCTGCGGCGAGCCGGTCAGGAACAGCAGCACGCCCAGCGGCAGGCCAATGGCCAGGGTCAATGGCAGCGAGCCGGCCAGCATCAGCAAGGTGTCGATGGTGGCCTGGCCGATATCGGCCCACTTGCCAGCATCCAGATGGCGGAAGAAGCCTTCCGCGGCAGTTGCAATGATCATCGGCGCAGCTCCTCGACGTGCACACCAGCAGCGATGAAGGCTGCCTGCGCGGCGTTCTGGTCGCCGCCTACCAGGGCCACGGTCAGCTGGCCGTAGGGCGTGTCCTTGATGCGGTCGATGCGGCCGGTAAGGATGTTGTAGTCCACCCCCGTGTCGCGGGCGATGCGCCCCAACAACGGTTCGTAAGTGCCTTCACCGAGGAAGGTCAGACGCACGATGCGACCACCGACGGCAGCGAAATCGCGCAGCTGCTCGCCTTCGTCCACATGTTCGGACTCGGAGACGAAACGACGGGTAGTCGTGTGCCGGGGATGCAGGAAGACCTCGGTGACCGGGCCCATCTCCACCATGTGGCCTGCATCGAGCACGGCAACGCGGTCGCAGACGCGGCGGATCACATCCATTTCGTGGGTGATCAGCACGATGGTCAGGCCCAGCTCGCGGTTGATCTTGGCCAGCAGCGCCAACACCGAGGCGGTGGTCTGCGGGTCCAGCGCGCTGGTGGCCTCGTCGCACAGCAGGATCTGCGGGCGCGTGGCCAGCGCGCGGGCAATGCCGACACGCTGCTTCTGCCCGCCGGACAGCTGCGACGGATACTTGGCCGCATGCTCTTCCAGCCCGACCATGCGCAGCAGCTCGGCCACGCGGGCGTCGATCTCGGCCTTGGGCGTGCCGGCCAGTTCCAGCGGGAAGGCCACATTGGCCGCGACGGTACGTGCCGACAGCAGGTTGAAGTGCTGGAAGATCATGCCGATGCGTCGGCGCAGCGCGCGCAGGCCGTCGGCGTCCAGCGCGGTGGCGTCCTGGCCATCGATCAGCACCTGCCCGCCGCTTGGTTCTTCCAGGCGGTTGATCAGGCGGATCAGGGTCGACTTGCCGGCACCGGAGTGGCCGATGATGCCGAACACTTCGCCGGCCTGGATCTTCAGGTCGAGCGGATGCAGCGCGGTGATCGCGCGGCCGTCGACGGCATAAGCTTTCTGCAGGTGCTGGAACTCGATCACTGCCAGGGCAACCGGAGGGCATAAGTAAGGGGCGTGCAGCCTAGCAGCGCCGGGGCCCCGGCGCGCGTGCCGCAAACCGGAATCTTATTCCTTTTGGTTCTAAGCGAAACCAGTCGGGGATATGGTGGGGGGTAGTTCTGTTTGTGGGAGCGGCGTCAGCCGCGAAGCAGATGGACCACCAGATCGCGGCAATACCTGTTCATATGGCATCACCAGCTTCGCGGCTGACACCGCTCCTACAGTTCCTCCCCCTCCCTTTGGCGAAGCCAAGGGGAGGGCTGGGGAGGGGTCGGCTTTCAGGGATGATCAATCTGATCCGGCCGCTGCGCCCGCTGCACGCGTTCACGGTGCAGCAGGTACAGGCCGCTGGCGACGATGATGCCGGCGCCGATCCAGGTCCAGCGGTCGGGCAGCTTCTGCCAGAGCAGCACGTCCCAGCCGATCACCCAGACCAGCCCGGTGTACTCCAGCGGCGCGATCATCGAGGCCTGGCCCAGCTGGAATGCCCGGGTCAGCGCGATCTGGCCCAAGGCCCCGGCCAGGCCCATGCCGGCGATCAGCGCGGCGTGCTTCCACTGCAGCGGCTGCCACTGCGGCCAGGCCAGCAGGCCGGCGCCGATCGCCATGATCAGCAGGAACCAGACCACCATCGATTGCGGGGTATCCGTACGGGTCAGCAGGCTGACCGTGACCGCCGCGATTGCGTAAGCCGTCGCCGCCAGCAGCACCATCAGGCCCGGGAACGAGATGAAACCATCCACGCCCGGGCGCAGCACCACCAGCACGCCGATCAGGCCGATGCCGATGGCGACCCAACGCCGCGGCCCCACGTGCTCACCCAGCAAGGGCACCGACAGTGCCGCTACCAGCAAGGGCGCGACAAAGTAGATCGTATAAGCAGTGGACAACGACAAGGTGCGCAGCGCATAGACGAAGCAGCCGATCATCACCATGCCGAGCACGCCGCGCAGCAGATGCAGGCCCCAACGTACCGGGATGATCGAGCGCGGCCCAGCGGTGGCAAGCACCCATACAAGGACGAACGGCAGCGAGGCTGCACCGCGCAGCATGGTGACCTGCAGGGTGGGATAACTGCTGGACAGCATCTTCATGCCAGCGTCCATGCAGGAGAAGAAAGCGACAGCGGCCAGCATCCAGATGATGGCCCGCACGGGGGATTTGGTAGGCGACATGGCGCCATTATCCGCTGCCGGGGCCCTGCTTGCAGACTGTCAGCAGTAATGGGCGATGTTATGTTCTGGCCATCCCCAACCTGGGCCCGACCATGCGCAAACCACTGAAGCATCCAGCTGCCGCGCCTCGCCTGCTGCGTTTTGCCCCGTTGCTGCTCGCTGTCGTGCCCTGGGTTGCCACTGCCGCGCAGGCACCCAGCGCTGAAGCGCTGGCACAGTTGGATGGCTTTGCGCTGGGGCTGCAGGCCGCCGGCCAGTTCTCGGGCACGGTGTTGATCGCCAGCGGCGATGAGGTGGTGTTCGAGAAAGCCTATGGCGCGCGCGATGAGCAGCAGGAAGCACCGCTGCAGGTGAATGACCGCTTCAACCTGGCTTCGGCCGGCAAGATGTTCACCAGCGTGGCGATCCTGCAGCAGATCGCCGCCGGTCGCCTCAACCTGGACAGCAAGGTCGGCGAGGTGCTCAAGGACTACCCCAATCGTCAGTTCGCCACTGAGGTGACCGTCCGCCAACTGCTGACGCATAGCGCCGGTGCGGGCGATATCGACGAGCTTTTTGGCGCCGAACACAGTGCCGATCGCGCACGACTGGGCAGCCTGGAGGAGATGGTCGCACTGCATGCCGGGCGCGCCCCGGAGTTCGCGCCCGGCAGCGCGCAGAAGTACGGCAACTTCGGCTACCTGGTATTGGGGCGGATGCTGGAAGTCCTCTCCGGGCAGGATTTCGAAAGCTACATCCGCCAGCACGTGCTGCAACCGGCCGGCATGCAAGATACCGGCTTCGTGGCCTGCGACGATCCCGCTGCCGATCTGGCACGGGCGTATGCGGAGGTGGATGGCAAGCGTGTGCGCAACTGCGCCACCCAACCCAACCGTGGCCTGCCCGCCGGTGGCGAAGTGGGCAATGCGCGCGACATGTTCCGCTTCGTGCAGGCTTTGAATGCCGGCAAGCTGCTGCCAGCGGCACTGTTCGGACAGGCCACGCAAACCCAACGCGAATTCATGGGCCTGGGATTCTTTGCCACCGGCTACGGCAAGGACGTGCCGGCCCGCGACTTCCGCTGGGGCCATGGTGGCAGCACCGACGGTGTCTGCACCGACGTGCGCCATTACCCGGCAACCGGCGAGACCGTGATCGTGCTGTCCAACAAGGATGCGCCGGCCTGTTTTGCGGTTTCCGGCCTGCTGCACGCGCAGTGGAAGCAGCCTTGAACGAAAGACAGCCGCAGGCCTCGCCGCAGCTTTGCCCGCTCCTAACGAATATTTCCCAAGCACCATGCAAGGATGCGCGCCGATGAAACCTCGCACCACACTATTGCTGGCTCTCTCACTGAGTCTGGCCACCCTCGCCGCCCCGGCATTCGCGCAACCGGCCTGCAGCCCACGCTATCCGCCGCCGACCACGATTGCCGCCATGTTCGACATGGCAGCGGTCACCGCCGATACGCTCGATGCCCTGCCCGGCGTGGATGTGGCTATCGCTGCGCGTGGCGGCCAGGACCTGAGCAAGTACGGGCTGCGCCATAGCCACCTTGCCTTCCTGGTGCGCAACGACGCCGGCAGCTGGGACGTGGTGCACCTGCTCAACCGCTGCAAGACCGACAGCTCCGACCTGTACCGCGAAGGTTTGGTGAACCTGGTTGGCGAAAGCTCGATCACCACCGACCTGCGGGTTGGCATTCCCACGCCGGAAGTCCGCGCAGCGTTGAAGGCATTGCTTGCCGGCGCTGCACCACGGGCACGTGCACTGCATGAGCCGCGCTACAGCATGCTGGCCTATCCCGGCAGCAGCGAGTACCAGAACTCCAACCAATGGATCCTGGAAGTCGCCGCAGCGGCAATGGCGCAGGCCGCAGGCGATGCGCCCCTCGCTGACCGCGACAGCGCCTTGGCCTGGCTCAAGCAGAAGGGCTATACGCCGTCACGCATGCACATCGGCATCGGCAAGCGGCTGGGTGCGCGTTTCCTTGCCGACAACGTGGCAGTTACCGATCACCCGGCCAGCGAACGCATCTCCGGCAACTACTCGGTGGTGACAGTGGAGTCGGTGTTCGACTTCCTGCATCGCAGTGGTGCGCTGGAACGCGAACTTGCCGTCGCCCATCAAACACCCGTGCCGGCAATGACCGGAAGCAACACGCAAGCCCCAACACGTCAGCAGGAAGCGACCCCATGAAGCATTTGTTCAACAGCGGCATCCTCGCCGTTACCATCGCCGCCAGCCTTGGCCTCACCACGGGTGAAGTCCGCGCAGGCGAAATCAACGGCTCACAAGCCTCCGTGCTGGTGACTGGTTCCAGCGTGGTGATGGTGGTGTCCGGCCCGATCTTCCTGTCTGCGGCAGGCGTGCGCGGTGCAGCCGACATGTCCAAGGAATCCAGCGAACGCCGCGAGGAGAAGCGTCGCGCCAGCGCCGGTCCGCTGCCTGACCTGGAAGTGAAATCGGTGGAGACCGCCGCCGATGGCGGCCGCCGCGTCACCCTGGAAGATCCAGCCAATGCCGAGAACCGCGCCACCCTGCAGTGGCCAAAGCGCGAAGATGATCCGGCGGCCGGTTTCACGGTTGGCAGCAAAGTCGCTTTCCAGCCGAGCCCGCAGGGCGCCGGTTGGATGCTGCGTAATCCGGAGGGCGCTGCATTGGCGTTCGTGCCCACCATCGAGGCGGTGGATGAGAGCCGCACGCAGACCTTGTGATCGCGCATTTGTTCCTTTGAGGAGTATTTGATGAAAACCCTGCTTTCCGTTGCCTGCGTCGTGGCAGTCAGTTGCCTGTCGGTAACCGCACCTGCCCGCGCTGGCGCCGACCTGAATCGTTCCGAGGTCTCCACGCTGGTGACCTCGGCCGGCGCATCGATGCTGGTGTCCGCACCGTTGCTGCTGGTGGCATCAGCTGCCGACAAGTCGTCCGCAACCTCAGGTGAGCGTCAGACCCGCCGCATCAACGCTGGTCCGCTGCCGGACATGAAGGTCGAAGCGATTACCCAGGATGCCGATGGCGGCCGCAGCGTGGCGCTCGCCGATCCTTTGGATGCGGCCAACACCGCATCTCTGCATTGGCCACAGCGAGAGGACAACCCGGCCGGGAACTTCGTGCTCGGGCAGACGGTGGCGTTCACGCCGAGCCCGCAAGGTGCG